>JBPBPZ010000284.1:0-12520 GCA_050954525.1 Janthinobacterium lividum
GAAAACGCTCGCCGAAACGCTCCACAGCCTGCTGAATACGAGCGATCTCCGCGACGTCGATCCCTGTGCCAACGATCAAGATCATTGCCCTCCCAGCCATGTGCAGATGCGATTCTGCCCACGGTAACACGCGTTGTAAGCATGGTACGGAGTCGCGGAACAGTACATGGGAGTGCTTCCCCTCTACGCCGATAAGTGGATTGTGAATCAAGATGAAATCCAAACCGAATTCCACATCCAGAGCTTTACCTATCTGGAACGCGGGGCGCTTTTGCCCGAACTGGCCGCAGCGATCGATGGCGCAGGCGGATGGATGCTGGACCGACGCCAGATCTCGGCCAACGCGGTCGAGATGAACCTCGAGGTGCAACAACAGTGCCTACCGGAAGTGTATGGCGCATTGTTGAGCAGCGGGCTGGAACTGTCGCGCGAAAGTCACCGCATGCTGGTGGAGCGTTGCAACTGCTGCATGCACCTGCCAAACCGACGCGGTGTGTCCTCCATTCTGACGTTGCACGTGGACGTAGTGTTTCTGTCCGATCCGCAGCACGCGACCGATATCGCCAGTCTTATGACCGTCCGCTCTGCGACGGCATGATGCCGCGTTAGACTGGATGGGTCCATGCCGCCCATTATTGTCGCCCGCCAACTTGGCAAGACCTATCGCTCTGGCAAGATTGAAACCCATGCCCTGCGCGATGCCACCTTTACCGTCGATCGTGGCGAGTTCATCGCAATCGTCGGTCCATCCGGATCGGGTAAGTCGACGCTGTTCTACCTGCTGGGTGGGCTGACGCGTGCAAGCGGCGGTTCGGTCACCATTGATGGTGTCGATTTCAGCAGCCTTTCCGACGCGGATCGGACGCGTAAACGCGGCGAAAAGATCGGTTTTGTCTTTCAACGCTTCAACCTGCTGCCGACCCTGACCGCTCGCGGCAACATCGAGCTTGCGCACAGCATCGCCGACACCGGTAAGCCGTTGGACGGTGGCCTGCTGACCAAGCTCGCAGAACTGCTGCGCATCGAAAACCGGCTGGATAGCCGTCCAAGTGAGCTTTCCGGCGGAGAGCAGCAGCGCGTTGCCATAGCGCGCGCCCTGATTACAAAACCCGCCATCATCCTGGCCGACGAGCCCACTGGCAACCTGGATACGGAAAACTCCGACACAGTATTGGAAATGCTGCGTCACGCCGCAAAGGAGCTGGGGCAAACCGTGCTGATGATCACCCACAATCCGGAGGCGGCAGCGATTGCGGACCGCATCGTGTACGTGCGAGACGGGCGACTACATGAGACACCGCCGCCAGCGCGCGCACCCAAGAAGGCGCTGATCAGCAGCCTGCTTTCTGACTAGTTGTTTGCGTGGAGCCGTTGCGGGTTTGACCATCCTGCCCCGCAGGACATAAGTTTGCTGCCGAGAGACTGTCTGCCTTTGGCAGTCTCCACAGTTCTGCCCGGTAGGCGACCAAACATGCGTTTAGCTGCTCTTTCCCTTGCTTTTTCCGCGGTTTTCGCGTGCCATTCCGCTGCGCAAACGGCTCCGGTTGCGGCAGCGCCATCCGGTTCGACGGTTTCGGGCGTTTCCGCTCCATCAACGCCCCAGGGAGCGCCGAACAAGCCTGCGGATGTAGCCGGCATTCCCGTGAACTACGACGAAGCCGAGGTGGGCACCTACACCCTGCCCAGCCCGCTCGTCATGGGCGACGGCAAAGTCGTTCTGGATGCGAAAGCATGGACGACGCGGCGCAGGCCCGAGCTTGTCAGGCTATTTGAGACCCAGCAGTTTGGCGTTGCTCCGGGCCGCCCCGCCGGTGAGAGCTTCGACGTCTTCGACAAGGGCACACCTGCGCTGAATGGCAAGGCACTGCGCAGGCAGGTCGTGATTTATCTCAACCAGGAGAAGACGGGACCGCACATCAACCTGCTGGAGTACCTGCCCGCAAAGCAGGCCGCTGCCAAAAAGCCCGTGCCCATGCTCCTGAGCATCAACTTTGGAGCTCCACAGAACGCCGTGGACGATCCAGGTATTCGGCCTGTTCAGGTTTGGGACCCGAAGACGAACACACGGGTCGACGCTCCCGCCGGGGGCCGTGCCTTCGGTCACATTGATGCGGCTGCCCTGCTGGATGCTGGAATCGGCGTTGCCACGTTTTACTACGGTGACGTGGAGCCCGACTATGAGGATGGTTTCTCCAACGGTATCCGCGCGGCTTACCTGAAGAGCGCCGCGTCCCGGCCTGCCGACGCTTGGGGTTCCATCGCCGCATGGGCCTGGGGCATGAGCCGCGTGCAGGATTACTTCGAGACCGATCCGGGTGTGGATGCCAAGCGGGTCGCCATTCACGGTGTCTCGCGCCTGGGTAAAACGGTGATGTGGGCGGGCGCGCACGACGAGCGGTTCGCCGCGGTCATCGCCAGCTGTTCCGGCGAAGGTGGTGCCGCACTCAGCCATCGCAACTACGGTGAGACAGTCGCGCACCTCACCGCAAAAGGCCGGTTTCCTTACCAGTTCGCAGCAAACTATGCGAAGTACGCAGGCTTTCCCGACCCTGCGCCAATGGATGCGAACCTCTTGATCGCGCTGGTGGCACCACGACCGCTGCTGCTACAGACCGGCAACACCGATTACTGGTCCGATCCGAAGGGCGAGTTTCTGGCGGCAGTGGCTGCTGGGCCGGTTTACCAGATGCTGGGCAAGCAGGACCTGGGCACGACCACCTGGCCGGACGCGAAGCAGCCCATCCTGCACGACCTGGCGTACTACATGCACGACGGCGGCCACGGCATGGTTCCCACGGACTGGGCTATTTACGTCGACTTTCTGAAGATGCACTTGCACCCGGAGCAGTAGCGCGAACCAGCTTGCGTCAAGCAGGCACAAGGATGACCCGCAGTAATTGGAGAAGACATGAAGGCCCTGGTTGTTGAGGAACCCGGAAAAGCAGCAGTGCGAGAGATCGCACCTCCACATCGGGGAGAAGGAGAAGTGCTTCTACAGGTTCGCCTGGTTGGGATGTGCGGGAGCGACATGACCACCTATCTGGGACGCAATCCGATGGTTTCTTACCCGCGCGTCCTGGGCCATGAAATTGCGGCGACCGTTGTGGATGGCGGCGATAGCGGGCTTGTAACTGGCACAAACGTGACACTCTCGCCCTACACGGCATGTGGCCTTTGTCCCGCTTGCCTGCGCGGCCGGGCAAACGCCTGCCAGTTCAACCAGACGCTTGGCGTGCAGCGCGATGGTGGCATGACGGAGTACATTTCAGTACCCGCGAGAAACGTCTACCCGTCGCAACTGCCCTTGGAAGCTTTGGCGCTCGTAGAGCCCCTGACCGTGGGAGCACATGCCATCGGACGCGGCCGCGTGGAAGCTGACGATACGGTTGCAGTCTTTGGGTGTGGCGGAGTGGGTCTTGGAGCCATTGCCGCGGCAGCATACCGCAAGGCCAAGGTCATTGCGATTGACCGCGACGACGACAAGCTTGAGATTGCCCGGAAAAGCGGGGCCACGCACCTGTTAAACGTCGACACAGCGGACTTGCACGAAAACCTGAAACGCTGGACAGAAGGTCGAGGGCCGGATGTATTTGTGGAGGCAGTCGGCCTGCCACAGACCTTTCGAGCAGCTGTAGAAGAAGTGGCTTTTACCGGACGCGTGGTGTACATCGGCTACGCCAAGGAACCGGTGGCTTACGAAACTCGCCTGTTTGTACAGAAGGAACTCGACATCCTGGGTGCGCGAAATGCTCAGCCTGAAGATTTTCGCTTCGTGATGGACATGCTGGAACACGGCAGCTTTCCAGTGCAGGATGCTGTCTCGACAACCGTGGACATCGATGATGCACCCGCCATACTAGCGGAGTGGAGCGCCCATCCCGGCAAGTTCACGAAGATCCAGGTGCGTCTCAACTGATTTGTTGTGGATCAAAGCACCACAGACCGGGTAAGAGCCCGGTCTGTGGTGCTGTACAAATCAGTGCCCCGAAAGTATTACCAGAGAACGCCGGCTACAGGCTGCAACGCTTCCGGCAGTGACCGTTCACCGAGTGCCTGTCGCAGGTTGATCTCGATGGTCCGCGACATGGATGACAGCGGAATATCGTAGATCGTGTTCTCGAATGGATCTTCCAGATCGCGCCCAATCTTGTCGAGCGCGATAAAGATGAAGCCCACCAGGGTAGAGCCCAGTGGCGTAAACCAGCCCATGTTCAGCACCAGCGCAAGCGGCAGCAGAAGACAGTACATCCTTGTGAACAGCTGCGGGAAAAAGGCGTACTGCTTTGGCATGGGTGTGTTCTTGATGCGTTCAGAACCTCCCTGCAGGTCGGCCAGATCGTTCAGCGTGCTGTCCAGCGCTGACCACTGCAGACTATCAATCCAATCCTTCTCCAACGCTTCCCGCACCAACTCACCCTGCCAGATCTGAATGGCAAAGGGGATGTTCTTCTGTCCCTTGAGTGCAACCAGATCGTCTTCTGTCAGCAGGCCGTGCAGTTCGTCCAAGGGCGGCTGGCCACGCAGTTGCTGGCGAAGCGCATGTACCCACGCAATTTGGAGAAGGACCATGCGGCACTGCGCGGTGCGAACCGCCTCACGATCTTCCTCTTTCTGCGGTGCAATGGAAGAAAGCACCTGGCGAGCCCACGAACGCGAGTTGTTCACGATGCCGCCCCACAGCGTGCGTGCCTCCCACCAGCGGCCGTAGCTGCTGTTGTTGCGGAAGGCCACAATCAAGCCAATGGCAGACCCAAACAGTGCCAGCGGAATGTGCGGCAGGGCGATCCACTTCCACCCAGCCACCTGGAACAGCAACACAATGGCTGCGTCGTACAGAAACAGCAGCAGCAGAGGCAGGCCCACATAAGCCAGCAAACGGCGCAGTTGCGGCGAGTGTGGAACGATCATGCGGTTGTCTCCACCGACGCGGGCGCAGCGGCAGTTTCGCGCACTGAGACAAAGCGGCTGTCTGCCTCGTTGAAGATGCGTACATCTCCTGCGGCAATGTCGTAGACCCAACCAGAGATGGTCAAGGCGCCGCGGGCGACCGCTCCGGCAACGGAGGGGTGGGTGCGCAGGTGCTGCATCTGCAGCATGACGTTCTGTTCCGTCACCGTGTGCAGCGACGGTGTGCCGTTGTCGATGGTGGCTGCCACCCGCTTTGCGGCGTCGGCATTGCGCAGCCAGCGCTTCACCGTGGGCATGCTGTCAAGCGATCCTGGTGCGGCCAAGATGCCCTTCATGGCACCGCAGTCGGTATGGCCGCAGATCACCACATGCTGCACGCCCAGGGCGTCTACCGCGTACTCGATCACCGCGCTTACGCCGCCCAGCATTTCACCATAGGGCGGAACCATATTGCCGATGTTCCGGGTAACGAAAATCTGGCCCGCACCGCTCTGCGTAAGGGCTTCCGGGTCGATCCGCGAATCGGCACAGGTAATCAGCAGGGTGTGCGGCTTCTGCGGGTTTTGCGCTGCATACTCGAACTCTTCTTTACGCGCGGGGTACACCTCGCGCTGAAACTGCAAGATGCCGTCGGTCAATCGTGCCAGTGTTTCGTTCTTCTCTGCCATGTGCGATATCTCCTTGGGTGGAAGCCCCTAGTATGTCTATACGTCCACAGGGCCGCCTCCGAATGCAGAATCTTGAAAATTGCAGGAGCTTTGCCCCTTCTGCAGGTCTCACATGGGAATCAACCAGAACACCCATTGCACTTTTTCCCATTTCCGCCTACTAACAAACAACCTTCAGCCTGCATCCACCTTTGTTGCAGCGACCTGTCTGCCTTGCAAAGGAGCCCCACGAATGCCTGCCTCTCAAATGCCCCCAATCGACGATGAGCAGACGACCAGCCAGATAGAAGTACGCAGTGCACTGAACCGGCGTCGCTTTCTGACCGGGGTCGGCCTTGCGACGGCTGCCGTGGCTGGTACCGCCGTGCTGGGCTGCAGTGACGCTACCCTGCCGTATGTGGATGCCGCCAGCCAGGCCGAAGTGGATGTTCTGAACTTTGCCCTGAACCTTGAGTACCTGGAAGCGACTTTTTACAGCTATATCGTCACCGGCAAAGATCTGGATGGCAGCCTGACCGGTGGTGGCCCAGCGCCCACCGGCACGCCCGCCCAAATTACGTTTCCCAACGCCCAGGTCAATGATCTTTTCGCAGAGATCCTGTTTGACGAAGCTTCCCACGTCTCGGCACTCCGCACCGCCCTGGGGCCGGTTGCGATCGCTCGCCCTCAGATCAACCTGGCGGCGCTGGCAGCAATCTCCGCGAGCAATTACCTGCCGGTTGCACGTTTATTCGAAGATGTGGGCGTCACGGCCTACACCGGTTCCGCCGCCAGCCTGACCGGCAACAACGTCACGGCTGCCGCTCAAATTCTGGCCGTTGAAGGATTCCACGCAGGTGCGCTTCGGCTGCTGGCCGTGCAGCAGGGTGCCGCCTATCCCGCAAGCCTGCCAGGCTACGTTCCCGCAGACGGTTACGACGTGAAGCCGGCTGATCCTGGTACCGTGGCCCTGGCAGAGGCCGGGCCAACCACCGCAACGGGCGGCTTTTTCGCCACGGCGGCAAACGGTACTGTTGGGCAAAACAATACCTACCTTGGGTTTGCCTTCCAACGCACCGCATCCCAGGTGTTGTCCATTGTGTACGCAAATGGCACGGCAGGCACAGCCAAGGGCGGTTTCTTTCCCAATGGCGTGAACGGCAACATCAAGACCGTCTAAACGACCCGCGCGGACAAAGACTGATATGAAAGGCATCCAGACCCCGTGATTGTGCGAGTTCTTCTAGCTCTCAGTGCATTTAGTCTCTTTCCATTGGCGGGCTGCCGCAGCGCAGCCCCGCCAGCCACAGAGAGCGAAACCAGGATGCAGGTGGACGACGCCCGGCGAGACCTGAGCCGCATCCCACCGCCTTCAAAAAACCTTTACATGTCCGTAAGCGACATGAACGACTGGCAGAACCCGTCGTTGACTGTGCAGGAGAAAATGATTTCCCTGCACGTGTTGATGCCCGACGCCAACCCCTCGGACCTGGGCAAGGGAACGATGCTGCGACCCGAAGCGGCACGTCGGCAGATCCTGAACATTGATCCGTCACATCTGGCAGAGGCGCTCAATTCCATACCAAAGGAAGCCTGGCCCTATGGTCGAGTCGTTGCTATCGAAGAAGCGCACGACGCCCCCGCAGCAGCCCAGCCACAACTGCGGCGCACGATTGAAAAAGCCATCGATACGCTGCAGACCATCGGTGTCGTCGCGGATGAATGGAACAACAACAAACCCGTAGGTGTGCGCTGACCTATTGAATGCACGGTACTTGCAGGCGCTTACCTGCTGGCAAGTACCGTGTTCGGCTCGTTGATTGTGGCGCGCAGGTACTTGTGCGGATTCACCGCGACATCCCGCAGCCGCACCTCGTAATGAACATGTGCCCCAGTGGACCGACCGGTCATGCCCACGTAGCCAATAATCTGCCCACGAACCACGTCATCGCCAGCCGACACATGGAATCCTGACATGTGCGCGTAGATGGTGTGAACGCCGCTGCCATGGTCCAGCACCACTTCCTTGCCATAACCATTCCCGACAGCGGCAGACACAACAACGCCGTCTGCCGTCGCACGGATGGGTGTTCCGAACGGCGCAGAAATGTCGACGCCTTTGTGGAACTCACCTTCACCGTGGCCAAGCATGGGGTCTTCACGTGCTCCAAAGGGTGACGTGATGGGGCCGGTCAGGGGCCAGAGCGACGGCATGTTGCCAGCAACGTCAGAACCGAACCTGGGCTCATCCAGCGGAGAAGTCGTCAGGCTGCCCGTAATAGCTCGCGTGGCAGAACCATCGAAAGCCTTGTTCCGAAGGGCGTAGAAGTCTGCCACCGACTTGTAGTAGCTGCCGTTGGTAAAGCTCGTGTCTGAGGAGGTATCCACCAGTTGCGCGGTGGACTGCACGCCTGCCGATTTCGGCTTGTGGAAGCTCTTGCCAAGAAACTGCACGCTGCCCTGCGCTCCTCCCGCGATGCCGCGCGCGGTGAGGCCATACAGCGCGGAGACCTCGCTTGCCAAGGCTCCAAGCGATGCGGCTTGCACTTCCTTCTCGTGCTCTCGCTTTTCCAGCCGCACATAGTCGCCGCGCAGTGCATCATGCTCACGCCGCAGCTGGTTGAAGCGTTCTGTTTTCAGCAACATCCGTGAGTACGATCCCGCCAGGCCAGCTACCGTGAACAGGCCAATCAGGGCAGCGCTCGCGACAACCCAGACAAGGTGCAACGGCACTGGCAGCCGACGCAGCGAGCCATCTTCTTCACGGGAGACCAGAACGAGATAGAAGTTCTTCTTCAACGTAGAATCCTTGCCACGGAATGCGATTCGCAATTGCCGATATGTCCGTGTAGTTCTTTAGCACAGTCAGTCTACCTTGATGGTGTCTCACGGTAAACGGGTTGGCAGGCATCAAGCGTAAGAGTTCTGTCATCGGGGCAGTCCTCCCGCAAGAGGATTGCCGTTCCGTTGCCGGTGCGAGATGCACCGGATCGGACGTGCCCACGCATCACTTGTACGCTTGGGATATGGCACCTCCTGGCGAACTCGCGCTGATTCAGGCTTTGCGCACGCGCACCGCTGCTGCCCGTGACCCGGTGCGGCTAGGCATCGGCGATGACTGCGCCGTACTTCGCCCGCCCCGGGGCCATGACATTCTTGTAACCACCGATTTCTCACTGGAGGGTCGGCATTTTCGGCGCGAGTGGCACCCCGCAGTGTCCGTTGGCCATCGCTGCCTGGCACGGGGCCTGAGCGACCTGGCAGCCATGGGGGCGAAGCCGCTGGCAGCATTTCTGTCGCTGGCCTTGCCGGGAGGGTTCACACGCAGAGCTACCGGCAGGCGTTGGGTCGATGATTTCTTTGCCGGTCTGCTTGCCCTGGCGGAGCAGACTGGAACCTCACTGGCTGGTGGCGACACCGCAACCGCCCCGGGCGAAGCGATCCTCGCGGACATTGTCCTGCTGGGTTCGGCACCCCGCGGATCGGAGCTGCGCCGCAGCGGTGCGCGCACCGGAGATCTGCTGTACGTGACTGGCAGCCTGGGCGGTGCGGCTGCCGAGCTGGAGCTGCTATCTGAGAAGCCGGCGCGCTTTCGCAGGGCAGTGAACGGACTGGACCATCCCCACCTGTTCCCTGCACCTCGCCTGCTTGTGGGGGAGCGGCTCCGGCGCGCTGGCCTGGCCACGGCTGCGATTGACCTGAGTGACGGCTTGTCAACCGACCTACGACACCTCTGTGCGGAGTCGGGCACAGGCGCCATTGTTGATGCTGATAGCATCCCGTTGCACCCGTTACTCGCAGGCAAACGCCCGGAGATTGCCATGGACCTGGCCCTGAACGGCGGCGAAGATTACGAACTACTGTTTACCGTTCCGGAAGGCGTGCCGGTACCTCGCAGGGTCCGGGGGGTTCCGGTCACGCGCATTGGAAAGATCACCAGGAGCACGGAGATCCTGCTGAGGTCATCCGGCGGAAGCAGGCCCATGGCGGCTGGCGGTTGGGAGCATTCGCTTTGATTGTGAATGAATTAGACATCTTCGCGCGAAGCTGGCAGGCAAAGGTCCTGCCGGGCGCACCCATGATCGCTCCTGCCCGGCAGTTCGTCTTCCCCATGGCAGTGCCCGGCGAAGAGGATGCCCTGGCGCGAGGTGCGCTCTGGCTGGAGGTGACGCCTCGCATGGGCGGGACCCTGCTGGCGCAGTGCGCGCTCGGGTTTGCTGGCCGTGGCGTAGCCACCGGCATCTGGGCCACGCCGAATGCAGATACCCTGCTGGCCGTGGCGGGCGGGTACGCTTACGCGATCCCGACCACGGAACCGGATCGGACGGAACTATTGCCGATGCGTCCAGTTGTAGCCGTGTACGCAGCGGCTGCTGTTCCAGCGCTGGTGCTGGTCGGGTTCCACGGGGCATATGTCCTTGGGGCCGACGGTGCCTGGGCCAGTCCGCGTCTGAGTTGGGAAGGCGTGGCCGTCACGGGCATAGAGGACGGCGTTCTGCATGGCACCGGCTGGCACATGCGAACCGACCAGGAGGTACCGTTCGCGCTGGATCTCGGCACGCGGGAACTGTCCGGCGGTGGGTACCTGCCCTGATGGCAACTGGCTCTACGGTACGAGGTCGGGCACAGGATCGGCCTGCTCTGACGGCGCATAGAACGAGAGCGAAGCATCGCCCTGCAGCAGCGTGCGTGTGCGGGCAAGATTTCCGTACCGGTCCAGCAGCGGCTGCTTGCGCGTGTGTTCAGCGATGACAAGCGCCCCGGGGTGCAGAAACACGGCTTCGCCCAGCGTCGTCAGCGTCCGCCGGTATTCATCCGCATCATCGTAGGGCGGGTCCAGGAAGACCAGATCGAAGGGTGCGAAGTCGCTCTTGGCGAGGGCTTCGACTCCGAGCCGTTTCAGCAGCGTCGCCGTTCCGCCTGCGTCCACCTGGAAACCAGCTCTGATGGAGAGGGTCCGCAGATTGGCGCGAATGGCGGCCAGCGCGGGTGCGTGCTTTTCCGCAAAGATCACCTCTGCAGCACCGCGAGAGATCGCCTCGATACCGACCGCGCCCGAACCGGCATAGAGGTCCAGAAACCGGGCACCGGGCACGCGTGCGCCAAGCACATTGAACAGGGTTTCACGAAGCCGGTCGCTGGTGGGGCGTGTGGATGTGCCGCGAGGCGCCTGGAGCGGACGCGACCGAAAGGTACCTGCAATGACGCGCATATTCGAACGCGATCATACAGGGCGCACGTGCCGGGAATGGCGGAACTACAATCAAACGATGCGCGGCTGGTCACTTTCCCTGGGCAAATACTTTGGTGTGGAGCTGCGGCTGCATGCGCTGACTGTTCTGTTGCTGCCCGTAATGGTGATGGTTTCTTCCGCCGTCAGCGACGCGGGTTTTCGGGGCATCGCACTTTGGCTGCTGCTGGTAGCCGCTGTGCTGGTACGTGAAATTGGCCGTACGGTCGCGTCCGCCGCGGCAGGCCTGCAGGTCACACGGCTGGTCCTGCTGCCCACAGGTGCGGCACCGCAGACCAGTGAAAGTGGCCCACCTCTCGCGGAAGGCACCGAGCGCCTGCTGGCTTTGGCCGGCCCGCTCGCCAACTTCTTTGCCGGTTTAACCATGGCGCTCTTGATGTACTCCGCCACCTCGCACATCAACCTGTTTGAGCGGCCTTGGTTCGGACCATCACATCTGCTGCGTTCGGCTATTTGGGCGCAGGTGCTGCTCGGCGGCCTGAATCTTTTGCCTGCCTTGCCGCTGGACGCCGGACTGGTGTTGCGGCAGCAGTTTCGGCGGGTGCAGGGAGCTGGGCCGGGCGCACGGGCCTCAGCAGGCGTCAGCCAGGGCATCGCCCTTGTGCTGGTGGTGCTGGGTGCGGCCATGCAAAACACGTGGATGGTCATCATGGGGTTGTCGCTGCTGCTGACGGGCCGGGCTGAGGCAGTAAACGCGCTTGCAAGTTCTGCCGCGGAGCAGATCGCTGTCTCCGAAGTCATGTTGCGGGAGTTCTCTACAGTCGCCGCGTCGGACACCCTGGAAGACGCCCTTCGGTCCAGCGTGTCTTCGCTGCAGGACGTGTTCCCCGTCGTGCGAGGACCCTTGCTGGTGGGTGCTGTTAGCCGGGAAACACTGCTGAACGCACTTCGAACCGACCCCAACAGCTATGTGCAGAGCGTGATGACGCGCACGATTGAGGTGGTTGCTCCGGACGACCCTCTGATCCCTGCCCTGCAGCGTGTTCAGGCAAGCCAGGGCGCACAACTGGTGCCCGTAGTGGCCGATGACAGGATCATTGGCATTCTTACGCCCGGCAATCTCTCGCGGTCTATGGCAGTGCTGGGACGAACCAAGCGCATCCTGAGCCTGGCAGGCCGACGTGGCTGAGATCAACACAGAGGCACCACCGGACCCGAAACTCGCACCGGGGCTGTACCTGGTGGCGACCCCTATCGGCAACCTGGAAGACATCACCCTGCGTGCGCTGCGAGTTCTACGCACAGTGGATCGCATCGCCTGCGAAGATACCCGGCAGACTGGCAAGCTGCTGCACCATTTCGGCATTAGCACGCCCACCGTCAGCTACCACCTGCACAACGAACGCAGCCGGGCAGAAGAGCTGGTGGCGCAGCTGCAGGCGGGCGCCCGCATCGCCGTAGTCAGCGACGCAGGCATGCCGGGCATTGCCGATCCGGGCGAGGAAATTGTCCGTGTGGCTGCGGAGGCTGGTGTGCCGGTGTTCGCCATTCCGGGTGCCAATGCAGCCCTGAGCGCGCTTACCGCAAGCGGCCTGCCCACGGAGCGCTTCGTGTTTCGGGGCTTCCTGCCCTCCAAGCCGGGTGAGCGCCGATCGGCGCTGGAGCAGGTGCTTTCAGAGGTCAAAGCCGCTGCGGAGCCAGCAACGCAGATCTTTTACGAGACTCCGCACCGCATTGTGGAGGCACTGATCGATGTGGAAGCCGTATTTGGCCC
>JBPBPZ010000327.1:0-12485 GCA_050954525.1 Janthinobacterium lividum
AAGCAGGTGAAGACGCGCGTGCGCAACCTGCAGGATTACGAGCCGTTCTTCTACCCGCTGGACAAGGTACTGCACTGGAATCGCCTTTACGGCAAGAGCGGCCTCCTGCAGTTCCAGTACGCCATTCCGTGGGAAAGCGCGCGTGAAGGCACCATTGCCATTCTGAACGAAGTCGCTAAGAGCGGCCTGGCCAGCTTTCTTGCTGTCCTGAAGGCCTTCGGCGACAAGCCCTCTCCAGGCATGATGAGTTTCCCGCAGCCGGGTATCACGCTGGCGCTGGACTTTCCTATCAAGCCGGACAAGAGCTTCCCGCTGTTCGACCGGCTGGCCAGCATGACGCTCGATTATGGTGGCAAGTTGTACCCGGCCAAGGATGCTCGAATGACCGCGGCACAGTTCCAAACGGCGTACCCGCAGTGGCAGCAATTTGCAAAGTATAAAGACCCGTTGCTGACTTCCAGCTTTTGGGAGCGCGTCACCGCCCAGTAAGGCCGTGACGCACTCCCGGCACGGCTTAGAAGCCGTTGTCGTCGTTCCCGCTGGAACCGCCATCGTCAAAGCCGCTGCTGTTGCTATCAAAGTCAGCGGCATCATTCCCACTGTCGTCATCCGCGAAGCCGGAGACGTCCCCGCCATCATCTGCGCTGCCGAAGAAGCCGTGCGACTCACCGCGGCGGTCTTCAATGTCCGGGCTGATGCCGCCACCCAGGCCATCGGCATCGCGCAGCCGGTCGCCAAAGCCGCCACTGTCCCGCGAACCGGAGTCGTCGCTGGAGTAGTTATTCACGACCTCGTTGCCGCCTTCGAAGCCCCGTCCGCCGCCACCAAACCCGTGAAAAACGTCTTCAATGGCCTTGAAGGCGAACTCTCCGGCAACGACGCCTGCCGCGGTCTGCATGGCTCCCTGCAAAAATCCGCCACCACCGCCAAACATGCTGCCGCCACCGCCCATGGGCATGCCGCCGCCATATCCAGGTTGCTGACCGTAACCGTAGCCCTGCTGCATTGGGGGTGGTTGCGGAATGCCATATGCGGGTACACCCGGGTTGTGGACCGGTGCATAGCCGGGCTGGCCGGTCCCATAACCCTGTGAATTAGTCGGCGTGGGTTGTAACTGACCCTGCTGCGGGTCGTTGTCGCTTTTGCCCAGGCCAAACAGGTTGCCAAGGAAGCTGCCATGCTCCTGTGGCTTGGTGCCAGCCTGCTTCAGGCTGGCAATCTCGGCGCGTGCGTCCGTTAACTGCCGCTGTGCATTATCCATGGCAAACTGCTGCACCAGAACCGTCTGGCAAAGGATGTAAAGCGCATCCGGATTCTTGCTGAACGCCGTGCCCAGCAACTGCTCCGCTTCGCCGTCTTTGTTGGGAAGCTGGGTGCCGTTTACACGTTCAATCAGTCCGTTTAGAAGCTGCTGTTCCTGCTGGGTCACTTCTTTATCCTCCGGTTGCAAAGCTGCTGCTGTGCTTCGCACCACTCACTGCAATGGACGCTGCATTCCCTTTAAAGTTGTCCTGGACCCACAGAGTGCAGAAACGAATGAGACCACTGGCTGGCTATTGCATCGTACTGAGCATGGCGCATGTTTATAGGCAGTGCGCGGCTGCATCCAGTCTGCCGCGTATCGGTTCCATCGCTGCATTGCCGCTCTTTGTGCTGCTGGTTGCAGGAGCGCAGGAAAGGCCTCTGCCCAATATCGAGGCGCTTCGAGCTCGAGCGCTGCAGCAAAATCAGGCCACAGAAAAACAGCGGGAGCGATACCTGTGCCGGGTGAAGACCGAAACGACGCAGCTTGACCCGAAAGGTGGCACAAAGAAGCTGGAGGAGGATGAGCGCGAAATCTTCTTCGTCAAAGCCCGGCAGATTACCCAGACCGTTACCCATAACGGCAAGCCTTTGACCGGCGGCGAAGCAAAGAAGGAAATCGACCGCGTCAAGAAGCAGATCGACGACGCGGAAAAAGGCAAGGCAAACCCGAACGGCATCAGCCAGACGGAAATTCTGCGCCTCATCAAGCTGACGAACGAGCGCCGTGTGATGGTTGCGGGCCGGCCCACCATCGTGTTCGACGGCATTGGCGACCCGAATGCCAAAGCGAACGGCATGCTGGAGCGGGCCGTGGAAGCCATGCAGGGCACGGTAGCCGTCGATGAAGAAAGCGGCCACGTCCAGGACACCAACGTGCAGGGTGTGCGCGACGTGAAGATGGGTGGCGGCCTCTTGGCCAACATCCACAAGGGATTTCTGCTGCACGTGATCAGTGCCCCAAAGAACGACGGCGTCTGGCTGGTGCAGGAGGTGTGGGGTTCAGGCGACGCCCGCATCGGCCTGTTCATGCATCCGTCGTACCGCTTCCACCAGGTCACGGAAAGCTGCCGCCTGTTCGACGTGAACAGCGAATCGGTGGAGTCGATCGAAGAGAAGCACTAGCGTTCGGAAGACCTACCGAAATAGGTGTGGCACAAACGAGCTGAGATTCCCCGTGACCGGCGTACGCGATTCGCGAATGCCCATGCCGCCGCACTCCTGGTCGATCATCCACAGGCCCAAAACCGGGAAGCGTGGCGTGCCGTCGCGCGCGGTGAAGACTGCAGGTTCCACCATGCGTTGGCAAACGAACCGCCCATTGCCGTATGGTCCGTCTGTGCTTTGCGATCCAATGGGTGTGACCGCGGTGATGTTTGCGCCTTCACGTGAAAGCAGAGGCTTCCGAAGGTAGCTGGTCATGCCGTGTGGTTCGTCGAAGTACGCTTCCAGCAGCAGGGGATGGTTCGGGTACAGCTCCCACAGGATGGGCAGGATGCCCTTGTTCGACAGCAACATCTTCCAGATGGGTTCGATCCACGTGACGTTGTTGTAGGTGCCGATGGCAGCCGCCCCAAACTCCTCTGCCAGCAGGCTTTCCCACGGGTACAGCTTGAACAGGGTCTGGATGGGCTGGTTTTCCAGGTCAACAAAACAGCCCGCATCCTCTGCCCATCCAATTTCTTCCATCAGCAACTGCGCGGTTTTCAGTCCGGCCTGCTCCGCGGTGTCGCGCAGGTAGACGACGGTGAGGACGTCCTCTTCCGTATCTGCGCTGGCGAAGTGGACCGGCTGCTTCAGGTACGGCGCAATGTCTCGCCACTTGGCAATCAGCCGCTCGTGCAGGCTGTTGAACTGGTCTGCGTCCGGTGCAACGTCCTGTAGCCATGTCCACTGCGTCACGGCGGCTTCGATCAGTGAGGTGGGCGTGTCCGCGTTGTATTCCAGCAGCTTGGGGGGCTGGCTGCCGTCGTACATCAGGTCGAAGCGGCCGTACAGCGCGGGCGGCTCTGCGTTCCAGGCCTGCTCGATCAGTGGGATAGCAGCGGGTGGGATCGTTAGGTCGGCGTAGCGTTTGCGATCGATGACGTGCTGCGCCGCGGCCAGGCACATGGTCTGCAACTCGTTCGCTGCGGCTTCCAGCGTGTCGATCTCGCGCGCAGAAAAGCTGTAGCAAGCCGACTCGTCCCAGTACACCGCGCCTTCTGCTGCAAGGTCTTCCGGCGAGTGGAACGTCAGGCCCGCTGTCTCGACCTTTGCCTGCCAACCATCACGCGGCTGCATCAATTTGCGCTGCATCTATTCCCCTCCGCCGCCGAACGACGATCCGAAGCCGCCACGCGAAATGCCACGCGCACCGGCTCCAAGCCTGCCAAAGAAGCCGCTGCTGGCAGAAGAGTAGCTACGGCCAGGCACCTGCGAGTAGCCACCGCCATATACGCGCGAACCCATCCCGTACCCTCCGCCACCACCGTAGTAGTTGCGATACATGGGGATGAACATCGGCACAAAGCCCCCGTGGCCGTCTGGCTGCTGGTGCACCACCTGCTGCGGCTGGCCCGCACACAGCTTTTCATCGACGACGTTGTTGTTTTCGTCGACACAGCGCTGCATCTCCTTGGGCCGGCAACCGGTAAGGATGGAGAGTGCGGCAGCTGCGAGGAGAGGCGTAACGATATGGGATGGGCGGCGCATGATGTGCGATCAAAGTATCGCACTGTGCCGGTGGCGATGGTCACCAAACCTCGTCATCCTGGGCTAAGTCGAAGGATCTGCTTTCCTTTGGACTGTGCCGCAGCTTTGGGGAAAACAGCAGATCCTTCGACTACGCACTTCGTGCTCCGCTCAGGATGACGAGGTGCCCACGCCTTGCGTGCTTCGCTCAGGATGAGGAAATACCTACGCACATGATGCTTATCTCAGGATGACGAACATCTGCACACAACAGAAAGGCCCGCCTGCGGTTATGCAGGTGGGCCTTCTTCTTGTAGGGCGGTTACTTGTAGAGGGTCACCGTTCCGGCGCCATACTCCGGGTGAACCAGGCTGCAGCAGTTATCCGTGCGGCCACAGAAGCAGGCGCGATCCGCGGCTGCTGTCGCGCTGCGTTCCGCGTAGGTTTTTTGCGCGGCGACCAGTGCGGTGCCGAACTCGAAGCCGGGCAGCTTCAGGTCCTGCACGGCTACCTGTTCCAGCGCGCCGATCAGCGAGATGGTGTCCAGGTAGTCGAAGAAGCCAAGGTGCGCGATCCGGAAGATCTGCCCCTTCATTTCGCCCTGGCCGTCGGTAATGATGGCGGCGAAACGCGACTTCAGGGCCTTGACGAACTGCGTCGAGGTAAAGCCTTCAGGCGCAAGCACCGCAGTGGCCGCTGCGGATGCAGCCTCAGGCGCGAACAGCTTCAGGCCCATGGCTTCGCAGGCTGCGCGGGTCATCGCAGCGATGGTTTCCGCGTTTTCGATCAGGCGCTTGCGGCCTTCGGCCAGACTGCCTTCGCCCTGCGCGGCGATGTAGTCAAGTGCGGCGCCCAGCGCAGCAATCAGCGCAACGGCAGGCGTGTAGGCGCTCTCGCCATTCTTTGCGTTCTTGCGTTCCTTACGCAGGTCAAAGTAGTAGCGCGGATTGTAGGTCGCTTCCATGCGGTCCCACGCCCTGTCGCTGCAGGCCAGGTATGACAGGCCCGGTGGAATCATCACGGCCTTCTGCGAGCCGCCGATCAGAACGTCTACGCCCCACTCATCCATGTCGATGTGGCTGGTTCCCAGCCCGGTGATAGCGTCGACCACTAGCAGGGCTTCGCTGTGGGTGTCCTTCAGCAGCTTGGCGACGGCGGGTACGCAGTGGCGCACGCCGGTGCTGGTTTCGGTCGCCTGCATAAAGACGGCGCGCGTCTCGAGCTTTAGCGCGGCCTTCACCTGGTCGATGGAGAACGTCTCGCCGTACGGTGCGGACACGACGTCGACGGCGCAGCCAAAGGCCTTGCCCAGAGCGGTCCAGCGTTCGCCGAACTTACCGGCGGTGAGTACAAGGATGCGGTCGCCGGGTGAGGTCAGGTTGCTGACCGAGGCTTCCATGGCTCCCGTGCCGGACGACGACAGGATGATGACGTCGTTTTTGGTGCCGACGAACTCTTTCAGTTGCGCTAAGACGCGCGTGTACAGGGCGCGAAACTCGGGCGTGCGGTGATGGATGTCCGCGGCTGCCATGGCGAACTGCGCAGCAGGCAGAAGGGGCGTCGGACCGGGCGTGAACAGGCGTGTCTTGCGGATCATATGCCTATAGTTTACCGGCAGCGCCGTCGTCATACCCGAGCTGAAAACCTTACTTTGTCTCGTCATCCTGAGCGGAGCACGCAGTGCGCAGCCGAAGGACCTGCTTTCCTGTCGGGCTGCAGTGCTACCAGAGGGAAACAGCAGATCCTTCGGCTACGCTCAGGATGACGAATACGCTCAGGATGACGAACAAGAGAGCGAGCAGGCTGACGAGCACGCAGGATGCCGGGCTAACGATAAACTGGCTGCTGACAAGCGAGGGACACATGGCGGCAATCGGCGAAAAGATCGGCAAAGACATCATTGTGGCAATGAAGGCAAAGGAAGCTCTGCGCCTGGAGACGCTGCGCATGGCAAAGTCAGCCATGAAGAGCAAAGAAATCGACAAGCGCGAGCCGCTGACCGACGCCGAAGAGACCGCCATCCTGAACACCATGGTCAAGCAGCGCAAGGACGCCGCCGAGCAGTTTGCCAAGGGCAACCGCCCCGAACTGGCCAGCAAGGAACAAGACGAAATCCGGCTGCTGGAGACCTATCTGCCGCAGACCGCCAGCGACGACGAGATTCGCGCGGTGATCCATGGTGCGATCGCGCACCTGGCTGCAGACGGTACCAAGCCCGGCCCCAAGGACATTGGACCCGCCATGCGCGTGGTGCAGCAACGCATCATGGCCAGCGGCCTCCATGCGGATATGAAGACGGTGAGCCAGATACTAAAGGATGAGTTGGCTAAGTAGGAAAGACGACCTTCAGCTTGGAACTCAGTTCCGTTGCTGAGAGTCGACCTGACACGTGGTCGCCCACTAAGCTAAGTAAATCGCGAAGCTTTAGCAGCCCTCCCGCGCGTTCCTCAATAGCAGCTCTCAGCTTCTGGTCATGACCGGGCCGGTATGTACCGCCCTTCGTCGCTTCTGAACAGCCGCGAGCGCATGTAGGCGTGCACGCAGTTTACTCGCGGATGATCTTCACGAAGACACCATCCGGCAGCGTCTTGCCGCCCAGCAGAACGATGCTGCCATCCTTCACGAAGCCACGCAGCATCTCGCCGTTGGCTGGCGCTGCTGAAGCGGCAGGCAGAGTGGAGCGAGGCGCCGGTGGCAGGGGATCCATGCGGCGGGGAGCCGGTGGCTCGGTCGATTTGGTTGGGTAGGGTGTTGCCTTCAGCGGAGCGGGCGAGGATGCGCCGGGCGCGGGCTTGCGGCTGGTGCCGCGGTCCATGGCTTCGTTCGCCAGACGGTCAGCGGTCTTATTCTTGTGGCGCAGGGCGTGCGTGATGTTGAAGTAGCCCAGCTTCGCAATGCGCCGCTTGGCTTCTTCGTAGAGAGGCTTCAGGTCAGGACTGTTGATCTTGTACTTGCCCTGGATTTGGTTGACCATCAGCAAGGAATCGCTGACGACTTTCAGGCGCGTGTGGCCGTTGTCCAGCGCCCATTGCAGAACGCCCAGCAAACCGCTGTACTCCGCGAAGTTGTTGGTCTTGAACCCCAGGAACTCCGAGAGTTCAGCCAGTACCGTGCCGTCTTCGGTGGTGATGACTGCGCCATAGCCGGATGGGCCGGGATTGCCGCGGGCTCCTCCATCGCAGTGCGCCAGCAGCGTGGTGCCTTCGGCGCGTGACTTGGTTGAGGCTTCGGGGGCGAACAGGTCTCCAGACGGCATGACCTTGATTATCGCCGAGCCGCCATGTGCTTACGGAGCCCCTACAGCAGCGTTGTGCCGCTTACAAAAATCTGGTCAGGCTTGCTGCCCAGCAAACGGTACAGGGCAAACTGCCGCGAGTGCTGCGCGCGCAGTTCCATCAGCAGTGACGCGCGGTTGCTGCCGTCCGCATCCACCACGTCAATCAGGCGGTAGCGCGGCGTGCGGTCCAGGTGGGTCGCATCCGTAACGGAACGCATGGCAGGTTGCAGTTTGCCTTCGGCGTCGGTCTGCGCGATCACCGTAACAAAGCGCTCCGGGCTGGACGCGGTGGCGGGCACGCGCGCGGTGTAGCTGTAGGTGACCGGCGCGCTGAAGTAGAGCTGGAACGCGGCCATCTCCTCGCCGGTGAGCGAAGGCGCAGAGGAGGCAGCTGATGACGCAGCAGGGCGAGCATGGGCGCGGCTTGTTGACCGTGCACCGGTGCGAGATGCGGTTCCGGCGGTCCGGTGTGGCGTAGGTACGACAGCCTGATCGGAAGCTGCTGGCTTGGCGGGAGCACCGTCAGGCGCATCCGTGGCCAGGGCCGGGTTTGCCACTACGGCAAGCGCCATCGCCTGCAGCGTGCCTAGAGAAGCTGCGCGTTCGGTTGGGGAAGTGAAGTGGTAGGTAAAGTCATGCGGGGCCCGCTCCTTTGCGTCGCTTACAGCCACTACTGCGTCGAGAGGAGCCGGGATTGCCACACCGGATAGCGCAGGAGTTGGAGCGACGGCAGACGAGCGCGCTGTTGCAGGCTTGCTGACAGTCGCAGATGGCTCTGGAGCAGGGGCCGACAGTCGACCACGCCGCAGAACAGGGGCTCCACTGGAGGTGTCACCCGCCGAAATGCTGCCGCCTTCGGCCACGGTGTCGTTCCCGGAAGACGGAGCAATCTTTGCGCCGCTTGCGCGAGTGTTACCTTCCGCTTCGCCCTTTGTGGTTGCTGGAGAACGCTCGCGGCTTGCAAGGTCGACCGGATCGGGCGGCAGCGCGTTGGGATCGTTTTCGTCGGTCGCACGATGGCGGATGGTGGGGCGATCCGGATCATCAGCGGGGCTGCCGTTGGCGGTAATGGTCGCGGGTGGGGGTTTGGGCGCTTTCTTGTCCGGCTTGCCTTCGGCCCCGGTGTTGTTGGCGGTAGTAGCGGGCGAGCGGTGCAGGGTGGGGCGCTCCGGATCGGGCGCGTCGTCTTTCTTGCGGTCGTCTGCCAGCGAAACGCGCTCCGGCTTGTCATCCTCCGCTTCCTGCACGCAGGGGTCCGGTGCCGGGCTGCGACCGCGGCGCGAGGCCTGGGGCGCCGGGGCGTCGTCGGCAGACGGCTTGGTGCCGAAGTGCGGCTTGCCGTCGTCCTTCTTTGCGGTATCCACCTCCTGCACCACATGCCCGTTGCCGCAGTTTGGCCGCAGTTTCGCCGCCTTGGGTGTAGGTAAAGGAGCGACCCGGCCGTAGCCGAACCAGCCATCGTCAAACGGATTCGCCGTCGCGACCGTGCTGCTGGTGAAATGGCGCGATGCCACCACGTCAAAGAAATTCTGCCGGACACCTGCCCGCTGCAGTTCATAGCGCAAACCCGTGTCCAGGGCGAACGGGATAGGCCGCGCCAGGTACACGCCAGCGTCTTCGAAGTGGCCGCTGATGAACAGCGAAATCGGAATCAGGCGGGCTGCCTTCGGGTGCAGCACGTCGCCCACGTACTCGTACACTGCCACGGCACGCGTCACCTGCTCCGGCGCGGCAACCTTGTGCATCTGCGCGGGCAGCAGGACAGACGGCGCGATCAGCACGGCGGCGAGGGCACGAAGGCGCGTTGTCACAAGTTTTTGGGCATGACTCATCGGTATATTGGACGGCATTCCGCCATGGAAGGCACACCTGCTGCCTCTTTCTGCGGGAACACCCCATGTTGTTCGCGAGAGAGCCTCAAGTCGGGTTTGCTGAAGCTGAGTCCGTCGGGGTCGTTCGCTCCGCTCAGGATGACGATTCGGAATTTGTGACAGCAGGGCTTCAGGCTCTTGCTTCATCCACCCGCGCTACGAGGTCTCCCACGCGGAGGCTGCCGGTGCAGACAACGGTGGCATAGACGCCGACATGACCCTCGTGGTGGCGGTCCAGGTGCTTCATGATGCCCGGGTCAGCGACTGCGGTTGACGGGTCCAGCGTAACAATGCGGCAGCGCGGATCGCGCTCGGTGATGTGGAGCACCGCGTCCGAACCTAGACGCAGGTCCTGCCCGGGCAGGCTGTCTTCTGCAAAGCCGGTGGGCAGATCCAGAAGGATGTTGGCGCGGAAGCGGCGCGCATCCACCGCTCTGCCGAGTTCCTGCTCTAATTGGGCCACGGTTCCATTCCCAAGCACGGCGACCGGGCGCACATCGGTCAGCGGGACCGCCGATTGCACAAGGCGAAGGGCATGGCCGCCGGGCAGGCAGCGCTGCATGTCCGCCAGTAAACGTGGATCGTCCACGCAGAAACGCTCACCCGCAGGCGAGGTGACGTAAACATCCCTCCCTGTGCCGCTGGCGGTGTACAGCAGCATGGCGGCGCGTTCCCCGCCGGAAAGCAGGGGTTTGCCTCGCGGTGCACCACTGCTTTCCACGGCGAACCGGCGATCACCGGCCACGCCGTGACTATCTAGTTCAAGCCGCGTCAGCCGCTCGCCGCGCATCCCTTTCACGGGGTAGCGCCAAAGTTCGGCAATGCTGGTGAAGGGAAGTGGCACGCTTCGCATCTTCCCACACCCACCCGCTTGGTAAGCTGTTGCCATGCAGATTGGCGACACGGTCGACTTTGAGTTACAGGATCAGGACGGTACGGCAGTCCGGCTTTCGCAGTTCCGCGGCAGCCCGGTCGTGCTGTTCTTCTACCCGCGTGCCGACACGCCAGGCTGCACGGTAGAAGCCTGCGAGTTCCGCGATCTGGAAACGCAGATGAAGCATGCAGGAGCGGTCGTCCTGGGCATTTCACGCGATGGCGTCAAGGCGCAAAAGAAGTTTGCCGAGAAGTTTTCGCTGCCATTTCCGCTGCTGGCTGATCCGGACCTCCAGATCTGCAAGCAGTTCGACGTGGTCCGCGAGGGCAGCATGTACGGCAAGCCGGTGATCAAGATTGAACGGTCTACGTTCATCTTTGACCGTGAAGGCAGGCTGCAGGCTGAGTTCCGCAAGGTGAAGCCCGAAGGCCACGCCGCCGAAATGCTTCAACTGGTGAGCAGCCCCGCGTAGATCTAGGCCGCGGGCAGGGTAATCGGCTGGTCTGCGGTGAAAATGGCCTCGGTACCGCGTGCGGGCGCGTCGTCTGCCAGAACCTTCTGGCCCTCTTTGCCCTCGGCGGTAACGACCTGCGACAGCACCTGTTCGCCGTTGATGCTGACCACCTGCAGTGACAGCGTGCCGTTGCTGCTGAGTTGCCCTGCGGGCGCGGCCGCGACCACCGTCAGGCTGACTGGGGCGCCACTCGGCACCTTGCCAAGCACCGTGGCCAGAACACCGCGCACCGTATCTCCATTGTGAGCGTGGCCTGAATCGACAGGTTGCTGCAGACGTACGCTGATGGGCGTTCCTGGTGCTATGCCCAGCGCATTGTGCAGCGTTGCTACTCCGGGCAGTGCTGCACTGTCGGCGCTTTTTCCGGAGCGGTCTAGGATCCCGTCGCCGTTGCTGTCCCCGATCACGCCTACGCTGGCTGTGGCTGCTGGCGCGGGTGAACCTTGAGCAGATGCATTGCTGCCGCCGCGTGAAGCGCTGGTCCGTCCGGCACGTCCCCGCTGCCGCTGTCCACCGGCTTGCGCCGTGCTGGCAGGTGAAGGCGCGGTGCTGCTCGCCGGTGCAGCGTTGCGGGTCTGCGGGGTAGCCTGCACACCTGTACTTTGCGCCAACGCGCAGGCGCTACTTAGCAGCAGGGCTGCCAGAACTGGGGTATGTACTCGCATAGGTCCACCTCGTGAGACGAACGGCGCCCCCGGCAAGTTGCAGGGCGGCTTGTCCCATTGTGACGCTGGAAACGCTTCTGGAACCGTCTCGCTACAGACTGGTAAGCTATCTGCTTTATCGGAGGGAGCGATGCCAGGCAGCAACGATCGAATCGTAATTGTAGGGGCCGGACCCACAGGTCTGGCTTTGGCGGCAGAGCTGCAGCGCCTGGGCACTCCCGCCCTGCTGTTCGAAAAGAAAGCCGCGCCTCCTGCTACCTCTCGCGCGGTCATTGTGCACGCCCGCACGCTGGAAGTGCTGGAACCGCTCGGAGTCGCGCAGCGGGTTATAGAACGCGGCCTGCCACTCAACGAAGCACGCATGCACGAGGGTGACACCACGCGTATGCACGTCAGCTTTGATGGCCTGAACACGGCGTATCCTTACGCCCTGGCTCTGCCGCAGGACCAGACGGAGGCGGTTCTGACAGGTCGGTTGCGTGAACTGGGCGAGGCGGTCACCCGATCCGTGGAGGTGACGGGGATCGACGCGGACAGCACCGGAGCCACGCTGACCTACACCGCGGCCGGTGTGCTAGTGCAGCACATTCGGGCAGGCTGGGTCATTGGTTGCGACGGCCTGCACAGCACGGTGCGGCAGGCTGCCGGCATCGAGTTTGAAGGCGGTACCTACGACGAGAACTTCGTGCTGGGCGATGTCGAGATGGACTTTCCATTGGAGCGGAACGGCATGGACCTGTTTTTCGCGCCGACGGGATTTCTGCTGATCGTTCCGCTGCCCGGCAATCGCTACCGCGTGTTTGCCACCGTGCGCGAACCGGGCGGATCGCCCTCCATGGAAGATCTGCAGAAGCTGCTGGATGAACGTGGGCCGCAGATGAACAAGGCTCGGATTAGAAGCATGGCTTGGTCGTCGCACTACCGCATCCAGCACCGTGTCGCATCAACCCTGCGCAGCGGCCGGATGATCGTTCTGGGCGACGCCGCGCATGTGCACAGCCCGGCGGGCGGGCAGGGTATGAACACCGGTATTCAGGACGCGGTTTCACTTGCCGGCGTGCTGCACCGGGTGATCACGACCGGGGACGAAGCACCCTTGGCTGAGTGGGAGAAGAAGCGCCTGGAGATTGCACGATCCGTGGTGCGGACAACCGACCTGATGACACGGGCGGCGACGTCCGACTCGTCTGTCTCCCGGATATTGCGTAATGCGCTGATGGGCGTCGTGGACCACATACCCGCGCTGCAACACGGCATCGCGGAGCGGCTTTCGGAGATCGACAACCGCTGAGCGGGGACGCGATCCTCA
>JBPBPZ010000343.1:0-12294 GCA_050954525.1 Janthinobacterium lividum
ATCTCGGGCTCAACCTTGGTTCCATCGGTGATCGCGTCAGAAGGGGACAATACGACCAGATCGTTCTGTCGGAGGCCGCTGATCACTTCGGTATTCGAGCCGAAGTCGCGGCCAAGAATCAGGTTGTGCATGTGAACCACGTTGTTCGCATCCACAACAAACGTCTGCGGCCCGGCGGAACGCACGAACAAGGCATTCGCGGGGATCAGCACAGGCGGCGTTGCGTTGTTGGTCGCAAAGATGACGGTGGCAAACATGCCCGGCAGAATTTTGCCGTCCGCATTGGGCAGGTCGATCTCCGCAAGCAGAGTGCGTGAGGTTGGGTCGATGGCCGCGGCATTCCGTGTGACCTTGCCCGTGAACACCTTGCCCGGTAATTCTCGAAACTGCACCTGTGCCGTGTTTGCCCCGATCACCGCCGGCGCATTCGCCTGCGGCACATTGGTGAACACACGCACGGTATCTGCCTGTCCGATCGTGAAAAGCTGGGTGACGGAGTTGAGCGAACCGGCGGAAATGAGCGATCCTGTATCGATGCTGCGTGCAAGGATGACGCCGTTGAAAGGCGCTGTCACACGCGAAAAGCTGGCCTGCTCCTGCAGTGAGCGCACGTTCGCTTCACCCGCCGCAATATTTGCCTGCGCCGCGTTCACCGTTGCGTCATTCACGCCAGCCTGGGCGGTAAACTGGTCGGCTGCAGCCTGGGAGATAACGCCCTCTTGCTGCAACTGCTGATTACGAGTGTTGTTCAGTGTCGACAACTTGGCGTTTGCCTGCGTCTGCACCAACTGCGCCTTCAGCTGCAGCAAGGTGGCCTGAGCCTGGTTCAGGGATTGGCGCGTCTGCGGATCCTCAATCAGTGCAAGCAGCTGTCCCGCGCGCACATGGTCGCCAATGTCGACGAAGCGTTTGGTTACATAGCCGGAGGTCCGCGCAAAGATGGGCGTCTGCTGAAAGGCCTGCACGGTGCCCGGCAGCTCCAGCTTGGACGACAGTTGACCCAACATGACCTTGGTGACCACTACGGGCGGCGGACCTGCGTTCACTCGGACCTGGTCAACCAGCGAATCACGGTGGTGCAGCTTGGGCAATAGGAATGCCACACCCAGCGCGGCGAGCAAAAGAAAAGCTGCCGCAGCCGTGATGTAGGCACCACGTCCGGCCGGCTGTTGCGCAGAGGGCGTGGCTTGAACGTCATGTTCGCCAGCGGCTGGAGGATCGGTATAGTTCTGGGCCATGCTTAGCTGGCTCCTTTAATGATGGGAAGTGCAGTACCACGGCGATCAAGGACGCCAGACTTACGCATGTTCGAAAAACTCCTGCTCTGTATTGGCCTCGACCTGCATGGCGAGCGGGGGAGCCTTGCGCAACAACGAATAGAAGATGGGTACGATGACAAGCGTTGTTGCGGTGGCTACAAGAAGTCCACCAATGACAGCGCGGCCCAGCGGCGCGTTCTGCTCGCCGCCCTCACCCATCCCAAGCGACATGGGCAACATGCCGAGGATCATAGCCAGCGCCGTCATCAGTACCGGACGTAGACGTGTAAAGCCTGCAGCCGCGGCAGCCTGCACGCTGTTTAGGCCCAGGGATCGCTGGTCATTCGCAAAGGTCACCATCAGGATGGAGTTCGCGGTTGCCACGCCGACGGTCATAATGGCACCCATCAGCGAAGGCACGGAGAACGTCGTACCGGTAAGAAACAGCATCCACAGAATGCCGCAAGCCGCACCCGGCAGCGCCATCAGGATGATGAACGGATCCAGCCAGCTTTGGAAGTTCACCACCATCAGCAGGTACACCAGCAACACGGCGAAAATCATGCCAAGGCCCAGGCCGGTGAAGCTGTCTTCCATGCTCTTGACCTGCCCGCGCACCGTCAGGGTTGCGCCCTTTGATAGCTTGCCGTTCGCGTTGGTGTAACCCTTCAGAATGCGGTTGATGTCATTGGAAACGCCACCAAGATCGCGGCCCTGCACGTTCGCGAACACGTCGTACACCGGCTGCACGTTGTAGTGGTTTGTAATGCCGGGGCTTGAGGTATGCGAAATCTGGGCCACGTTCGACAGCAACTGTGCAGCGGGTGCCACCGGTGTACCGCTGTTGCCACCAGACGTGCCCGTGTTGACGGCACCCGTGGTTCCGGCGCTCACCGGCAAACCGTTCAACGCAGCCACCGAATCCATCCGGAACGGAGGAACCATAACCACTACCGAGTAGTTCACACCGTTCTGCGGGTTCAACCAGTAGTTCGGCGTCGCCGTGCCTGATCCGGAAAGCGCAAACAGCATGCTATTCGCCACGCTGGACTCTGTCAGGTTTACCTGCTGCGCGCGAGTACGATCCACGTTCACGCGAAGTTCGGGCGCGTACACCACCTGGTGTACATGCACGTCGACAGCACCGGGCACCTTTGCGACTGCTTCACGAATCTGCTGGGCGGTCGCGTAGTTCTGTGCGGCCAGTCGACCGCTGATCTGGATGTCGATCGGCGCGGGCAGTCCGAAGTTCAGGATCTGATTCACGATGTCAGAAGCCTGAAAGTAAAAGGTAGTTTCGGGGAACTTCTGCCGCAGTACCTCGCGCAATTTCTCGCGGTACATTGCCGTGGGCTTGTGTCCTTCGCCCAGCGAAACCAGAATTTCTCCGTCCTGCACGTCAGATAGTGAACCGTCGCCGAAGGCCAGGTTGAAGGTGCCGTTCGGGACGCCCATGTTGTCCAGCACTCCGGTGATTTCATTGGCTGGGATCACCTGCCGAATCACTTGCTCCACCTGCCCGAAAACAGCCTCAGTCGACTCCAGACGGGTGCCTGGCGCGGTTCGAACGTGCAGGCGGAAGCTGCCTGCGTCTACATCCGGGAAGAAGTCTTTACCTATGAAGGGCAGGGTACAGAAGGACAACAGGATGAAGATGCCGAAGCACGAGAGGGTGAACGTCGTGTGGGTAAGCGCCCAATCGAGGCCGCGCTGGTAGCCGCCGCGCAGCTTCTCGAAGACGCGGTTGAAGGCGAAGTGCGTGCGCCAGATAGCTCCCAGGCCGCGACGCTTCTGCTCGATTTCAGCCAATTCCTGTGTCGATAGAGCGTGGTCGCCATGTTCAGCTTCGGCCAGCGCGTACACATCCACCTCTTTGGCCAGCAGGAACTTGACCATGGTCGGCACGAGCGTTCTGGACAGTAGGTATGACGCCAGCATGGCGAACACCACGGCCATGCCCAGCGGTGTGAACAGGCTGCGAGCAGCGCCGGACAGGAAGACGACCGGAACAAACACAATGCAGATGGCAAGCGTGGACACAAAGGCGGGAACGGCAATCTGAGCGGCTCCATCGAGAATCGCTGGCTCAATTTCCTTGCCCAAGCCCAGGTTGCGATGGATGTTCTCGATTTCGACTGTGGCGTCATCGACCAGGATGCCGACTGCAAGTCCGAGACCGCCCAGCGTCATGGTGTTCAGCGTCTGCCCAAGCGCCTTCATGATGATGATCGAGACCAGGATCGACAGCGGAATGGACACCGCGATGATCACGGTAGAGCGCCACGATCCGAGAAACAGCAGGATCATGATCGCGGTCAGACCGGCTGCAATCGCGGCTTCCTTGACCACGCCCTGCAGGGCTGCTTTCACGAAAATCGATTGGTCGAACAGGATCTTCACATCCGGCGCAGGTGGCGGCAGATTTGCGATGATGTGCGGCAGCACCGCTTTCACCTTCTGCACAATGTCCAGAGTGGAGGCAGACGAGGCCTTCAAGATGGTGAGCAGAACAGCACGCCGGCCGTCCATGCGCACGATGGATTGCTGCGGCGCGAAACCTTCATGTACCTGCGCCACGTCGCGCATGTAAATGGTGGCACCGTTGATCTGCTTCACGGGTATGTCGTTCAGCGTAGACACGACCTGCGGCGATGCATTGGTGCGAACAACATAGTCGCGGTCGCCGATGCGCGCGTCGCCGGCAGGCAGAATAAGATTTTGCGCGGTCAGGGCATTGACGACGTCGGTTGGCGATAGCCCCTTGGCATACAGGGCCATGGGGTCGATATCCACGGCGATTTGCCGCGCTTTTCCACCGTAGGGTTGCGGCACCTGCGCACCCTGTACGGTTGCCAGCTGGGTCCGTACAAACTGCGCACCCAGGTCAAACAGGTCCGATTCCGACAGCTGGTTGGACGACATGACAGCTTGCAGAATAGGCACGTTCGAGGCGGAGAACTGCAGAATGAAGGGTGGCGTTGTGCCCTGCGGCATGATGCGGATGACGGTCTGATTGACCGCCGTGATCTGCGCCACTGCTGCTTCCACCTTGACGCCGGGCTGAAAGAAAATCTTGATGACCGAGACGCCGTTCACCGATTGTGACTCGAGATGCTCGATGTCGTTTACGGTCGTGGTCATGGCGCGTTCACTAATGGTGGTGAAGCGCTTTTCCATCTCGTCGGGACTTGTACCGGTGTAGCTCCAGACCACGGTGACGACAGGGATATCGATCGTCGGGAAAATGTCAGTCGACATGGTCTCGATGGACACAATACCCATGACCAGAATCAACACCGCCATGACCACAAAGGTGTATGGGCGTCGGAGTGCGAGGCGAACGATCCACATGGCGGCTCAGTCTCCTGTGTGCGGATTGCAGCGTTAGGGTCGCGCCTCACAGGACGAGAAGAGGCTTGTCAGCAAAGACATGTCATCGACTCACCGATGCTGTGTGAGTCAGTTGTGTCGTGTTCCTTGCGTCCTGATTGTACGGTAGACGCTACAGCCCGCCGTGACGGGCGTAGAATCGCGACATGGCACGAGGCTGGGAAAAGGAAGACGTGGACGTTCCAGAGAAGCCTGCTGCGCAGGCATCGGCTGCAACGATTGCAGCCGAAGGACGCAGCACAGAGCGCGATCGCCAGCGCAAACTGCAGGGACTTCAACTGCAGCGCGAGCGGCTCCTGTCGGAACGCACATCCAGTCCGCATCGCAGATCCGCCCTGGAAGCGGCTTTGCTCGAGATTGAAGAACAGCTCACACAGCTGGGCTGGTCAATCCACATCTGACAGCGGTTTGCGGTGGTTGTCGTCTGCTCCTGTAAACTGGCTCAACGCCCAAGGAGCTTGAACCCATCATGTCTGCTGTTGCAGAATCCACGGCATCGCACGCGTCAGAAAAGCCGGTTGCAGCCGCAATGACGTTTCAGGAAATTCTATTTGCCCTGCAGCGCTTTTGGGCAGAGCGTGGCTGCGTGTTGCAACAGCCTTACGACATTGAGGTGGGTGCGGGAACCATGTCGCCGGACACCTTTCTGCGTGTGCTCGGACCCAAGCCGGTCCGCATCGCTTATGCGCAGCCTTCGCGGCGGCCCGCAGATGGACGCTACGGCGAGAATCCTAATCGGCTGTACAAGCACACACAATTCCAGGTGATTCTCAAACCACCACCATCGAACATCCAGAACCTGTACCTGCAGAGCCTCGAGGCGATCGGCATCGTGCTTGCCGATCACGATATCAAGTTTGAAGAGGACAACTGGGAGTGGCCGGTAGGTGGCGCGTGGGGCGTCGGCTGGCAGGTCATGATGGACGGCCAGGAGATTACGCAGTTTACCTACTTCCAGCAGTGTGGCGGCCTGGACCTCGACCCCATTACCGGCGAGATCACGTATGGCCTGGAACGTCTGACCCAGTTTTTGCAGGACGCGGACTCGATCTACGACATTGTTTGGGCGCGCGACCCGGACACCGGTGCGGTAACTACCTATGGAGACATCCGTCTGCCGGAAGAGCAGCAATTGTCTGCCTACAGCTTCGATTTTGCCGATGTAGAACGGCTTTGGGCACACCTGGGAGCGTACGAAGCGGAGTGCCTGGCGCTGCTGGCCGCGCAAAAAGCACTTCCTGAAGCTGCAGAAAAGACGTCTTTGCTGCGCTTTCCCGTGCTGGGAGCGTACGAACTGGCACTGAAATGCTCGCACCTGTTCAATCTGCTGGATGCGCGCGGCGCGATCTCCGTTACGGAGCGGGTAGGTGTCATGGCACGCATCCGGACGCTGATTGTTGGTGTGGCAAAGGCGTATGCAGAGCAGGGCGAACGGGTCGCCAGCATCCACGAAAAGGCGATCAGCTAATGTCTGACTTTCTATTTGAAATTGGTTTGGAAGAAGTTCCAGCACGTATGCTGGCAAGCGCCGAAGCAGAACTTTCCCGTCGCGTGATGGACCTTCTGAGTCGAGAGCGTCTGCTTGGCGATGGCGGTAGTGTCGAGTCCTTCTCGACGCCCCGGCGGCTCGCAGTGCTGGTGCACGATGTGTTGCTGCAGCAGCCTGACATGGAAGAGGAATTGCTCGGTCCCCCTGTGAAGGCGGCTTACAGGGACGGCAAAGCGACAGCGGCGGCTGAGGCGTTTGCGAAAAAGGCAGGCGTTGCAATTGAGGCCTTGCGCACCATCACGAATGCCAAAGGCGAGTACCTGGCCGCAACCGCAAAGCGCGCGGGCCGAAGCTGCGCAGAGATCATCGTAAGTGAACTGCCCAAGGAGATCGCTGCGATCTACTGGGCCAAGAACATGTACTGGCGCACAGGCAAGCCTGAGCGATTTGTGCGTCCCGTGCAGTGGATCGTCGCTCTGCTGGACAACGAAGTTGTCCCAGTCGAGTGGGCGGGCCGGACTGCGGGCCGCGTGACCTACGGTCACCGCGTGTTGCATGGCAATGCCCCCGTAGAGCTTGCCACGCCCGCTGAATACGCGGCGCGGCTGTACGACGCAAAGGTGATCGCAAAGGTAGAAGATCGCCGACACCTGATCCGCAAGGCGCTGGATAGGGTCACACGCGCGCTGCCGAACACACGCTGGCGCGAAGATCATCCGCTGGTCGACAAAGTGACGCACATGACCGAGTGGCCCAGCGTGATCGCGGGAAACTTCGAAGCTGAGTTTCTTCCACTACCCGAAGAGGTGCTGGTTACCGTGATGCGCGACCACCAGAACTACTTCGCCGTGGAGGATGCCGCGGGCAAGCTGGCGCCTCACTTTCTCGCGATCCTGAACACGGAACCCACGGATCAGGCAGAAGGCATCATCCGGCACGGGAACGAGCGGGTGTTGCGTGCCCGTTTCAATGACGCTCGCTTCTTCTACGAATTCGATCAACGGATCCCGCTGACTGAACGGGTGAGTCTGCTGGAAAGCGTCACGTTCCAGAAAGATCTCGGAAGCTACGCCACAAAGGCAGAGCGCGTTCGAGCCGTAGCTGCAAAACTGGGCGAACTTGTTCGCGACCACTGGTCCGACGATGTCGCCTCAAAGCAGCAACGTACCAGCATTGATCTCGCCGCTCTGGATACCGCTGCGCAGTTGGCGAAGACGGATCTGACCACCGAACTCGTGAAGGAGTTTACGGAATTGCAGGGGATCGTGGGCGGCGTGTATGCGCGTGCCCAGGGTCATGGTGAATCGGTTGCGCAGGCTATCTATGCGCACTATCAACCGGTGGGCATGGACGATGCCATTCCCCAGACCAACGAAGGTGCACTGCTTGCCATCGCCGACAAGATCGACACGATCGCCGGCATGTTTGGTCTCGGTCTGCAGCCTACCGGATCGAAGGATCCGTTTGCCCTACGCCGGGCGGCAAACGGCATCATCAAGATTCTTGGTGAAAGCCAGCTTCCGCTCAGCCTTGCTGAAGTTGCAGATGCAGCGACGGGCAGCGATACCAAGCTCCGCAGCAGTCTGCAGACCTTTCTCGGAGAACGGCTGGAATGGTATCTGCGTGAAGTTCGAGGCGGTGCATACGACGTGGTGAAGGCCGTTATGGCGACCGGTCCGGATAGCGTACGCGATGCAGTGGCGCGTGTATCCGCGGTGGATGCAGCCCGCCACGGCGAGGACTTTGCAGCGATCGCCGCAGCCTTCAAGCGCATGAAGAACCTGGTGGAACAGGCGCGGTCCAAGGGTGAAACTTTTTCGCCGGGTTGGCACGCCGAAACACTCACGGAACCAGCCGAGCGAACGCTCTCAGAAGAGGGCGAAAGCCGTGCTGCCTCCGTGGAAGACCTGCGAGCAGCAGGCAACTACACGCTTGCACTCGCTACTATCGCCGAGATGCGGCCGCATGTGGATGCCTTCTTTGAGAAGGTCATGGTCATGGTCCCAGACACATCTCTCAGGCGGGCTCGGCTTGGCCTGCTTCTGCGCGTGCTAAACGACTTCGGCCGAATTGCGGACTTCTCTGAGATCGTGATCGCGGGTTAGTTCGCGCTAGTTCACTCGCTGCAAGCGAGCAATGAGCTTCTCCGCGAGCGGTTCGCCGCTTTCTGTCCATAGCAGGCGCGAGCTTATGCCGCAGTGCTTTTCGACAGAGAGGGTAAACGCCAGCAACATTTCTACGTTTTGCTGCAGGCGCTTCTGGCCGTCTTCGTCCAGATCGTTCTCGTCCTGCACCCACGGCGTGTCTAGGCCAAAGTCGATGCGGATGTGACCATTTTGCTCGTAGCTGCTGTCATCGAATTCTGGGCCAAACCCCACCAGCTTCACCGTCGCGGGTTGCAAACGCCAGGTCGCTTCGAAGTCCTCACCCGCAGGCTCTGGCTGCCATAGCTGCCACTTCGTTTCGAACTCGTAGGCCATGTCGTCGTGCAGTTGCTCGGTGGCCTCGGCGACGGCGTTCTGTGCGAGGGAGTCGTCTGAAGGTTCGGACCGCTCGTCATTGACGAAGATGCGCTGGAAGACAGGCGATTCGTTCCATCCCAGGGGAATGGCGGAGGCAATGTGGATGCGGTTGTCTCCACTGACCTTTGCAAATTGCTGCAGTACCGCAATCAGCTTTTCAGGCAGCGAGGCGAGGCGAAAGTTGGGGAACCAGAGGCTCAGGTAAAGCTGATCGGCCATGGTTATTAGATGCGGCAGTGGAAACTTGGCTGCAGCACTGCGAAGATAGCTGCAGTGATGGATTCTGGCAGCGCGCGCGAAGTGGTGAACAGCAGGGCTCGCGTGAAGCGCGTGGCGCGATTGCGGCGCTGGCTGCTGGGTGGTTTGGTGGGGCTGCTGCTGGTGCTGGGTAGCCTGCTGGGTTACACGCGCTACCGGGCGCACCGCTTCCTTGCCGATCTGCCACGTCGGCTGGGTATCGACATCAAGTCTGAAACCAATGGCTTTACGCTGTCCCAGTCGTCCAAGGGCCACACCCTGTTTACCGTGCATGCGGCAAAGGCCATCCAGCGAGAGAACGGCAAGACAACCCTGCACGATGTTGCCATCACGCTGTATGGCGCACCCGGGTCGAACCGCACGGACAGTATCCGTGGCGAAGAGTTCGAGTATGACCAGCCCAATGGCGTGGTGCGTGCCGCAGGCGAAGTACACCTGGATCTTGCGGCACCCGTCCCAAACGGGGTGGTGGCCAACCCCAACGCGAAACGCATTGCAGTGACTACCCGTGGACTCGTCCTGATGCAAAAGCTTGGCATCGCGGCGACGGACGAACCCATCCAGATCGTGTACGGGGACATTCGTGGTGGAGCGACCGGTGCGGATTACGAAAGTGACACGGGCATGCTGCGGCTGCGCAAGGACGTGCGCCTGGACGGCATGCGGAATGGCAAGGCCGTCCACGTGGATGCTGCGGCAGCAGAGCTGGATCGCACCACGCAGACGGGGACGCTTCACCATGCGGATGTGCGCTCCGACGGCAGCCGATCTTCCGGCGAACGTATGACCTTCCTGCTAGGCAAAGGTGGCGGGATCCAGACCGCAGACGCTGAAGGCAATGTTGTTCTGCAAGGGGAGCATGGCACGCGGGCGGAAGCTCCACACATGCACGCACAAATGGATACCGCAGGCAAGCTGCAGACCGCGACCATGGGCGGCGGCGTGAGGTTTCGGTCTGCAGACACCACCGGGTCAGCCACCGAGGCACTTCTGCGCTTTAGCGCTGCCGGCAATCCGGAACAGCTTGACCTACAACATGCGGTCCAGGTCAATAGCGCAGGTGGCGCCGCTGGTGGGCACAGCACGCTTTCTGCGCAGAGGGTTCTCGCAAGCCTGATGCAGAATGGCAAGCGGACGGCGTTACGTGAAGCGGTTGCGAGTGGCGGAGCCCAACTGCAAAGCGTTCAGCCGGCTGTTTACGCGGCAGGGGCGAAGCAGAAGCCTGACAGCTCTGCCAAGCAGGCGACGACCCGCACTACTCTGGTAAGCGCGCAAACGCTGCATGCAACTACAGCCCTCAGCAATGGAGCACGCTATGTCTCAACCGTGGATGGGGCTGGCGACACGCGCATTGTGGAAAGTGACGACCTTGGTAACAGGCGGACCAGCAGCGGCGACAACCTTCAGGCCACGCTACTGCCTCCTCCTGGAAAGAACGAGGCACCGCGCAAGGAAACAGGAACGCTGCGTGCGGCGATTCAGACGGGCCATGTCGTGGTAACGCAGCACGTTGTTCCTGGAGAAAAGGTTCCCGGGCCAGGATCCAGCCCAGGCGTCGCAGCGCAGGATAGCCAGGCCACCGCGCAAAGAGCAGAGTTCGACAATGTGACGCAACAGCTTGTTCTGTCTGGTGAGCCGGTAGTGACGGCACCAGGCGTTCAACTGGCCGCCGATCGCGTCACCATGGCGCAGGCCGCAGGCGACATGCAAGCAGTAGGCACAGTGAAGGGCACGCTGATACAGCAGGGTGCTGATGGCAAATCAGAGCTCGTACACGTGCTGGCCGACCATGCCAGCATTGCAGGTGCAGGCGGCAGCGCAAGCTTCTTTGGTGGCGCAAAGCCCGTGCGCATGTGGAGCAGCACGGCGCAGTTGCAGGCGCCTGAAATGCATCTGGATCGGGCGAAGGGCACGTTGTCTGCAAAGTCCTTAAGCACAGAACAACCAGCAGTCCACCTCGTGCTGGCTAACGCTAGCAGTGGAAGCAAGCAAGCTCCGACACGCCAGAGTGGCACGGTACAGGTTACCGGGCGCAACCTGGTGATGACAGGTTCAAGCGCAAATGCGCCGGGTCACATAGACGTTTCGGAGGACGTGCGCGTTCTGAGCGCAGGGTCTGACCTGAAGGCAAACCATGTGGTTGCTACGTTGAAGCCCCAAGGTGGTGGCAGCGGATCCTCAGGTCGGCAGGTACAAGTCGCAGGGGATGCGCTGAGCGGGGGCAGTATGCAATCGATTCTGGCGACCGGTGATGTACATCTTCAGCAGCCTGGACGCACCGGATCTGGCCAGCGACTGCTGTACACGGAGTCTGACGGGCGCTATGAGCTAAGCGGCACACCTGCTGCGCCCCCTACTATGGTTGACAGCCTGCAGGGCAGTGTTACCGGGACCACATTGATCTTCCACAGCGGCGATGATAGCGTCGAAGTCGCCGGTGAGACGGGCCGTCGTGTGCATACGGAAACGCACGCCGCGCGTCCCACTCGGAGTCGCTGATGCAACCAACACCCATGATCGAAGCCGTAACGCCTGGGAGCACGCAGCCGCCTTTGGACAACCTGGAGAACCTGCCTGCTGTCAGTGACGGCCGACGCACCCTTCTGACGGACAACATTGCGAAAAGCTACAACGGCCGCGAGGTCGTACGCGGCGTCAGCCTGTCCATCAGCCAGGGGGAAGTGGTTGGTTTGCTGGGCCCGAATGGTGCCGGCAAAACGACCAGCTTCTACATGATCGTCGGCCTGGTGCGGCCAGACTCTGGACGGATTTCCGTCAGCGGCGAAGACATCAGCCGCACGCCCATGTACCTGCGTGCGCGTAATTTCGGGATCAGCTACCTGCCCCAGGAACCGTCGATTTTCCGCAAGCTGACAGTGGAAGACAATATCCTGGCCATCCTGGAGACTCAGCCACTGAACTGGGAGACGCGCCGCACGCGCATGTCTGGCCTGATTGAACAGCTCGATCTTGGACATGTTCGCAAGACCCAGGGATACGCCCTTTCCGGCGGTGAACGCCGACGCGTTGAGATTGCACGCTGCCTCTGCATTCGGCCGTCGTTCATCCTGCTGGACGAACCATTCAGCGGCATCGATCCCATCGCCGTTCTTGATCTGCAGCAGATCATCTTTAGCCTCAAGGCGAGCGGCATCGGCATCCTGATCACCGACCACAACGTCCGCGAAACGCTTAACGTGACTGACCGCGCTTACATCATGGCGGAGGGCCGCATCTTTAGGCATGGAACGCCGGGTGAACTGGGGCGCGACCCGGAAGTGAAGCGCATCTACCTGGGCGAAAGCTTCCGGCTCTAACAGCGACATTCCTGAATGGAACGGGTTGCAGCAAGTGACCAGCCGGTGTGCGCACGTGG
>JBPBPZ010000037.1:0-11808 GCA_050954525.1 Janthinobacterium lividum
CTTGTTGCCTCCGGGTTGTTGCAGGCGCAGGTACCCAAACCCACCGTGCCGGTCCCCGACCCACCGCCTCAAACTGTGCCTTCGAAACCAATGGCGTCTCCGGGCAGCGACACGCACATCACCAAGGATCAGGCAGCAACCCTGTTTCGCTCGGTAGATGACATTCTTGCCTTTACCAGCAAGGATTCGCACCTGAAGGCCACACGGCCGGTCAAGCGCAAGCTGCTGACGCGCGACGAGGTAAAGCGCGAACTGTCGCAGAAAATGAGCGAGGACGAGGGCACCAAGCGCCTGGAGCGGTCAGAACTGGTGCTGAAGAAGTTTGGCCTTCTGGATCGCGACTTCAGCCTGCGGCCGTTCCTTCTAAGCCTGCTTACGGAGCAGGTCGCCGCGTTCTACGAGCCAAAAACACGCACCGTGAACCTGATTGACTGGGTTGGCGTCGATGAACAGAAGCCGGTGCTGGCGCATGAACTGACCCACGCCCTGCAGGACGACCTGGTCCACCTGGAAAAGTGGGGCAGTCCCGAACCCACGGCCATCAGCAAGAACGCGGAAGAGGACAATCGCCACATCGTTCTGGATGAAGCTTCCACCGCGCGCGAGTGTGTGACGGAAGGCCAGGCCATGGTTACCTTCATCGATTACGAACTAAAGGACGCGAACAAGACCCTGGCTACAGCGCCGGAGTTCGGCGATAAGCTGCGAGATCTGGCGATGGACACCTCTGGGTCGCCCATCCTGGCGCGCGCGCCCCTTCTTCTGCAGCAATCGCTTCTGTTTCCGTACAGCGCCGGCCTGGGTTTTGAGCAGGCACTGCTGACGAAGAGCGGCGTGGATGGTGCGTTCAGTGGAGCGCTGCAACGCCCTCCGACGTCCTCGCACGAGATCCTGCACCCGGAAGTCTACCTGACCCATGCGCCGGTTTCCGTGCTGACCATGCCTGATATCCATGGCCTGCTGGACAAGGAATGGGAGCCGTATGACGTGGGTGTGATGGGCGAGCTGGATGTCCGCATCATCACGGAACTGTTTGGCGGCCGAGCCATGGCGGGTCCACTTGCTGTGGAGTGGGACGGCGGCATCTACTACGCCGCGCAGCGCCGCAGTGCCACCGCCGCACAGAAGTCGGCCAAGGGTTCCATCGGCGTTCTGTACTACTCGCAGTGGAAGAACCGCGATACGGCGCGCAGCTTTATGAATGTGTATGCAGGTGCCCTGGCGCGCAAGTACGACTCCATCAAGCAGGTGCAGTTTCAGGATGGCGATCCGGATCACTTGCTGTTCAGCACGGAAGAAGGCGACGTGTGGCTTTCCCTCGAAGACAACAGCGTCTTTCTGTCCGAAGGTTATGACCGTATAACTGCGCGCAAGCTCGACAGTATGTTTCGCGACGCGCAGGGCCATGGCCAGTTGCAGACGGCAGGGTTGCAACTGCCGCAGCGCGAGCTGACGCTGTCGATGTCGCGCCTGCTGCCCGGCATCGGTATGCCTCGCGCTGTGCTGCACGCGGCGGCGCAGGCCGTCCGGTAGTTTCCGCGCGAGCTTACAAGAGCCGGTTCGACAGCGACACGGGGGCAATCGTTGGTGACATGCTCCCCGTATAGCGAAACGTGGCAGCCCGCACTGGATGTCCGTACCGCGTGAAGGTGGGGGCTTGCAGCGGCTGAAAAACGCTTGAGTCCAGCACCGCGCTCAGGCCCGCATCCTGCAAAACCGGCTTGCCTTCAGGGATCTCGATTAGGACCGTCCCGATGCGGTAGTCGTGGCATATGGTGGCCAGTGGCACGCCGCTGCTGAGCAGTTGTTCACCGCGAATGGCGTGAACCTGCCGGTTGCCGTCGTACTCGCGAATCAAGGCGATAAACACCTGCTTATCGCTGCCAAACAGCAGGATGTTGCCAGGGTCACGTCCAGCAAACAACCCTGCAATCACAGGCCGCTCCCCCTGAAAGTCGCCATACGTCTGCTGAAAAGCTGCGCGGGCCTGAAACGGAACCGGCAGCAACAGCAGCAACGCCGCAAACCGGGCCTGTGGCGCACGCACGTTTCGCTGCAGAAAGTACAGGAACGCGGCGGCCAGCACGATCCATGCAGGCCACCAGAAAGTGGCGTGACGTGCCACGCGATTGTCATAGAAGCTGAATGTCAGGTAGGCAAAGACGAACCAGCCGATCCAAAGGGCGTTCGCACGCAGAAAGTCCTTCTTGAGGAAAGCTGTGGCCAGCGCGCCACATGCCAGAAGCATGACCAGCGGGTTCAGCAGCGACGGTGCAAGCCTCGGATAGAACGTCCACGCCGCCAGCGACCAGCGAGGCAGCGACTGGTAGTTGGTCATGATGAGCTTGGTGTTGTTGCCTACCGACTGCGCCAGGTTGGCGTGGCCAAACTTCACCGTGTAGGCCACCAGCGGAAGGCAAAGCAGCGCAATCAGACCGACCGCGATCCGCACCTTCTTCGTTCGCAGTTCGGGGCGGTGATTCAGAAGAAAATCGAACAACAATGCCGGGTACAGGAACCATGCAGGTTGCTTGCTGTAGATAACCGCTGCGCTGGCGAAGGAAAACAGCACCGTGCGACGCAGGCTGCTGCCGGTGCCATCCGATGGCTCCACAAACCGCTGGTAGCTCATAATGGCCAGCATCATGAACGCCAGCGTCGGCAGTTCCAGCATGATCTCGTTGAACGACCGTGATATCCCCGGAACCGTCACCGCGGCGACTACCGCGCAAAACGACAGCAGTGCGGGGAACTGCCTGCGCAGCACGGAGTACAGTGCAAGCGCGAACGTAGCCCCGAAGAACAGCATGCTGACCCGCGTGGTGAGAACGTGAGGTCCGCCCACAAGATCGAACAGGCCGAACACGGCTGGCGTCAGCGGCGGCCAGAACACAAAGCCGAGTGCGGGGTACTGCTGGTAGTAAGCCAGGGCGAAATGCGGCAGGCCACGAAACGGGTGGCTGACGATCAGGTCGCGAAAGAAGTAGCCGTCCAGGATGTGGTGTGCCGAATCAAGGCCATCGATCGCACTCGATCCGAGGCTGGGCAGGGAAATCAGAACCACCACGCACAGGATCAGGGCGCGCAGGAATAGATCCTGGTTCAGGGGGAAGCGACGTTCCGGCATAACCAGTGACTCACCTTCGGGGCCGTGCTTGTACCGCAAGTGCCGGCGGCGCGACACATCCGGCTCTTGGATTGAGGGGGATCCAGCCATTGTGAGCGTCCGCGCGATATCTTAACGAGAGTAGGGCACGTCATTGCATGTGGGCAATGAGAAAACATGGGTGGTTGAAGTGGCGCAGGCAGAAATAGGAATTATCGGCGGCAGCGGTTTGTACAACATGCCGGGGCTTACGGACACGGAAGAGATCAAAATCGAAACGCCTTTTGGCGATCCGTCCGAGACCATCGTTCTGGGCACGCTTGAGGGTCGCAGGGTTGCGTTCCTCGCACGCCACGGCCGCGGCCACCGCATCCTGCCTAGCGAACTAAATTTCCGCGCCAACATCTACGCCATGAAGAAGCTGGGAGTTAGCTTCATCCTGTCCATCTCTGCCGTGGGCTCACTCAAGGCCGAGCATAAGCCGACTGACTTCGTCATCCCCGACCAGTTCATCGACCGCACCTTTGCGCGCAACGCCACCTTCTTCGGCGACGGCATTGTGGGTCACGTCGCGTTCGGTGATCCCATCTGCGCGGTGGCTGCCAAAGCCTTCGAGCAGGGCTGCAAGGACGCAGGTGTGGTGGGCAAGCTGGGCGGCACCTACATCAACATGGAAGGCCCACAGTTCAGCACCCGCGCAGAGTCGAACCTGTACCGCTCGTGGGGTGCGGACGTCATTGGCATGACTAATCTGCAGGAAGCCAAACTGGCCCGCGAAGCCGAGATCAGCTACGCCACGCTGGCCATGGTTACCGACTATGACTGCTGGTACGAAGGCCACGATGACGTAACCGTGGAGCAGGTCATCAAAGTGATCCACGAGAACACAGCCAACGCGCAGGAAGTGCTGAAGGGCGCGGTTCGCGCGCTGCCAAAGGACAACAGCGGCACACCCGTGGCCAGTGCTCTGCAATTTGCAGTGATGACAGACAAGAAGATGATCCCGGCAGCGACGCGCGAGAAGCTGGCTATCTTTCTGGATAAGTACGAGAAGTAAGTCGGTGCGGGCAGCTCTGGCTGGATACTTTAGGAACTCACCGACTACCGGTTACCGGGGTCGTACCGAGACACTGCCTTGGATTGCAGCGATGGTCGCTGCATATCTGCTTCAACTTAACCGATGGCGTGTGTTTCCAGCCAGCAGGCTACGCATGAAGCTGATGGGCTTTGTTGTTGCCCTCTTCGTGGTCTTAAACGCAATGGCTATTTACCTACACTGGCCTAACTAACGGAGAGCAATGTCGATTCTTGTTGTTGGTTCTGTAGCATTTGACACTCTGACCACTCCTTCCGGTCAGCGCGAGAAGGTCCTTGGTGGTGCTGCCACGCACTTTTCCCTTGCCGCTTCTTTCTTCACGAAAGTACGAGTTGTCGGTGTGGTTGGTACCGACTTCCTGCCCGAACACGAAGCCGTCATGACCGCTAAAGGCGTAGACACTTCAGGCATCGAGCATGCCGATGGCCTGTCGTTCCACTGGACCGGCAGCTACGAAGGCACAATGGCCGAGGCGAAGACGCTGGGCACGGACCTGAACGTCTTCGGCAGCTTCGATCCGAAGATTCCGGAGACTTATAGAGACTCCGACTACCTGTTCCTCGCGAACATCGACCCAGTGCTGCAACTGCGTGTGCGGCAGGCTTTGCCAAACGTGAAGATGGTGGCGGGCGACACCATGAATTACTGGATTGCCGATCACCGTGCCAACCTGGACGAGGTGCTGCGTGAGGAAGACATCCTGATCATCAACGACGGCGAGGCGCGCCTGCTGACCGGCGAACACAACCTGGTCACCGCAGCGAAGAAGGTGATGGGAATGGGCCCGAAATCGCTCGTCATCAAGCACGGCGAGTACGGTGCGACCGCCTTCTTCAGCGACCGCTCGTTTACGGATAAAGCCGCGAGCCTGACACCCTTTCGCGCACCGGCTTTGCCCATCGAGACTGTGGTCGATCCGACTGGTGCGGGCGATTCTTTCGCGGGCGGTTTCTACGGCTACATCGCATCGCAGCCGGAACTGACGCCAAAGGTCTTTCGCACGGCGCTATTCTACGGCGGCGTCATGGGCTCGTTCGCCGTGGAACGCTTCGGCACCGAGCGGCTTGAGAACACCACGCGCGAAGAGATCGATGCGCGCTTCCAAACCTTCCGCGAGATCTCGCACCTGGACCTCGACAGCAACTGAGTCGCGCCAGCCGGATGAGGCATGTGGCTCAACGCGGTACCCTGTATCTGCATCATGGCCAAATCTCGCACCATCCACGCACCCGGCCGCAGAGGTCTGCAACGGCCTGTTCCGCAGCAGACCTCTGCGCGCCAGCAGCTTGCGAATCGTGACCCAAACGGCGTCTACCCGGCCACGCGGCCGGAGATCATGCCGATCGCGATCGCTTCAGTGATCCTTGCATTCCTTGCGCTGCTGGTTTCGGCCTCGCGCGGGTGGATGCTGCTGTACGGCGACGCGGTCGCGCACCTGGGTATTGCCCGCCGCATTCTGGACGCGCGCTACCCCGGCATCGCGCAACTGGGGGGCGTGTGGCTACCTCTGCCCCACCTGCTGATGCTGCCCTTTGTGCAGCGGCTGGACTGGTGGCAGAACGGCATTGCGGGCGCGTGGCCGTCACTGGCGGCGTACGTGTTTGGCGTTACGGGATGCTATGCGCTGGCGCGCAAGCTGGTGCCGTCGGCCTGGGCCTTTGCGGCCACTGCATTCTTTGCGTTGAACCCGAACCTGCTGTACCTCTCGACCACCGCGATGACCGAGCCGCTCTTCTTGGCACTGCTGCTTTGGTCTACCGTCGTTGCCGCCGAAGCAGTCGAGTCGCTGGCCGCAGGCAAAGTGGTTACCGCACGCAAGCGGATGATTGTCAGCGGTCTGTTGACGATGGCGATGGTGTTCACGCGCTACGACGGTTGGATTATCGGCGCGGCGGTGTGGGTGCTGCTGGCGCTCGCATGGTGGAGGTCGTCGGCGGAAACTCGGCGCGAAACGCGGAGGGCATTCATCACCATGACGGTGCTTGCGGTTGCGGGACCGCTGTTGTGGTTCGCCTACAACGCGAAGTACCAGGGCGACTGGCTCGACTTCATGCGCGGGCCTTACTCGGCAAAGGCCATCGAACTGAAGACAACGCCGCCCGGTTCGCTCCCACGCCGCGGCATGTACAACCCCGGATGGGCGTTTCTATATTTCACGCGCGCCGCGCAGGTGGATGCTGTGGCGTACGAGCTTGGCTTTGGTGTGTTGATCACGTCGCTGATGGGCGCTTGGCTCATGTGGCGTACGCGCATGCCGCGGCTGGTGGCGCTGCTGCTTTGGCTGCCTCTGCCGTTTTACATGTACTCCATCGCATGGGGGCACATCCCCATGTTTGTGCCGCAGCTGTACCCGGGTTCTTACTACAACTCGCGTTACGGCATGGAACTGCTGCCCGCGTTTGCCATCTGCACGGCGGTGGCGCTTGCCGCGGCGGAGCGCAGGCTACGTGCGACCAAGCCTAAACTTGCTGACGCGTTCTTCTTTGTGACGCTGGTGTGCATCATCTTTAACGTCTTCGCCATGATGGGCACGTTCGGCACGCTGCTGCAGAAGGTGCGGGGCGACGACAATCCGCGGACTTCGCGGATCCCGAAGTGGCTGTCTGCGCCACCGCTGGTCTATGACGAGGCCGTGGTCAACTCCCGCACACGCATTCCGTTTGAGGTCGCGTTGTCCAAAGAAATCCTCCGTCTCCATGACGCAGGCGGGGGCGGAACCATCATGTTCGACACCACCGACCACATCGGTGCAATACAGGACGCGGGATTGCCGCTGAAAAATCTGATCAGCCCTCTGGATTCTGAGAGCTTCTACCGCGCTGCGTTGCAGCCCGCGAAATACGCCAGTTTGATCGTCGCGATGGAAGGCGACCCCGTTGCGAGAGCCGTGGCCGCGCACCCGGAAGGTCTGACAGAGATTGAAGTGCTGTGCCACACCGGCCAGCCCTGCGCCAAAATCTACAGCAGCAACGAAATGGCAGGGAGTGCCCGATGATTCCGTTTGTAAAAGCACACGCCTGCGGCAATGACTTTCTAGTCGTCGAAGAGGCGCATGCGCAGGGCAGGCACGCAGACCTGGCGCGACTGCTGTGTTCACGCAACTTCAGCGTGGGTGCAGATGGCGTGGAGTTTCTTGACCGCCGTGCCGACGGTTCTCTGTTCCTGCGGCTGTTCAACGCGGATGGTTCCGAAGCTGAACTATCGGGCAACGGAACGCGCTGCGTTGCCGCGTGGCTGGCCTACAGCGAAGGTCTTCGCGATGTCGCATTGGGCACGCATGGCGGACCTCGCACATGCCGCGTCATGGAGTCTGATGACGAGCACTTCCTGATCGAAACGTCCATGGGAACGCCCCATGTGGAGCCAAGCATGGTGCGTGTCGATGGGATTGGCGAGGTAGAAGGCGCGGTGGTCGATGTTGGCAATCCGCACTTCGTGATCTTCACGGACGAGGTGGACTTCCGATTGCACGAGCTTGCCTGGGAAGACCTGGGAGCGCGCATCTGCACCCATCCTGACTTTCCGCGCGGCACTAACGTGGAGTTTGTCCGCGTGCTGTCTCCGGCGGAGATCGCGTTCCGCATCTACGAACGCGGCGTTGGTCCAACGCAATCTTCGGGTACGGGAACCTCGGCTTCCTCTGCAGCCAGCATCGTTCTACGCGGTTGCGAGCGGTCACTTACGGCAAGCTCGCTCGGCGGATCGCAGCAGGTGGTTTGGAGGCAGGACGAGCCGCTGATGTTGACTGGACCGGCACACATCATCTGCACGGGACAAGCGAGCGTGCAGGAACTGGGAGAAGCGCGATGATCAAGCCGAAACGTCTCAAACCTGGAGCGCGCCTGGCCGTGCTCTCGCCGGCAAGTACACCGAAAGAACCGTTGGTTCACCTGGGTATGGATCGGCTGCGATCGCTTGGCTACAATCCCGTGCTGATGCCGTCCGCACTTGTGGCGGGGCCGCTGTATTATGCGGGCGACGCCGCTGCCCGTGCCGCCGATCTGCACGCCGCATTTGAAGACAGCAGCTTCGACGGGGTCATCTGCACGCGCGGCGGTTGGGGCGCTGCAGAACTGCTGCCGCTGCTAAATGCCGATCTGATCCGCAACAATCCCAAGCCGTTCATGGGTTTCAGCGATCCCACCACGCTGCACCTTTGGTTCGCGCAGACGTGCGGCATGCACTCGTTTTATGCGCCCATGGTTTCGCCCGACTTCGCACGCGGAGACGTGCTGGCCGACGGCGTGGATCTCCATTCCTGGCGGCACGCGCTTGAGGGTACCAACCAGTGGCATTTGGACGAGCAGCAGGGCATGCGCGCACTGCAGACCGGCGATGCCGTGGAAGGCACGCTCTACGGCGGCTGCCTTGCCTTGCTGATCGAGTCGCTGGGTACGCCGTACGCCATGCAGCCACCGCCGGGCGACATCGTGCTGTTCGTGGAAGAGGTCGGCACCAAGGCCTACCAGTGGGACCGCATGATGCTGCACCTGAAGTACGCGGGCGTCATGGATCGGGTGCGTGGCGTTGTGTTCGGTGACATGGCACAGTGCGCTGAGACTCCCGAAGAGGCTGCGTTGATTGAGCAGGCATTGCTGCACAACCTGCGCGACTTCAAGGGGCCAGTCGCCATCGGCCTGCAATCCGGCCATGTGAATACGGCCAACGTGACGCTGCCGCTGGGCGTACAGGTCCGCCTAGACTGTACCTCCGGTGCGTCTCTGCAGTTCCTGGAATCGGCGGTAGAGTAGAACGCGTGGCAGCTTCCGTAACAGTCCAGAAACACATCCACCTGATCGGTATTTGCGGCACGGCCATGGCTTCGCTGGCGGGCATGCTGCAGGGTCAGGGACACCGCATCACCGGCTCTGACGCGGCTGCTTACCCACCCATGAGCGACCAACTGCGGGACATGGGCATCGAGCCGATGCAGCCCTATGACGAACGCCACCTGGATCCCGCGCCTGACCTGGTCGTCATCGGCAATGCGATATCGCGCGGCAATCCGGAATTGGAAGCTGTCCTGGACCGCAGGCTGCCGTTTACCAGCATGGCGGCGCTGATTCATGACGAGTTTCTGCGCGGGCGCGAGCCTTTGGTGGTCTGCGGCACGCATGGCAAAACGACAACCACAAGCATGCTGGCGTGGATCTATGAAGTCGCGTCACGAACCCGCCCAGAGCTTGCACCGTCTTTCCTGATCGGTGGCGTGGCCGAGAACTTTGGCACCAGCTTCGCCGTGCGCGAGACTCGTCCCTTTCTGCTGGAGGGCGACGAGTACGACACTGCCTTCTTCGACAAGGGACCGAAGTTTCTGCACTACTTTCCGCAGGCGGCCATCCTTACGCACGTGGAGTTCGACCACGCCGACATTTACCCGGATCTTCCAGCGGTCAAGACGGCGTTCAAGCGGCTGGTGAACCTCCTCCCGCGCGGCGGCAGGCTGGTGGCGTACGACGGCAGCGAGAACGTCACCGAATGTGCTGCAAAGGCCTTCTGCCCGGTGGAGCGTTACGGCTTTCAGCCAGGATCGCAATGGCAGCTAACCAATTTCAAACCGGGTGCGGTTTCGCACTGGACCCTTCTGCGTCAGGGCGAGCATTTCGCCGACCTGGAACTGCCCATGGCGGGCGAACACAATGCGTTGAATGCCACAGCAGCAGCCGCACTGGCGGCCGGGCAGGGCATCGATGCCAACTCCATTGCCGAAGCACTGCGGACCTTTCGCAGCGTCAAGCGACGGCTTGAGGTGCGAGCGGAGGTTGACGGCATTACGGTCATTGACGATTTCGCGCACCATCCAACGGCCATCCGTGAAACGCTGCGTGCCTTGCGCGGATCGTACGTGGGCCGCCGCCTGATCGCGGTTCTGGAGCCTCGCTCGAATACGCTACGCCGCAATGTTTTCGAGCAGGAACTGATCGAGAGCCTGCGCGTCGCAGACGAGGTCGTGCTGGCCGATGTGTACCTTGGCGCAAGCATCCCTGAACCTGAACGGCTTGAGCCGCAGCATGTTGTGGCCGCGCTGAACGCCGCAGGTGTGCCCGCGCAGCTTCTGCCGGACGCCGACAACATCACGGCAGCATTGGCCTCCACGTTGCGCTCCGGCGATGTCGTTGCCATCCTGTCGAACGGCGGCTTTGGCGACATCTACAACAAACTGCCGGCAGCCCTGCGGGCCCGCTGATGTGGGCCACATTCAAGCTGGTCGCGGTCATCGCATGCCTCAGTCTTCCAGCAGGCCTGGTCTTGATCCCATGGACGCTGCTCACTGGACGAATCCAACCCATGTACCGGGTCGGCAAATGGATCGCCCGAACTGGCTTGCGCGCAGCAGGCATTCGCGTTCAACAGAGCGGTCGCGAGAATATCCCGACGGATCGTGCTTGCCTGTTCATTCCCAATCATGTTTCAAATCTTGATCCGCCGATCATCGGACCCCTGCTGCCCGGCGCGCCCAGCATCATGCTCAAAGCCGAACTGATGAAGATCCCGGTGCTGGGACGGGCATGGAAGCTGGCCCGTTGCGTTCCCGTGGAGCGCACCGGCGGTCGCGACGCTGCCGTGCGGTCTGCGCGGCTGGCGGCTGAGGTGGTCAACAGCGGTCTGTCCATGCTGATCTTCGCGGAGGGCACGCGTTCGCCGGACGGGCGTCTGCAGGCCTTCAAGGCAGGTCCGTTTCACCTGGCACAATCCACCGGTGCGCCGATCGTGCCGGTCGCCATCTCCGGGACGGAAAGCATGATGCGGAAGGGCAGTGCTGAGGTCATTCCCGGCTTAGCGCGCGTGCAGTTTCTACCAGCGATCGATCCGAAGGACTTTCGCACTCGCGCGGAACTGATGGCGGCGGTGCGGTCAGCCCTGATGGAGGCCCTGCCCGAGAGCATGAGGCCATTAGAAGCGGCAAAGCAGAGAACTATTTGATGAAGGCGTTGTAGCCGTCGCCAGCCAGCCGCTTGCGCATCTCGTCGGCTTCCTTACGATTACCGAACGGTCCAATCTGCACATGAATCAGCTTGTCCGCAGCGTCTGAACGCGTCAGCACGGCATACCCACGGCGACGCAGCGCACTCAGCAGGACGTCTGCATCTTCCTGGTGGCTGACCGCGGCAATCTGCACATAGGTTGTGCCACTGCCGGTTGAGCCAGCAGGAGCCACCGCGGAAGGATTAGCTCCTGGCGCAGAAGGAGCCACACGGACCACCGGTGCGGGAGCGCGGGAAGGCTCCGACACGGTGCTGGCAGGCTTAGGCTTCACTTCCGTAGTGACTGCTGAGGTAGGAGTGACCGATGGCTTTGCAGCGGGAGCGCTACGCTCCGCACCGCTTGGAGGCACGTACTCGGGCACCGGCTGGGCTGCGGCTTGGCCCGGTGCGGGCTTAGCCGCGGCTGAGGTTCCCGCCGTGTTATCCGCTACGACTGTGGTATCCCCGTCGCTGGCGATGGCCGGCGGAACAGACTTGCGGCCCATGGAGTAGCCAAACCCAAAAAACACGGCGCACAACAATGCCAGCGCGAAGAACAAGCCAAGCACAATGCCCGTGTTCAGCGTCACTTCACGTTCAGCGGGCTTGTCTTCTTCCATGTCCCTCTCACGCCGCGAGGC
>JBPBPZ010000029.1:0-11796 GCA_050954525.1 Janthinobacterium lividum
AAGATCGAGTGGGATGGAGCCAACATGGCGGCGAGGAACTGCCCTGAGGCAGCGCAGTACATTCGGCGGCAGGACCGCGCCGGATGGGCGCTCTCCTAAGTAGTCCTTCCAGAGGCCAAGTCCGGCAACAGCAGAGGAGCGGGCGCTTACTTATACTCCCTCTCGAATACATCCTTTGCCTTGTTCATTTCAGCCGGGGTAGCGGCATGGTCGAATAGTATGACTCTGTACCTGAAGGTCGCGCTGCTGCCTTTTTCCAGGGTAAAGTTGTGCGGCTTTGCCTTGGCGTCAAAGATGTGGTCTCCGAGAGCATTTGCCGCAAACAGACCATAGCCGCGCGCATGCCAATAGGTGGGATAGCCGGGATTGCCCGTGTGATCCAGGATCGCGACGGTGACTGTTTTGCCTTCCGTAGACCCGGTCAGGGCGCACCAGGTACCCCGGGTTGACCAGACAGCGTCGCCCTGGATGCCTTCGCTGGTGCGGTAGACTCCACTCGCGCCGGTTGTGTCCGGGGCATCCACCTTGGTGGGTCGGCCGCTTGCGTCCATGAACATGCCGCCCTTTTCCGTAGGTGACTCCAGAAAGTGGGCGACCCGGATGCCCAGAAGGCCTTCCTTGTCATCGTTGAAAACGGCCCTGCCGAGCGCGGTTAGGGTGACAACCTGATCGACGATGCGGTTCGTACCCTGCCTGCTGAAGATGTATCGCGTGTTCTGGCGAAGAATGTCCTGACCTGCACCGCTCGTCCAAACGGACTGTACGGTCAGTTCACCGCGGTCCTTGCCAGACATCGTGGAGACGATCCGCTCCTGGTGAATGGTGCCCATTTTCAGACGCTGCGCTTCTGGAATCGCGTCGGAGTTGTTCCAAAAATCAAAGCCGTTCACATTGCCGTAGTTGAACCACATGCCCGCATGGTGCGGATGATCCACACGCTCCTTTTCACGCGGTGCCAATGGGAATCCACGCGTCACGGTGACACCGTTCGACGTGATCAGCGGGAAGAGTACGGGCTTCTTCTGTCCGGTGGACCAAAGGTACGAGGTAAAGGGCGCGCCATCGATTGTGACGTCGACCTTGTTCTGCGCTTGGTCACGCGTGACCTTTACCTGCGCCGTGCTCACCATTCCTATGGTGGCCAGGCTAAGCGCGGCTGGCACCAAGTGCGCCTTAAACATACTTGCCGCCTGCCATAATCCTTTGCGTCTTGTCATCGAATGTGACACGCTGGCCAGTCTGCATGGCAGCGATGCACATGCACAGGGCAATGGAGTGGCTGTACCCGGCCTCAATGGAGGCGTTCGGCGTTTTCCTTGATCGCACGCAGTCCATCCAGTTACGCATGTTTGCATTCGTCTGCGGATCTCCGCCACCGGTGTTCGCGTCCGTTGATACTTTCTGGACGGCTCCGCTAGCGAGAGAAAAGGGCTTCAGCAGTTTTGGCTGCATGTGCATTTCCGCGGCATACTTTGAGGTCAAGCCACCGGTTGGAGTGACCTCCTGCTTGTCCATGTCGAGCATGCCGCCGGTGGAGTAATACAACTCCTTCACACCGCCGGCCTCGTTTGTCTGACGCGTGGAATACATCACCTGGAATCCCTTGGTGAGGTCATCGAGCGGGCCGTAGTCGAAGACGGCCGTCAGGGTGTCCCAGTTTGTGCGGCCATCGCGCCAAGCGTAGATGCCGCCGTTTGCTACGACACTGCGTGGGTGTGGCAGGCCGGTGAACCAGTGCACGGTATCAATCTGGTGCACCAGCCATTGGTCGGGAAGGCCGGAGGAGTAGGGCCAAAACAAGCGGAACTCCAGGTACTTGCGGGGATCAAATGGTGCGCGGGGCAGGTTGAGCTGGTAGCGGTTCCAATCCGTGTCGGCTTCCTTCAGTAGGGGCACTACATCCTGGCGACGCCAGCGGCCGGGTTGGTTCACGTTCCAGGTCATTTCGACCATGACAATGTCACCGAACTGGCCGCTCTGGATGTACTCATACGCTTTCTGGTAGCTGGGCGTGCTGCGTCGCTGCGTGCCTACTTGGACGATCTTGCCGGTCTTGTGAACGGCGGCGCGGAAGTTGCGCGCATCTTCCATGGTGTGGGCCGTGGGTTTTTCCACGTAAGCATCACGACCGGCATTTACGGCTTCGATGCCGTGCTGCGCGTGTTGAAAGTCGGCAGTGGCAATCAGGACGGCGTCAACATCTTTCCGCGCATACAGTTCGTCATTGTTACGAACCGCGTCGACCCTGTTGCCGGTCTTCTTGGTCAGCATGTCCGCGCCTTGATCTCGGCGCATGTTCCAGATGTCAGAAACGGCAACGAACTGGAAGTTGGTCTCGTGGCAGTTTGCCAGAAACGCGGGAACCAGTGCCTGCTTCATGCGGTCGCCACAACCCACAATCGCCGTTCTCACGCGATCGTTCGACCCCGCAATCTGCGCGTAGCTTTTAGCGCTCCAAGGTACAACGGCTGCCGCACCTGTCACCAGCCCTGCAGCCTTTAAGAAGTCCCGGCGATTGCGTTTGGTTTCTGTCATCTCAATGTCCTCGGCGGCATGGTAGCCCAACCCATGTGGAATAGGCCACCCTACGCTAGGCGTGAAGGTGGCTTCGTGCGAGGAGCCGATCTTGGAAGCTGTAAGGGACGCTGGCTCCTGCAACCTCGAAAGCTGCAAGATGGGCCGTGGTCGTCGCGAAAGCGGGTACACTTCTCCTCATCACACACACATCATCGCTCCGTCGCCGGTGTATCGCAGGCGTCAGCAGAGGAACTCGAATCAACTATGAAGAACGTCGCGATTGCCTTATTAGCTTTGGGCCTGTTCACTGAAACCGCTTTGGCGCAGGAGCCTGACGGCCTGACGCTCCCCAAAGGCTTCCATGCCACCGTAGTTGCTGAGGGGCTCGGTGCAGCTCGCCACATTACGGTGCGCGACAACGGCGATCTCTACGTTTCCATGCGGCGTGTGAAAGGCGTGCCGGCAGGCATCATTGGCCTGCGACCAGGACCCGACGGCAAGGCGGTGCAAACAGAACACTTCAGCACTGTAGACGGCGGCACCGGCATTCGCATGTACAAGGGTGCGCTCTACGCTGCGACGTCGACCGCGGTGTACCGCTTCACGTTTGACGGTAACGCGCTTGTGCCCACGGCGGAGCCACAGGTGATCGTAGAGGGCGTTCCACCAGGAGGTCACGGTCTGGCCTTCGATGGGGCAGGAAAGATGTATGTGTCGCTGGGTGCCAATGCCAACCTCTGCGCAGATCCGAAGATGCCCAGGGGGCCGAAGCCCGTAGGTTTGAAGCCGTGCCCACTGCTGGACACACGCGCCGGTGTGTGGAGCTTCGATGACGCAAAGCTCGGCCAAAGGTTCAATGATGGCGAGCACTACGCGACCGGCGTCCGCGATATGACCGCTCTGGACTGGCACAAGGGCGACGCGCTGTACGGCGGCATGCACGGTCGGGACGGCACGCATACCACGTTCCCGGAGTTGGTTAGCCAGGCTGAGGATGACGCCATTCCTGACGAGATCTTCCGCATTACGAAGTCTACTGACATGGGCTGGCCGTACACATACTGGGACGGCGTGCGCAAGGTGCGCCTGAGCGCACCGGAGTATGGTGGGGACGGCAAGACTCCCGAATCAGGGAGCTACGCTGCGCCGGTGGCGGCGTTCTTTCAGCCGCGCCGCGCCGGACTGCTGGACATCGCGTTCTACGAAGGCAAGCGCTTCCCGAAGATGTATCGCGGTGGCGCGTTTGTCGCTCTGCACGGCGCTGCAGACGAAGGTGGAGAGAATGGACAAGCCGGGTACAACGTAGTCTTCATTCCATTTAAAGGGAACAAAGCCGGCGCGCCGGTAGTATTCGCGGACGGCTTCGCCGGTCCAACTGCTGCCGATAAGAACGCCAAAAAAGCTACCTACCGTCCAGTGGGAGTAGCGGTCGCACCGGATGGCGCTTTGTACGTCGCAGACTCCAACAAGGGCCGCATCTGGCGCATTGCCTACACGGGCAAGTAAGCACTGCAGGGCTATAGAGTCGATTCAGCCGGCCACTTTGCGTAGGGAAAATGATAGGTTGTCGCTATGCTTCGATCCGTAGTGTTACTCGGTGTACTTCTCGGTCCTTTGGCTTGCTCAGGGGCGCAGAACAGCGACAGAACAGTAGAGATGCTGCGGAAGCTTGCAGATGCTCCTGGACCTCCGGGTGCAGAAGAGCCCGTCCGCGCCATCATGTATCCCGTTATGAAGCAAAACTCTTCATCGATACGTTTCGACGGCTTGGGTTCTGTTATTGCACAGCAGGGAAGCAGTGGACCGCGCATCATGGTGGATGCGCACATGGATGAGCTTGGAGGCATGGTCCGCCGGGTCACTTCCAATGGCTTTCTGACGATGCAGATGCTAGGCGGCTGGCTTGATCAGGCATTAGTGGATCAGCGCTGGATCATAATCGGCAGTAAGGGCCCAGTCCATGCTGTAACTGGGATTCGTGACATTCACGTAGTTCCAGCCGATGAGCGCACAAGGGTGTATGCGCGTGACAGCCTGATGCTCGACATCGGTGCCAGGAACGCGGCTGAGGCCGCTGCCATGGGCGTAGAGCCAGGCGACCCCGTCGTGCCTGACTCACCGTTTACCGTTCTGAATGGATCAGACAATTACCTGGGGAAAGCCTGGGACGACAGGATTGGATGTGCTGTGTTGCTTGCTGCCATGGAGCGCACGAAAAGTTCAGGCCATCCGAACCAGATCTTCTACGTGGCGACCACCCAGGAAGAAATCGGCCTACGCGGTGCACGCACTGCTGCCCAAGTTGTAAAACCGGACATCGGGATAGCCATTGAAGGCGGCATCGTAGGAGATACACCTGGTAGTCACCCTGAAGAAACCCAAGCTCGCCTGGGTGGTGGGCCTGGATTGTTTCTCTACGATTCCAGCGCGCTCGCAAACCGTAAGCTGGTCGCAGAGGTGAAGAAGGTAGCCGCTTCAAATGGCGTACCGCTTCAACTCGACTTGGTGCAAGGCTACGGTGATGACTCTGCCGAGATGCAGCTGAGCACCGGCGGTGTACCAACCGTCAACATCGTGGTGCCGGTGCGCTACACGCACGCTCATAACGGAATTGTTAATCGTAAGGATTTCGACCGGACTGTGGACTTGCTCGTATCTGTTCTCGAGGGTCTGACACAAAGTAAGGTAGATGCGCTGCGAGATTTCACTCCAACGAACTGAGGCAAGCACTCGGATCCGGACCGCAGGAGTGGCCCTTTAGTTGTGGCCCGCACATGTTGCTCGCTGTATCTTTCCCTTCTGGCTGCTTAGCCCCGCGCATCTTGAACCGAAAGGTGATGATGCATATAGTTCAGCGCACATAAGGGTCAGAAGCTACTCTGAAACGAGTGTGGTTCCAAAGTGAGCACGCGCCGGTTAGACAGATGGGCCTCGCTCGCGAGGTCCATTTGTCTAACGGCTGGCTTCGGGTGTAGATGGCCGTACTAAATCCTGTCGGCTGTGCTCGCACAGCCGTAATGCAATAAAGGCACTTGATCGGCTTCTTGCCACCCGGCTGCTTCAAGTCAGCGCGGCGAGACGCGGTAGAACAAAGACGATATTCAGGCTCTCGCTCGAGGTTCTAAGTCGGCTAGAAGTAAGATCCTCCGAAGTTGCAGTTCTGGATTGCTGTTGCTCCATGACTCAGCAACCCGCTTGCTTCATGGCCGTCATCTGCGCAAACATGAGAGCAGAGCTATCAAGAGAGGTGTGGCTTCCGCTGGGCGCGGAACTCGCGTACTGCTTGAACGGCTGTCTCGTAACGTGAAAGAAAGCGAGAGGCAGACCTCTTGAGCAACGCCACGTTGAAAGTGGGTAGGAATGGGTTTCACGGAATGGTTTGGGCTGGCCGGAAAACGGGTACTGGTGACGGGAGCCAGTCGCGGTCTTGGTCGTGAGATGGCGCTGGCTCTTGCCGAGGCCGGCGCGGACATCGTCATTACCGGACGCACACAGGACACCCTGGAGGCCACGGCAACAGAGATTCGCGCGTTAGGTCGTCAAGCATGGCCAATCAAGGGAGACATGGCAATTCCCGAAGAGTGCGAGATGACCTGCCAACGCATCTTGGAGGAAATTGGTCCGATCGATATCCTCGTGAATAACGTCGGGAATCGTGCGGTCAACGTGGCCCTTCAAGACGAGTCGCTTGCGGCATGGAGATCTTCGATCGACTTGAATCTCACGAGCTGCTTCGTTGCAACGAAGATTATGGGTGCGTCGATGGTGGCTCGAGCACGGGGAGGGCGCATCATCAACATCGCGTCCATCAGTGCGTTGATTGCGAACCGCGGAATCGGTGGCCGGGATTACGAGACCAGCAAGGCGGCCGTTCTGCACTTCACGCGTTGCGCTGCCGTGGATTGGGCTCCATACGGTGTAACTGTGAACGCGATCTGTCCTGGGTTGTTCATGACCGATGCAAATCGTGAGTGGAACCGGACGCGACCGGACATCATCGAGGCCTTTGTCTCGAATGTTCCGATGAAGCGGGCTGGCAACGCGCCAGAGATTGGTCCACTGGCGGTCTACCTGGCGAGCCCAGCAGCAGCCTATGTTACAGGTGCCGCCTTTGTCATAGATGGCGGGTATACGCTGTGGTAGGACGTCTACCCGCACGTCACAGCAACAACAAAGCGCATAGCGAAAGCTCTCACCCTGGGATGGGAGCGGCTAGTTTTCGAAGGACGATCGATGTGGTCGATGACCATCACCTGGACGTAAGCTCTCGTGGCAACATGGCTACAGATTGTCTAAGGTGGGCAGACCAAGCGAGGCTAAGCCCTGGTTGTCCGTAGGTGTCTCCTGAATGCTTTCGATCACAAGCACCGGAACGGGTCTTTTCTCTTTCACAAGTTTGAGGCCCAGTTGCTTGTCAACGGCTTCGTAGAACGTCATGGTTCCGTCTGGATCGCTCGTTTGCTGCTGACTAGCTGACTGCGAGGGCGGCGGTTTCAGGATGGTCTGATTCGCCGAGCTCCAATTCAGCGTGAAGTCGTAACTTCCCTTCAACTCTGTTGAGTCACGCACGGGGCTGTAAACGTAGCCCGCAGCAAAATGTGCAAACTCTTCGCCCATCTGCTTTGGTGTCATGTTTCGGCAAGAAATGAGCATGTTCATGGCAGGGTTGGCTTGGCGTGGATCCTTACCACCCGGGCCGGGGCCCTCGATGCAGCGCGTTCTGCTCTTTGTGTCGGCTAGGTTCATCTTGGGATGATCAGCTACTAGTTTGTAGGCATCGATCGGCCGGTCCTCCATACGAACCCTCATCTTGAATCGCTCAATCAGCAGAGCGCGGAGCATCTGCCGGAACTCTTCATCATCGAGTGAGAGCTGAGCTGTGCGTTTGCCTGGAACAGATTCCGGCATAGTCGCCTTTGCGACCATGTCGAATTTGTCGTCGTCCAGCCACTTGGGCGCGTTGACGATCATGTTGCTGTCGTTCGCATTCAGGTCCCAAGCGAAGGAAACGTGCGCGGTGGAGTGGACCTTCAACCAGCGCCACATTCTCGAGGAATCGGTTTACGCCAGAAGCTGAGGTAAAGCTGGTCAGTCGACTGTGGGCCGTTCGACCTGGTCGATGATGTAGTACTCAACGGGACCTTTTTCCGCAACGAGCTTCAAACCGAGTTGCTGTCGGACAGCCGAAAAGAGCGATGGCTTGTCTCTTAACTCTGACGGTAGACGATCCAGATCAGCACCCGCCGGTTGTTCTGGTTGAAACGCAAGTTCGAAATCGTAGACAGCGCTAAGTCCGGTGAGGTCAATGACGGGTCGCTCGTGAATTTGCATCTGTTGGCCAAGCCACCAGGAGAGATAGGGCATTGGTACGCGTCGACCTTGAAACGTACCCGGGCCTACAGGTTTGATCGGAATCTCGAAGCCCGGCCCGGCTGGATCAGCTTGCATTCGGCTGGCAGCACCCTCCACCCGCAGCGCAAACACATTACCCTCCCTTGTAACCTTGCGCATCTTCAAGCCAAACCGTTCTTTGAGCAATTGCCGGAACATAGCCTGGAGTTCATCTTTGGGATGGGTCGTATCTGCACGGGCTTCGATGTCGAAGTACTCGTTGTCGAGCCATTCCGGACCACCCTCCACCTGGCGGAGGGGCACTTTGTACATAAGCGCAATCATCAGCCTGACAGGAAAGTTCTGTGCCATGTAGCCGTTTCCACCGGCCAGCGGCCGTATCGTTCGTAGCCCCTCACCCTTTGCCGGCGACAGTTTGATGGTAGCTACTTCGAACTGCAAGGTCTTTGTCGGGTCGGCCTCCATCGTGGTTACCTGCGCATGCGCAGCGCACGAGCCTGTGGCGAAGAGGGCCACCGAAAACGCCGTGAGAGTGGTAGCGAGTAACGGCCGTTTCATTCAGTTCTCCTCGCGCGTACGTAGGCTACTTTGATGAAGTCACGTTGACGCCTGAGTAGCTAAAGCGAACGCGTCATGTCGTCAGCATTACAGAACCCTGCCAAAAGGCCACTCGGTGTCCAGTCACATCAAGAACCGTCACTTGGCACTGGTATTCACCTGGCTTTAGATCTTGCAGGCTCACCTTGATGTTGAGGGGGGTCACGCCGAGCCGACTCTCAGCAAGTGACACTGCCTGCACGGGACGCGTTTCCATGACCTTGCTCCCCGCCTGGAAGAAGTCGACAAAAGCGACTAGAGGGCTGGCATGCGTCGCTTGCGTGCCTGCACCGCCGACATTTGCTGTTGCCGCTGAACTAATAGTGCTGCCCGTGTACGCCTGTAAGAACACCTCCATCACGCGGTCCAAATGAAAGACACGCGTGACGCTGGGGACCAGCTTGCCATCGCCGTTGACCAGCGGATCTACGGCGTCGTTCTTTGCTTGATCCTTGCTCTTCATGGTGTTGAAGAGTGCTCCGTGCGTGTCGACACGTTGGCTGCTGAGCACGACTGAACTGATCGGGAGGTGCTTGGTTTCCTTGTTCAGGTTCGGTATGACAAAGGTGGTCTGGTAGGTACCGATGCGCCCGGTCTCGTTGTCGCGCGCGAGAAACTTGATGTTGTACCGACCCGGCAGCAGGGTAAAGCCGGTGCTGTACTCAATGGGACGCTTGGCCAGTTCTGCGGCAGAGGCATCGCTGAGTTTCACGTCCACGCTGTCACGTAAGTTACTCACGGTGATGCCACCGACCTCGTCCTTGATCTCGCAAACGAAGTCGATCATCGTGTGCTCGTTGCCGAAACGCTTTGCCAGGGACAACTCACGCCCGGGGATTTTCACTGTGATTGGGATGAAGTACTCGGCACGGTTCAGTTGGAAGTAGTTCACTTCCATGGCGATGGTGAGGTCCGTTACCGGGTCACCGAGCATCAGGGCGTCCTCCAGTTGACGTTCCTTTTCCGTTCCGTTGAACTTACCGAACTCCTTGCCTGCGTAGTAGCCGAGACGGTAGTCCAGGCTGGCGTTCAGCGTATCCGGCACTGTGATTTTGACTTTGCGGAAATGGCCGTTCTGCGCGGTGTTCGTGGTGTAGTAGCCGATCAGGTAGTAGTCGGAGACCGCCCTTTGCGCGCGCACAATGCCCTGCGCAAGATCGTTGTTGTCGAAGAACGCCTTACCCCCGGTGTCAGCCGCCAGCGAGTACAACGTGTCCTGCGACTGCTGAAAGCGATCGTTACCGGCCTGTGCTGCGGTCCCGTTGTACATAGCCTGATTGCCTGGTGAGCCTTGCGTCGCATCTCCCAGCGGCGCCTGCGCAACCAGTCCACGCGCGTCGATGGGCCAGAACGAAACCCCGGATCGTACCGCAGCATCGACCGTGGCATGCAGCTGTGCCTGGTTGTCGTTGCCGTTCAGGCGAAGGCCGCTGGCGAAGTAGAGCAGCACTTTCTTCTCGTTCATCTGGCCAAGCATGTGAGCCGCGGTTTGTAAGGCAGACAGCTGGCGATCGGTATTGAAGATATTGAACTCGCCCGAGTCCTGACCGAAGGCAGCGCCGGTATCTGCGCTGCTGCTGTCGTCGACACCTTCGGCGGAGCCCCGCCCCTCACCGACGATCATGGTTTCGAGGATGGAGAGCATGCGATTGCGATCCGCTGTGAAGTCCAGCAGAACGTCCACGGCACCACCACTATAGCGAAGGATCGAAACCATGTCGGCCTCGGTCATCTGAGTGCGCACGAACTTTTCTGCCGCGGCCAGCGACCGCAACTGGTCGTCTGGACGCATCGCGGTCATGTCGAAGTAGAAGGCGAGCAGCCTACGATTCTTGTACTGACGCTTGTCGCTTTCCGCGGCGAAAGATGTGCTGGCCAGATGCTTGTAAATCTTGATCTGCTCATCTTCCGCGACAGTGGAGGGCAGCGGCTGCGCGTCCACGGGCAAAGACTCATGCTCGAAGACGCGTATCTTCTGCAGTGTGCCGTCTTCCGTAACGGTGAAATCTTCCGCCTTCAGACCTGGGATAAATCTGCCAGCCTTGTCCTTGATGACGACTGTTTCTGTCACAAGCTGTGATTTGACGCTCAGCGTGAAGGTGGAATCCTTGCCAGGCACCGCATTGGTGCCGATCTGCTGGGCAGTTGCCGTCAGAGAGAGTAGACCCGCAAACAACGTAATAAACCGTTTCATCAGAAGCGTAGCCTCCCGCTGATCTGCAGACTGCGCATCTGCCGTGTGGATGCGGGCAGGCCAAAGGTGGTGCTGTTGGTGATGGTGTTCCAGCCGGTATAAACAACGTGATTCAGGAGGTTTGTTGCGTCCACCCGCAGATCGAAGCTGGTTGGCTCGCGGAGCTTGAAGGTGCGTGCAAAGGATGAGTCGAGCGTTACAGCCTTTGGCCCCTCGATGGAATAGCGGCCCGCATTGCCCCACTGTCCCGCACCCGGCGCGCTGTAAGCCCCGGCGTTCAGGAAGTAGCCTGCCGGGCCTGTGTAGATGGGCGCTGGCGTGCGGTTGGGTCGGATCGTTCCCGTGAAGCCGGTACCCGGAACAGTGGTGAGATAGATGGGAGTCTGCGGCAGGCCCGATCCGGCGGAGAGTTGGCTGGCAATCGTCCAATTCTTCAGTAGCGTGCCGCGCCAGCCCGTCAGGAAGGTGCCACCGCGCACACCTACACCGGTCGTGTACTGCAGCGAGAACTTCAGCAGATGCCGCTGATCGAAGCTGGACCGGCTGCGCTCCGCACGCAGGTCCAGCCAGTTCTGCGCGATCGACTCCGCGGGCGAGGTCACATCGGCAGTGCTGCCGAATGAGGTGTAGCCGTTACCGCCCAGAAGGGAGACGTTGTCGATCGAGTGCGCATAGACGTAGTCAAGCGTCGCGGTGAGCCCACTACGCAAACGCCGGCGCAGCTGCAATTCTCCCGCATGCCGGATCGATGCGCCGTTACTGGTGCGGTACACAAAGCCACGAGGACAAGCAGCGCAGAAAGCCGTCGATGCGGGTGCGTAGGTATTGGGCAGGAACTCCTGTGGGCCACGCGTGCCCTTGGTTCCAAGGTAGGTCGCGGTCAGGACCAGGGCGCTGGGTAGGTCCTGCTGGGCAGACAGTCGCCAGGTCTGTGCGTAGCCGGTGCGGAAATTCGGGTCTATAGCGAAGGTGTTGGATGTAATGCCGGCGCAATCTCGAAATCCATTCGCCAACGTGAGCGGACAGGTACTGCTGTTTGATACGCTGAGGCTCTTCGATAAAGGCGACTGCTGCGACATGGACTGTGCGCTGTTCAGGTAGATCGATGTATCCACGTAGATGCCGTACCCGGCCCG
>JBPBPZ010000105.1:0-11752 GCA_050954525.1 Janthinobacterium lividum
CCGGCGCCGGTCAGGGTCACCGTGGAACCGCTGACCGTAGCCGGTCCGCTGACCACGCTGTAGGTCACCGGGGCTGAAGATGCGGATGTCGCACTAACAACAAACGCGGGATCACCAAAGGTTTCCTTCGGGATGCGCCGGAATGTCAGCACTGGTGTGGCAGGCTTAACCGCGAAGCTGGTCGTCGCCGTGGTAGCCGCATAGTTTCCTGCGGCTGCTTGCGAAGCTGAAAGCACGACGGTGCCAACGCCATTCACGGTGACCGCAGCACCTGATACGGTTGCTGGCCCGCTAGTAACCGTATAGTCGATGGGTGCGGGAGAAGACGAACTAGCAGAAACGAGGAATGTGCCATCTGCGTAAGTCTTATCTGTGACTGAATTGAATGTTAATGACGGTGGCAGCGGCGTGACGATAATAGCCGCGGACTCACTCTTAACGGAGCCGATAGCGTTGGAAACTGTTACCGCAAACAAAGCACCTGAATCGGTGGTAGAAGTTATTGGTGTCGTATAGGAGTTGGAGGTTGCGCCACTCAACATAGATCCGTTACGAAACCACTGGTAGCTCATAGGCGAAGTGCCTGTAGTGGCCACAGTAAAGTTAGCCGCTTGGCCAGCCATCACTGTTACACCTATAGGTTGCGACGTGATGATCGGGCTGTTACCCAAAGCAAGCACAAACGGCAGGCTGGTCGTGGTGCCGGCAGCGTTTGAAATCTGCACCGTGTAAACCGCGCCATTGTCACTGGCCTGCACAACATGTGTATAGCTTTGTGCTGTGGCACCGGCAACCGAAACGCTGTTTCTGAACCATTGGTATGTAAATGGGCCTATGCCGGTTGGAGAAGCCGTCAGAACTAGGGCACCGCCTACATTAACCGAATTACTTACGATGCCTGCTTTGATCGTGGGCGCGGCTTCACCCCATCCTCCCCCACAACCCGTCAGATGCAAGAGGGTTCCTGCAAATACCAGGGTGAGCAGTAGCCGCCGGCGTTCCCAGTCCAATGTAGGCCGAGCCACGTTGCGCTGCAGCGATCCGGCTCCTTCAGCAGTAGCGTCGGAATAGTACGCCTCACATGCAGATACACCTGAAAAAGGGCGCAGGGAAAAACTTTGACCCAGGACTTTCCTAGAACGCTCTGACTTCATCAACATCCTCAATAGCTGACACATGCAGCAGCAAGCAACAGGAGCTATTGAACCGAATAATTGGACCGTGCTACAAGACTTTCAAGTACTCCTTTTGGAGCCACTGCGTTCAGATTTCCTTTTTTGGTAACAGCTGTCCGCGACCTCACAGGCGCGTCACGACAGACGGAGCTTAGCTCCCTGCAACACAGAACCGTCGGTCTTCTGCGACATGAGCAGGTAACTCGCATGCAGGTAGTACGGAACGACGGCAAATCTCTTCGACCATATTTGCAGCTATAAAGTCGGTGGCGGCGCATGCATCGAGGATGCAGACGGGATTAAGACTCTTAAACCCCAAAGATCGCGCGTGCTCTTCTATTGCGTCGTTGCGCACCTGTTTACGGCTACTTTCTTCATGGAAACGCATATAAAGGCGCCGACGGGGATTGTGCTCACAACTGGCCTTGCAGCGGCCCTCTTGCTGCTTGCAGGAACCTGCGGTCGATACAACCTGACCGACTGAATTGAGGCACTATCAGCGATCTGGCCTAAAGAGTGCACGGGGAAATGAAGTCCCCTGAACCGAAAGTTCGGCAAGAGTGGATCAGAAGAAAGGGATTGTTGATGTAGACCGCCCATTAGGACTTATTCAAAGCACTGACCTGGGAGATGCACCGATCGATTACACGAGCACTTGCTTCCAGCATGGCTATCGATGTCGCATGACGGCTCATGTCGGAGAGTTCTAACCGACGGGCCTCAGCAAGGAACCCATCACGTTCTGCGGCCCACTTCAAAGTCAGTGCTCGGAGTTGCTCTTGCGTGACCATGCAGAATTGTATCGACTATACAGAATCCGACTTATCGGACGTAAGCTATTCATTGTCAACAGCTTACGTCCGATGCTAACGCTAAGCCTTTGGTGGTGCGATGGCGTCCGTAGCAGCCTTCGCGATGCGGAACTTTACGGCTGACTTGGCAGCGATCTTCATCTCTTCGCCGGTTGCAGGATTGCGTCCCACTCGCTCCTTGCGTTCCGCTTTGACCAGCTTGCCTAGGCCTGGAATCGTGAACTCGCCCGCCTCGCGCGTCTGCTCAGTTGCCATCTCCACAAGCGCATCGAAGAACGCCTGGACCTGCTTCGGCTCTGTCGCTAGCTTCTCGGCTAAAGCCTTAACGATCTGGGTCTTGGTCATCTTCGATACTGGTGTCGTTGCCGGCTTCTCTGCTGCCTTGGGCGGTGTCGACTTCTCTGCTGCTTTCTTGGTTGCCACTGGATCTCCTTGAGTTCTCGTCTGGACGTTCAGTCTCTCTGATGCTTTTCTGATGCTGCTGTCCCTGCCAGCACAGTTAAGCAGGCTATCTTCCAACCAGCTCAACTTCCAACAACGCCGTTTTGTCGTTACCTACCCGATCTTCTGATGGGGTAACCCACAGAAAAGAACTAATCCTCGGTGGGCTTCTCAGCGTGATCAATCAAGAGAACCGGCACAGATCCTTTTGTCGAATCGAGTTTCAAACCCAATTGTTCCTGGATGGCCGTGAAGAGCGAAGCCGCGCTTGAATCCGTTGATACCCCACCATCATCACGCCATCGCAGGGTGAGTGCGTGCTTATCTTGTAGGCCGGTCCTGTCTAGGACGGGTCGCTCCACACGCCACGACAGCTCGTACGCCAAGATTTGAAGTGAGTCGCCGCCCGGGCGGATATTGATGAGCTGGTCACCAGCGGACCGTAAAGTGTTGCTCTGCTGAGTGCCTTCGAGCTTGGGACCGCCTGGTCCGATGACCATCGCCTACACGGACATCTCTCTTGTCTCAGGATGTACCGCGAGCTTGAATTTGTCCACAAGCAACGTAACGATCATGTTTCGTTTCGCTGCCTTCGCCTGTTCGCTCGGCAGTGCCGCGAGTTGTTCGTCCACACTCGAATCAGCTTTAGCTTCTAGCGAGAATCTTGCGGATGTAAGCCAGGTCTGACCACCCAACATTCGCAGGTCAGGAATATCATAGGCGATCTCCATCAACGACTTAAGATTTACATTCACGGCCCTCAGATACCCACGTCTGTAAGGGTTATCAATGTGCTCCATACGCTCGTCATTTTGTCTCATTGGATGAATGGATACGCCTTTCAAAGGCGGGCTGCAAAGCCGCTTGCGCCACTACCGTAGTTTGCTGAGCGCATGAGGCAAACTGGAGCGAAGCTGCGGAACCGCTCAAAAGTGTCAGCTTGAGCAGCTTCATAGTGGTTATCTTTACGCCCATTCGCCAAGTTCCTCCCGATAGGAGTCTATCGTCCAAGTGAATCAGTCCTGGTTTCGGAAAGAGCGCGAGTGCGCCCCATTGTCGCTTAGGCTAACCTTCTGCCATGGGACTGGACGCGGTAGAAATCGTTCTCCGCACAGAAGGAGTCTTCACAGTTGCTATCAGCGACGAAGAGGCCGGGGAGGTGCGCACCGTCGGAGACTTCTACGTCGTGATCTGCCAGAAGCTGGGGCTGCCTCCCTTGCGATCTTCGTTGATCAACTGAGTCTGAAACCTGAAGAGATCGTTTTAGACGCCAACGTAACGAAGGACCTGAAAATTGACTAGCGCTGCCCAAGCCTTTTCCTGCAAATCTGATTTGCGGCAACGCTAGCCTGTTCGTTGCCGACAACACCGTTCATCGTGACTTACAGGTAGGAATACTCAGGGCAATGGACAGCGCTAACTGTGCCGCAGAAAGTTGGAGCAGATGCCGAGTAGGGCTGAGCAGTTCTACGATTCTTTGGCTGAAGCCTACCACCTAATCTTTGAGGATTGGGGTCGAGCGATCGCACGTCAAGCAGGTGTCCTCGATGCGCTCATCAGAAACAAGTGCGGTCGTGACCATTTAGATATTCACGACTGTGCGTGTGGGATTGGAACTCAGGCGATTGGACTTGCCACGCTCGGTCATCGAGTCTCAGGTTCAGACTTGAGCGGGGTGGCCGTACAACGTGCGGCGAACGAGGCGGCGAAGCGAGGGCTCAACATACCGTTTGCGGTCTCGGACATGACCAGTCTTGCGGAGTATGCCTCCAATGCGTTTGAGGTTATCGGCGCGTTCGACAACGCTCTGCCTCACTTGTCCGTGGACCAGCTAGCGGCAGCAGCAAGAACCTTCCGCCGTGTGCTGCGTTCCGGCGGGACAATGTTCGCGAGCATCAGGGACTACGACGAACTCGTTAATACGCGCCCGACTTTCCAGGGCCCATCGTTCTTCGGTTTTCCGGGAGAGCGGAGGATTGTTCATCAAGTATGGGATTGGACCAGTGCTGATGCCTATGATGTGCATCAGTACATATCTCTCGAGAGGGGCCGGCGCTGGGAAGTCCTTCACGTCTGTTCTGGGTACCGCTGCCTGCTTCGAGCTGAAGTAACGCAAGCGCTGCTTGCCGCCGGTTTCGTCGATGTCGAATGGCTTACGCCATCCGTGACTGGCTACTATCAGCCCATCGTGTTTGGACGGGTGCCATAGATCCGGCGACGCTTTGGGGAAGCGATCCTGCCCTGGCGGGCTTGAGGCTGCTTGCAATAGTGAACGGACGTTCTCGGGCTGATCTCACTTGGCATCCGCGCCGACCAGGCTTAGACTCCTCATCGAGAGACGAAGGCGATTTTGACGGATTCGCCTACGAGGAAGAATGCCAACGGCACTGATCACCGGAGTAGGCACGATAAAGAGCATCGGTGCAGGTATCGCCCAGAGACTGGCGGAAGCAGGTTGGGACTTGGCGCTTACTCACTGGAGCCCCTACGACCGCCGTTTAGAGCGCGAGGTGAACGCAGATCAGAATCATCTTTCCATTCTTCAATCGACGGGTGTACGGATTTGTCGTTCTGAGTTCGATCTAGAATCCAGCTCTGCGGTCGAAAATCTCTTTGTGTGGCTCCGCGCTCAGCTTGGGAGAGCCGATGCGCTCGTTCTCTCTCATTGTGAATCTGTTCCGTCCGGGATCATGGACACCAGCCTTGAAAGCTTTGATAGGCATTTTGCCGTGAATGTTCGAGCATCGTGGCAGCTCATCAAGCGTTTCGCATTGCAAGTGCCTGATTCTGGGGGCAGCATCGTCGCACTGACAAGTGATCACACAGTCGGAAACGTTCCTTACGGCGCCAGCAAGGCTGCCCTAGATCGGATCGTTCTCTCATGTGCTCGTGAGCTTTCGCATCTGAGAATCCGCGCCAACGTAATCAACCCAGGGCCTGTCGATACTGGATGGATGAGCGATGGTGTACGAGACGCGCTCAAGCAACACCACCCAAGCGGCGAACTTGGCACGCCATGCAACTGCGGCGATCTTGTAACCTTTCTGCTCTCACCCGAGGGTTCTTGGATCAACGGGCAACTCCTCAAGTCCGATGGTGGATTCTCTGCCTGACGGTCGCACCGGTGCTCGTCGAATGGAGCCTAGGGTTCGGATCTTGGCTTGAGCTAGTTCTACTCCGATGAGGCGGCGAGCATCAAAAGACGTTCGTAAACGGTCTGATCCCCAGCAGCATCTCGGGCTTTCTTAAAAGTCTGCGTACGAAAGTCGTTGCTGCCATTTTCGGAAACGGCAATGCGCAAGCGATGCAGGGTGACGTCGATCCGTTTCCAATCTTTATCCGTCATAGTTGAACCACTCGACTTGGCTGATCGTGCCCAACCATCGATGTCCCCATCGAACGCTTCGTAAAGGCAAAGCTGCTCGCTTGTTATCACTCATTCTCACCCGCATCCGACTTATCGGCGGGCAGGACGGGTCGCCTAGCTCCCAAGAAGTCTTAGTGCTGTATCTGGACCGGCCCTGTTGGGTGCCGATGGTGGTACAGGTCTGTGTGGGCGGTTCGGATACAGCGACTTGAAGGAAGCCGCTTTGTCCGGGGGCCGCTGCTCTATGGGAGTTGAATTGGGTTTAGTTGTTGTGGTGGGTCGGCGGCAGAGATTTGTGGATCCGTTGAGCGAGCTGAGAGCGGGGCGAGGCCGTGCCTGATCTGCTCTGGGTGCTCGATTGACGAGCTTGGTTGAGCTTTTGCAGGATGGGGCAGCGGCTTGTGGCGCAGCCCGGGTGAGCACGCTGTTGCATGGCTTGGGGTTCGAGGCTGGAGTTGCGAGGTCATGCAGCGCACCTGTCCTGCTGCGGTGGGGAGCGAGGAAGCAGTTGGACTAAGGAGAGCCGCTCGACGACGCGCATGGTTCCGCTGCAGAGCGGGCACTTGGGGAGCGTGACGGATGGCTTGGGTTCGTCGGCGGTGTCTTCACCTCTGGTCCGATCGGCCGCGCTGCCAAGCAGTCTAAAGCAGAGCGGCAGCAGCTTGGCTCGCTGGCGGTTGGCGAGGAAGCCGAAGTTGCGGATGCGGACGAAGCCGCGTGGCACGAGGTGGAGCAGGAAGCGGCGGAGGAACTCGTCTGCCGGCAGGCTCATGACGCGCTTCCTGTTGCCATGCGCGGAGTCTCGCCAGCGGAAGCTGACCTCGCCATCAGCGAAGGAGACCAGCCTGCTGTTGGAGATGCCGACGCGATGGGTATACGCGCCAAGATAGCGCAGAGCGTGTTCTGGTCCGCCGAAGGGCCGCTTGGAGTAGACGACCCAGTCGTGGCGGAACAGGACTCTGAGCCAGGCGGCGAAGCGGCGTGGTTCAGAGAGCGATGCAAGATGGCCGTGGAACTCGAGCCTGCCTTCGCGGAACGCGGCCCTGAGACCTGCGAGGAACTTGCCCCGGAAGACGCGTCCGAGCACCTTGACCGGCAGGAAGAAGGTGCGCCGCGAACTGATCCAGCTGGCGTGATCCGGTGCAAGCCCACCGGCGGCGATGACGCAGTGGACGTGCGGATGGTGCTGCAGACGCTGGTTCCAGGTGTGGAGCACGCTGAAGAAGCCGATCTCCGCGCCCAGGTGGCGAGGGTCGCGTGCGACCTCGAGCAGCGTGGCGGCACTGGCCCGGAACAGCAGGCCATAGATCACCTGCTTGTTGTGTAGCGCAAGTGGAGCCAGTTCACGTGGCATCGTGAAGACCGCATGAACGTAGCGGGTCGGCAGCAGCTCCCGCTCACGCTGTTGGAGCCAGCGGATGCGCGCGTTGCCCTGGCACTTCGGGCAGTGCCGGTTACGACACGAGTTGTAAGAGATGGCCGTATGTCCGCAGCCGACGCACTGGTCGCGATGCCCGCCGAGAGCAACCGTGCGGCAGCGCGTGATCGCGGCCAGTACCTTCTCATGCTGGCCGTTGATCCATCTGCTGCTGCGTTCCACGAAGCCCTGCCCGGCATAGCGAACGATGTCGGCCATCTCGACCGAGGAACGTCTCAGGCGCTCCGTAAGGCTTCTCCTCCCGCTCCAAGTTGAAGCGTGTCGAGCGGACTGGAGGTCGCACTCAGATGCTTGCTCGAGAGGTGCAGATAAATCGTGGTCTCTTCGAGATCGCGATGCCCGAGCAGAACCTGGATCGTGCGGAGGTCAGCGCCGGCTTCGAGTAGGTGCGTCGCGAAGCAGTGCCGGAGCGTATGCGGATGGATGTTCTTGTGCTCGAGACCCGCGCGAACAGAGGCTTGCCGGCAGGCTGTCCAGAGCACCTTGGTCGTCACGGGCCGGCTCGACGTATGCCATCGGTTGCCAGGAAACAGCCACACCGTTGGCTTGTGCCGGAGCCCACGCCAGTAGGTGCGCAGCGCTTCCAGCAGCGCCGGACTGAGCATCACGTCCCGGTCCTTGCGTCCCTTCCCGCCGCGGATATGAACCACCATCCGCTGGCTGTCGATGTCGCTCACCTTCAGCGCCGCGACCTCTGCTCGACGTGCTCCGGTGGCGTACAGCGTCATCACCAGGACGCGCTGAAACGGGGTCTCGGTCGCATCGATCAGGCGCGCGACTTCCTGCTGGGTCAGGATCTCGGGCAGGTGCAGCACCTTCTTCGGGTACGGCGTCTCAGCCGCACTCCAGCCTCGCTTGAGCACCTGAACATAGAGGAACCGCAACGCAGCCAGCCGCTGCGCGACCGTGTTCGGTGCCAGCTTCCAGGTGCGGAACATGGCCGCTTGATACTTCCGGATATGCTCCAGGCCAAGTTGATCGGGGCAGCAATGGAAGTGCTGCGAGTAATGCTCAACGGTACGGATGTACGTGCGAATGGTGGACTGGGCGTAGTTACGACGCACCAGCTCTTCGAGCATCAACTGACGTAGTTGGGTCACAGAGAACCTCCTTCTCTGCGACACACGCTAACTCAACGCCACCAACCTTAACTCAGCCACACGCGAACGCGTCCGCCGCGCAGCGGCTTCGTTCAAGTCGCTTTGTGGGAAGTGATTCGGTCGTGCCCGTCAATACGGCCTGAGAGGATGCGGCCGCGCGAGAGAATACCTCATGAGCAGTTGCGCCCAGCAAGGTGTTGTAGAAGAACCTCTCACCGTTTTCGGACCACGGAACGGGTACAGTACGCATTTGCAAATGGTTCATTGGGTCTTACCGCACAATGTGGCAAGCACTCTTGGAATATCAGTCTCGACTCTATATAGATGGATACCGCGTCACCCCTTCGATACTTAGCTTTGCCAACTCCGTTACTTCTAGATGCGGTTTAATGGCACCGGGGTGTGGGCCATAATCGAAGACGAGGGACCTGTCTATGCGACGTCTGCCACTCACAATCGTTGTCATATGTGCCGCACTTGGGGCCCTAGGACAGGGCGTCAACCCGGCGCTAGTCATTCGATCAAAAACTACGCTCGTAAACGTAGACGTCATAGTGACAGACTCGAAAGGACTGCCTGTTCACGGATTGAAGCAGGAAGCGTTTACTGTCCGTGAAGATAAAGTCGAACAGACCGTCAAAACTTTCGACGAACACTCGGGGGCGGTTCCTCTGGCGGGCGCACCCGAACCGCTGGGGGTTTTTACCAACATGCCCCCTGTGTTGAAAAGTGCCACAGAGAACGTCCTTGTATTGGATTGGCTGAATACGCCGCCTGAAGTGCAACCCTTCATGCGCGACCAATTGGTCAAGTTCGTGAACACGCAGCAGTCGGGAGTGCCCACCGCGATCTTCTCGCTCAACACAAAGCTCCGACTCTTGCAGGACTTCACAAGCGATCCGAGGTTGCTTAAAGTTGCCCTGCTCAAGCAGGGCAACAAGTTCTCACCGCTGTTGCGGAACGGTGGTAGTGGAGTCGATCCGGCTGTGGTGGACTTTGAGAAGCAGATTCAACGTACCGCGAACCCTAGAATCCGACAGGCTCTTGAGGGATTGGAAAGCGGCCTGGTGGCTTCGAATGCCCAGGCCGACTCCCAGCAGCTCAGTCTTCGTACCCAGCAAACCTTGAGTGCGATGACAGAGCTCGCACGCTTTCTAGGTGGCGGGACCTCGCGGAAAAATATGATCTGGGTTGCGGGAGCTTTGCCTTTCGACACTCTGCGTGCCATCCTGAACCCCAACATGGCACTGCCTGGGCCGGATGACACACGTCAAGCGTTTAAGCAGGCGCTGGCCTTGCTGGCCGGTGCTGGCGTCGCCATATATCCAGTTGATCCAAGTGGGGTGGTAAACGCTCCATCCAATGGGAAGGCGACAGAGAACCATCGCACTGAGCCCTTGGCTGCGGAACGAATGACTGGCAATCCCGCGTACGGGAGCATGGATGATAAGTTCCAAGACCAACGGTATCAACAGCACCACGCAATGGAGGAGATTGCCCTCGCCACAGGAGGCAAAGCATTCCTGGATACCAATGACCTAGTGGGAGCCTTTCGACAGGCGACCCGGCTTGGATCAGAGTTCTACACCCTCACCTACGCTCCGCCGCCTGGAGAAGACAAAGGCCGGTTTCGCTCAATCCAGGTCACGGTCGCTGGGAAGGATCTGCGTCTTACCTACCGTAACGGCTATTTCATGCCTTCCACAGCAGGGGGTAAGATCGCAGCGGGCCCGGCCCTTGCTCATGCAATGGATCCACTCGCTCTGCCGAGTACTCAGATCGTCTTCTCTGTGCGCCCTGCAATTTCACAAGGGACAGACCCAGCACAGGTCATAGGGGATGCAGCGTTGGCCAAGCAACCTCACAATACGGTCTCCCTCAACCTTTCCATCGATATATCGAGCCTTTCCTTTGAACCTCAAGTTGACGGAAGAATGCATGGAACTGTTGATCTCGGCACAGCACTGTACGATTCGAACGAAAAGCTGCTTGACACCCGCCAAGACCGTGCCACCATCGTCCTTACGCCCGAACGCTACCAGGCAATGATGGAAAGTGGCTTAAAGCTACACAGCGCGATTGCGCTGCAGGCAGCAGGAGATGAGACCATTCGAGTTGGCGTGCACGACCTCTCAACGGACCGTATAGGGACCCTACAGTTGAGTGCGGATGAAGTACGCGCAGCAATCTCTTCAACTCCCGTCCCCTGAGAGTTGTGGTGCCGTCGCTCTCTGATATGTAAGTGCTGATCCGTCAACGCTCTTTCTTCTGGATTGTCCCGGGGAAGGGAAGACTGGGACAATCTGTGGATGATCGCTCCCTCTCGCCGGAAATACCACCCCTGAGGCACGTATTAGGTCACGTGGGTTCAGAGTGGTAATATCGAGCGCGTGAGTGCCAGGTACTCCATTCGCTGGTCGGGGGAACTCGATGATGTACCGCGCTCGCAGCCACAAGATAATCCGGCTCAGTTCCGCTCCGACGTTTTCTTTCGATGTGGAGAGAAGCAATCCACCGGATGAGCGGCAGAGATCCGATAGGGGATCTTCAGGTGCAAGAAGAACTCCTGCATAGGAGCTGTATTTCCTCGGTTCCCAATGCTTTTTCACGGTACTGGGCCGTAAGGCGAAGACCGAGATACTGTTCGCGTTTGCGTGGTCCCTCAAGGAGGTCCATCCACTGCCAAGATCATCATCTTCCCCATCGGAGAGCACCACGAGGACTCGTCTTCCCGGCCGCTCCGCCAACCGCGCAAGTGCAGCATTGATCCGGCTGAGCACAGGTTGACCCTCTCGGCATGACTGGTCCTCCGACGTGCCTTCATGGAGGTTTGGGGCTCGAAGAAGATTTCCGGCTAGCAGATGCAGGATACTTAGTGAAGCGGGCACAAAGCCTGCGGTTCCCACGAAACCACAGTCGCTCGCAAAAATACTGATCTGATCGTTTTCCTTGAAAGGGTCGCTGGCTTGGCGGTAGTTCAGCAGGCCAGCAGAGAGCCCCTGTTTAGGCTTGCCATGTGCATCAAGAAAGAGAGCAAGTGTGATGGGATCATCTTCCTCTCTACGAACTGTTTGCGGGTGGAATGAACGGCCTTTATCGATGCGCAAGGTAAAGTTCTTTGGTCCGAGCGTCGAACGAACTTCGAAGTCTCGGCTCAGAACGAGCGTCGGCACCTGGATCAGATCATCGAAGACCCGCAACGTGTAGGTCACGCCGGTGCTGGGAGAAGCTGCAACATCTTGAGCAGCAAGCGATAGCCCTAAAGCTGAAGAAGCGAGTAGAGGAACCAAGCACCTCGACACCTGCCGCGAAACAGTTCGGGCCTTCATGATCCACCTCTCGAGCGAATACTCGTGCGGTCATCTGATCTGTCGTGGCATCGACCGACTAGATACACTGATCCGCACGTCGTTCTCAAT
>JBPBPZ010000074.1:0-11744 GCA_050954525.1 Janthinobacterium lividum
CTCCCATTACGCAGGCAGTCAAGAACAACACAGAAACCATTACCCCACAGCGACCAAACACGATTGCCCGATCCCTTGCCATCGGGAACCCAGCAGATGGTCCCTTCGCATCCCGCATGGTTCGTGAGACCGGTGGCTGGGCAGAGGACGTCTCCGACGTTGAGGTGGTATCCGGTATTCAAGAGCTTGCGGAGACTGAGGGCATCTTTACCGAGACGGCTGGCGGTGTGACTACAGCAGTCACCGCGCGCCTGATTGCACAGGGACGCATCGGTGCAGACGAGACCACCGTGGTTTGCATCACGGGCAACGGCCTGAAGACGACAGATTGCATCAGCGATCGGTTCACGCTTGGCCGGGCTGTGCGCCCGCGTCTGGCTGACTTTGAAGATTACATAAACGAACTGGACGGCGTAACCGCGGAGCCCGAACTGGCTCTCGCCGAAGGAGATTGAAGTTGATTCGAGTGATGTTACCGGCCGCGTTCTCGCGGCATACAGCCGGAACCAATCAGGTCCAGTCTGAAGCCAGCAACTTGCCGGGCCTGGTCGATGACCTGGGTGCGAAGTTTCCCGAACTTGGCGCTCACATCAAGGACACTGATGGCACCTTGCGCAAGTTCATTAACGTGTACGTCAACGATGAGGACATCCGATTTTTGGGCGGGGACGCCTACCAGTTTCAGGATCGCGACGAGATTATGTTCATCCCTTCGATTGCGGGTGGCAGCCGCTGATTTGCGGATGATCCTTCAGAATGTTTGACGGTATACAACTTCCCCGGGAAAGCATCCCTCTACATCTTCGTATGCCCGCTGAAGCAAGGCATCGGAGGAGTTTCGTTATATGTTTCTTGGGATAGCCGGTGTTCTGTTCCTGCTGTGGATTCTGGGTGAAGTGTTCACCCATGGAGCCAGCCTCGCCATTCACATTCTTGCTATCGTCTGGGTTATTTCGCTGATCGGTCACTTCATCGGTGGACGCAAAGCTTAATAATCAATCTTCAACAAGGAAAGGGCCGACAACCGTCGGCCCTTTTCTTCTGTTCGCTTACTGACGCGCTTCAGTTCCGGGTACGTGCAGGTTCTGTGGTGGAGGCATGGTTTTCGCCAGTGCCTCGGGTGTCTCCTCTGCCAGTTTAGGCAGGCCACCCTCAAGCGCGATTGCTAACACCTCGTCCATTTCAGCGACAAAGTGCAGCTTCATCTCGTCTTTGATCAGCTGGGGCAACTCTGCAAAATCCCGCTCGTTATCCTTTGGCATCACAGCCTCACGGATGCCGGCGCGGTGAGCAGCCAGTAGCTTCTCTTTCAACCCGCCGATTGGAAGCACCTTGCCGCGCAACGTGATCTCCCCCGTCATGGCGATATCACGTCGGACCGGGATGTGGGTCAGCGCGCTTGTCAGCGCCGTCGCTAACGTGATGCCGGCTGACGGGCCGTCCTTCGGAATGGCACCTTCAGGCACGTGCACATGGATATCGATGTTGCGATAGAAATCTTTGGGCAGGCCGAGATGGTGTGACCGCGAGCGCACATAGCTAAGAGCAGCCTGCGCCGACTCTGTCATGACATCGCCAAGCTGACCTGTCGTGGTGAGCTTACCCTTGCCATCCAGCACCTGTACTTCTGTCTGCAGGATGCTTCCGCCCACCTCTGTCCACGCCAAGCCGGTTACGAGCCCGATTTCGGATTTCTCCTGGACCACAGAATCTCGGAACTTCTGCGCTCCAAGGAAATCGGAGATGTTCGCTCCCGTAATCGATTCTTTCTCGTGCTTCTCACCCTGCTTTACGACGCGGCGCACGACCTTGCGACAGACGTTCCCGATCTCACGCTCCAGGTTGCGGACACCAGCTTCGCGCGTGTAGCCGCGGATCAGCTCCTTCAGCCCCTCGTCCGTCATCTCGATGTTCTGTTCCGTCAGCCCAGTGGCTTCTCTCTGCTTCTTCACCAGGTACTGTTTGGCGATCTCCAGCTTTTCAACTTCTGTGTAGCCATGGAGCCGCAGCACTTCCATGCGGTCCTGCAGCGGACCGGGGATTGTGTGCAGAACATTCGCCGTGGCAATGAACAGCACCTGCGAAAGGTCGTACTCCACGTCAAGGTAGTGGTCCTGGAACGTGGCATTCTGTTCCGGGTCCAGAACCTCCAGCAGGGCGGATGCCGGATCTCCGCGGAAGTCGGCTGCCATCTTGTCGATCTCGTCCAGCATGATGACAGGATTCTTCGTACCTGCCTTCTTCATGCTCTGGATGATCTGCCCAGGCAGGGAACCAATGTACGTGCGCCGATGACCACGGATCTCCGCTTCATCGCGAACACCGCCCAGTGACATGCGCACAAACTTGCGGCCTGTTGCCTTTGCGATTGACATGCCAAGTGAGGTTTTGCCGACCCCTGGAGGTCCAACAAAGCAAAGGATGGAACCCTTCGGGTTCTTAACTAATTGCCGCACTGCAAGGAACTCAAGGATGCGGTCCTTGATCTTGGGCAGGCCGTAGTGGTCTTCATTCAAGATCTTCTCAGCATGGTCGATGCTGCGGATGTCCTTCGAACGCTTCTTCCACGGCACAGCCAATAGCCAGTCGAGGTAGTTCCGCGACACTGTCGACTCCGCCGACATCGGTGGCATCGCTTCCAGCTTCTTTAATTCCTGAGTCGCCTTGTCGAAGACTTCCTTGGGCATACCCGCGGCTTCGATCTTCTTCTTCAGCTCATCCCACTCGCTCTTCTCACCGCGGCCAAGCTCCTTCTGAATGGCCTTGATCTTTTCGTTGAGGTAGTACTCTTTCTGCGCCCGCTCCATCTGCCGCTTTACGCGAGACTGCACGGTACGATCGACGTTCAGCTTCTCAATGGCGATGTCGAGAACGTCGGCAATGCGCGCGAGCCGTTCTGCTGGATCGAAAATATCGAGGAGTTCCTGCTTCTCCTCGATGGACAACTGCAGGTTTGCCGCGATTACGTCGGCAAGCTTGGTCGGCTCGTCGGTCCTGACACTTGCAACTACAGTCTCGTAGTTCAACGATTGCTGAAGCTTCAAGTGCTGTTCGAAACGGGTTTGTACCAGTTGCATCAGCTGTTCGATCTGGGGCGTCACGACCAGTTCGGACTTACCTGTGCGCACAGTCGCAACGAAAAAACCATCTTCATCGTTCAATTCCAGCGTGCGCGCACGCTCAACACCTTCCACCAGCACCTTGATGTTGCCGTCTGGCATCTTGACGCTTTGCACGATGTTGCCGATGGTGCCCGTCTCAAAGATGTCGTCGCCGCTGGGCTCGTCGATGCTCGCATCGTGCTGCGTTGCCAGGAAGATTTTCCGATCTCCAGTGAGGGCTTCTTCCAAAGCACGCACACTGGACTCACGTCCTACAACAAATGGGGTCATCATGTGCGGAAAGATGACCATGTCGCGGATGGGCATCATGGGGAGCTTACGTACGTCGCCGCTCGGGGTAGCTGTTGGCTTAGGCATATCTGCTCCATTAGACGTCTGCGCAAGCCCTCCCGATGCGGGTGCCACGCAGATGCTTCACGCGATTGTAATCGCTAGGTTCAAGGGTCACCGTAAGAACAATCGGCGGAGTTAATGGCGGTTAGCTTCAACGTTTGCTGTGACCAAAAGGGAAGGGCGCTGAGATTCAGCCTCTCAGCGCCCACACCGGTCCAAGCGTGGTTTAGCCAGCTTTCTCAAGCTGTACAGGAAGTGTTACATTCCTCTGCTTCACCATCTCTGCCGTAATCTCGACTTCCTTGACCTTCTTGTTCGTCGGGATGGTGTACATCAAGTCCAGCATAAGTTCTTCCAGGATCATACGAAGACCGCGCGCGCCGACCTTACGCTGCAGCGCCTCGTGCGCCACGGCTTGCGCAGCATCGGGTGTGAAGGTCACCTTGACTCCCTCATACTCGAAAAGCTTTGCATACTGCTTCAAGATGGCATTGCGTGGGCGGGTAAGAATGTCTACGAGTGCGGCCTCGTCCAGTTCATCCAGGATGCCGAGTACGGGAAGACGGCCCACAAACTCCGGGATCAAGCCGTACTTCAACAAATCCTGGGGTTCGGCCTGCCGCAGAAGTTCAGTGTCCCGCTGTGCTCGAATCGGCGTAACTTCTGCTTCTTTCTGATCCTGCCCAGCTGTCTTGAAGCCGAGCGCCTTTTTACCGATGCGGCGGCCAATGACCTTCTCAAGCCCTACGAACGCTCCGCCGCAGATGAACAGGATGTTGGTGGTGTCAACGATCGTAAACTCCTGGTGCGGGTGCTTGCGCCCGCCCTGGGGAGGCACGTTCGCGATGGTGCCCTCAAGCAGCTTCAGGAGAGCCTGTTGGACGCCTTCTCCGCTGACATCGCGGGTGATGGAAGGGTTCTCATCCTTGCGTCCGATCTTGTCGATCTCATCGATATAGATGATGCCGCTCTGCGTCTTTTGCACATCGCCATCAGCGGCCTGCAGCAGTTTCAGGATGATGTTTTCGACGTCCTCACCGACGTAACCCGCTTCAGTCAGGGTTGTGGCATCGACAATTGCGAACGGCACATCCAGCATCTTCGCCAGGGTCTGCGCCAGCAGCGTCTTGCCGCTGCCGGTTGGTCCGACCAGCAGAATGTTGGACTTTGCTAGTTCCACATCATTGCCGCGAGTACGGTTCATCTGGATGCGTTTGTAGTGGTTGTAGACCGCGACAGCTAGTTTCTTCTTTGTGACGTCTTGCCCGATGACGTATTCATCGAGGAAGGCTTTCACTTCATGCGGCTTGGGAAGGTGAGCGGGCGGCTGCCCTGCCTGCACTTCGGTACGATCATCGTCCAGAATCGAGTTACAGACCGCGACGCACTCGTCACAGATGTACGCGCGCGGATAATCCGAAGGAGAGGAGATCAGCTTGGCAACAGTGTCCTGTGATTTGTGGCAAAAAGAGCAGCGGAGTGAGTCGTCAGAGCCTTTGGAAGTCTTCATACGGATTGACAACTCCTTACCGGGCAAGACCCACCGGCACAGTCAAGTTTACACCCGCTGGCGAGCGCTACTGTGCAGACAAGCGCCACCTGGTCGTGCGTGTCTGCACAGTAGCGAAAGCAGAAGCGAGATGGGTCCGGCCGAAGCCGAACCCATTATCAAAGCAGCTATGTTGCCTAGGTGCGTGGACGCGTGATGATGTCGTCGATCAGGCCGTACTCCTTGGCCTGCTGCGCGCCCATGGTGAAGTCGCGGTCCGTGTCGCGTTCGATCTGCTCAAAGGTCTGGCCGCTATGCTCTGCCATGATCCTGTTCATACGCTCGCGAAGCCGGAGGATCTCGCGGGCATGAATATCGATCTCGGTTGCCTGACCCTGAATACCGCCGCCCATGATCAAGGGCTGGTGGATAAGGATGCGAGAGTTTGGCAGGGAGAAGCGCTTGCCCTGCTTGCCGGCCATCAACAGGAAAGCACCCATGCTGGCGGCCTGACCGATGCACAACGTGGATACGTCGTTCTTGATGTACTGCATGGTGTCGTAAATCGCCATGCCTGCGCTGACGGAGCCGCCCGGCGAGTTGATGTACAACTGGATGTCCTTGTCAGGATCTTCACCCGACAGGAACAAAAGCTGCGCGATGATCAGGTTGCCGACATTGTCGTCAATCGGAGTTCCAAGAAAGATAATGTTGTCGCGGAGCAGACGACTGTAGATGTCGTAGGAGCGTTCGCCCCGGCTCGTCTGCTCGAGCACCATTGGAATCAGACCCATATTCTCCTCGTGTTCCGTCGTGCTCTGTGTTGATCAGGGTAAAGACAGGCGGGCGAGGCCAAAATGGCCCCGCCCAGATGTTCTGCCTACGCCATCTTTTCGTAAAGCGCCGTAGCCGTTGCTTCCCGCCGCATCTGCTCGCGGATGCGATTGATGCTGCCATCTCCGCTCAGGCGCTCACGGAGCTGTTCCAGCGGCTCACGCGACTGCATGGATAGGATCATCAGTTCGCGTTCCACATCCTCGTCCTTCACTTGGACGTCGGTGGTCTCAGCGATCTTATCCAGGATCAAGGACGCCTTTACTTCCTTCACAGCCTCGTCGCGCTGCGCGTCCCGTAAGCGGGCAAAGTCAAGCGTCTGCATCTGCTCGCGCGTCATGCCTTGCTGCGCCAGGGCGCGGAGGCCACGGTCCAAACGAACGTCAATCTGCTGCTGCACAAAGCTCTCAGGCACTGGGAAGTTAAACTTCTCCACCAGGGTGTCAACAAGCTTGCCCTTGGCCTCGTTCTCTGCGTTCTGCTTCTTGCCGTTGGTCGCGTTCTCTCGCAACGTACTAGAAAACGCATCCCAAGTTTCGAAGTCGCCGAGCTGCTTGGCAAAGTCGTCGTTCTTCTCCGGGTAGGTTTTGCGTTTGATGGCGTTGACCTTCACGTTGTAATCGATGGTCAGACCAGCCAGGCGAACGTCACCGAAATCTGCTGGGTAAACCACTTCCAGATCAAACTCCTGCCCCTTTGACTGTCCGCGCAACGCATCGTTGAAGGCGGGCAATGTGTTCTTGCCGCCGATCTCCACCATGACGTCCTCGCCTTCGATCTCGTCGGTCTCGGCAGCCTCTTCGGGGATGGTCTCGCCTTCAGTCTTGCGGCGAGCACCCTTGAAGCTGATCTCAGCCCAGTCACCATCAGCCAGCGGACGGTCGTCTTCCACGGTCTCGATCGTGGCATGGGCATCCATGACACGGTCCAGTTCAGCGTCGTACTCTGCGTCTTCCAACTGCACCGAAGGCCGTTCTACCGTGACGGTCTCATAGCCGGTCACGTCCACCACGGGGGCAACCTCAAACTGGGCACGGAAGCGCAGCGGCTGCTCATCCTGCAGGTTCAGTTCAATGATCTGAGGCTGGGAAATAGGTTGAAGGTTCGCAGACTCCATCTCGGAGCGGAAGCGATCCTGAACCAGCGAATCCATCACTTCCTGCCGAACCTCCTTGGCAAAGCGACCGCGGATTAACGACTCCGGCACCTTGCCTGCACGAAAGCCTGGGATGCGAGCCATTTTCTGATAGCGGCGAACGATCTTGGAGAACGCCTTGCTGACCTCGTCCGCTGGCACTTCAACGGCAACTTCGCGTGTCAGTTCAGGGTTAAGGGCAGGACTCTGTGGACGGATAAGTCCGCTGGAATCGCTGTTGTCCTGGGTCTGCTCAGGCTGCTCTACGGCTTCAACCGGGGTCATCCCGACTGCTTCTTCTGTTTCGTTCGGAGTCAAAATCGATGCCTTCTGGATGGGTCTGTGCGGTGGGCTGCGGCACGGCTGCCGCAGGCATCTCTACCGGCTGTTCTCATGGTACGGACACGCGCACGGGGGGTCAAACGGACGGCCCTGCACGACAGCAGAATGGATCTGAAAAGGGGCGCCGTGCCGACCGATATCATGCAATAGATCATGTCCTCTGCCCGAAGTGTTCACATCCCAGCGGAACTGCTTACCATCAGCGCCAACGTAGTCGCATGTACCCGGTGTCCTCGGCTGCGCGCCTACTGCACGGCGCTTGGCGAGACGAAGCGGCGTGCCTACCTGGATTGGGACTACTGGACGCTTCCTGTGCCGGGCTTCGGTGATCCCAATGCACGCGTCCTGATCGTGGGCCTGGCACCGGGCGCACATGGAGCCAACCGTACCGGCAGACCTTTTACGGGGGACGGTGCCGGCAACTTTATGTACCCGGTCCTATATGAAACCGGGTTTGCCAGCCAGGCCAACGCCACCTCGCGTGATGACGGACTGAAGCTGCGCTACGCCCGCATCGCGTCCATTTGCCGATGTGCTCCACCTGCGGATAAGCCAACGCCGCAGGAGATTCGCAACTGCGCCTCACACCTTTCCGCAGAGATCCACGCGCTGAAGCGGCTGCGTGTAGTCGTTGCGCTTGGGCGCATTGCGTTCGATGGATACCTGAACTTCCTCATAGGAGAAGGCGTGATTCGCTCTCGCCGTGAGTACCCATTCGGCCACGGTGTGGAGTACCGTCTGCCGAACGGCATGGTTCTGCTGGCGAGCTACCATCCGTCGCTGCGCAATACCAATACGGGAAGGCTTGATCGGGCGATGTTCACCCGCATTTTCGTCCGGGCAAGGGAACTGGCAGCGCTCAAGTAAGCCAGGCACCACACGGAGGGACAACCTGCGCCAGTTCGTGCCCATCACACGCAACGAAACTTCACAGCACGGAAGCGAGGACTTATGAGCAGCAAAAGCTTTTGGATTGCATTCATCTCCGGCATTACCGCGGGTTCCATCGTTGCGCTGCTCTACGCGCCACAGTCGGGCGACGAGACACGCAAGAAGATCGGCAAAGCATATGACGATGCGGAAGATTATGTTGGCGACGCAGGCGACTACCTGAAGGATCAGGCGGAAAGGCTCACCAAGGAGGCGCAGTCTTCGTACAAAAAACGCGCGAGTCAGCTGGATGAGGCCTATGCGAGTGCAACAGATTCGCTGACCAGCGCCTACAACGACGCGAAGGACAAGCTGGCGAGCCTGGCAGACACCACCGTCGATGCGGTGCAGACAACTGCCAAGAAGGGCAGTTCACTGGTTTAAACAATTTGGGACAAAAAGGGGAGGCCAATGGCCTCCCCTTTTTGCTGTTGCTAGGTGCACTTTCTAGATGAGTGAGAGAGCCGCGCCTTCCACCTGCTCTTCACCTTCCTGCGCTACCGGACGATAGTGCAGTTGGTCGCTGCCCAGGTAAACCTCCAGGAAGGCAGGTCGTTGCGTGATTTGTCCCGCAATCAAGGCTTCTGACAGAGGGTCTTCGACGTAGCGTTGCAGCGCGCGGCGCAGGGGACGCGCACCGTAGGAACGGTCCACCAGCGTTTTGTCGAGGATCCACTTCTTGGCCTCGTCGTTCACAGAAATGGTGATCGCCTTGTGTACCAGATTCACATTCAGGCTCTGTACCAGCAGCTCCAGAATCTGCATCAGGTCGGCATCCGACAGGGCCGTGAAGACGATAATTTCGTCAAGACGGTTGATGAACTCCGGGTTAAAGGTCCGCTTGACCTCACCCTTAACCATCTCTTCCATCTTCTCCATGACGACTTCATCCTTGTTCGACTGGAAGCCCAAGCCTTCACGCTTCATCAGGTGCTTGGCGCCGATGTTCGACGTCATGATGAGAATCGTGTTCTTGAAGTCGACCGTATTGCCCAGACCATCCGTCAGGTGACCGTCTTCAAAGACCTGCAACAACAGGTTGAACACGTCAGGATGTGCCTTCTCAATTTCGTCGAGCAAAACCACGGAGTATGGAGACCGCTTTACCCGTTCGGTAAGCTGACCACCCTCTTCATAACCCACATACCCCGGAGGCGAACCAATCAGCTTGCTTACCGAATGCTTCTCCATAAACTCCGACATGTCGAAGCGGATCAGCGACTTGTCGGAACCGAAGAGAAATTGCGCCAGGGTGCGTGCCATCTCCGTTTTGCCGACGCCGGTAGGTCCCAGGAACAGGAACGAGCCGATTGGGCGCGACGGGTTCTTGAGGCCGGCACGTGACCGTCGGATCGCACGAGACAGGGCACTGATTGCCTTCTCCTGCGAGATGACGCGCTTGTGCAGCTCTTCTTCGACCCGCAGCAGCTTCGCGGTCTCTTCTTCCTTCAACGAGGTGATTGGAACGCCGGTCCAGCGGCTGACCACATCTTCGATGTCTTCCTTGGTCACAATGCCCGAGGAAGAATCGTCAAGGTGGTACTTGTCACGCAACGCGCGCAGGTTCTCGCGTTCCTTACGCTCTTCGTCCGAATAGAAACGGGCCTTTTCAAACTCGTGGTTTGCAATGGCATTTTCCATCCGATGCACAATGAACTTGATCCGCTTCTGGACCTCGGTAAGCTCTTCCGGCAGCGTGGTTTGGCGTAGCTTCACGCGCGCACCCGCCTCGTCAATCAGATCGATGGCCTTATCGGGCAGGAAACGGTCCGGAATGTAACGGCTGGAGTGTGTGACCGAATACGTAATTGCGTCGTCGGTGTAGCTGACGGCGTGGAACTTCTCGTACTTGTCCTTAATGCCCATGATGATCTTGATGGCATCTTCTTCGTTCGGCGGTGGCACTTTCACCGCCTGGAAACGCCGCTCAAGAGAGCGGTCCTTCTCAATCGATTTGCGGAACTCAGCCGGTGTGGTCGCTCCAATGCACTGGATCTCTCCACGGCTCAGCGCAGGCTTCAGGATGTTTGCGGCATCCAACGACCCTTCCGCGGAGCCCGCGCCAACAAGGGTGTGAAGCTCATCGATGAACACGATGGAGTTTTGGTTCTCCATCAACTCTTTCATGATGGTCTTCAGTCGCTCTTCGAACTGGCCGCGGTACTTGGTGCCGGCGACGATCAGTGACAGGTCCAGTGAGAGGACGCGCTTATCCGCCAGAAAGCTGGGAACTTCACCGTCGGAGATCTTTTGCGCGAGACCTTCGACGATGGCAGTTTTGCCAACACCCGGCTCACCGATCAGGACAGGGTTGTTCTTTGTCCGACGGCACAGAATCTGGATGACGCGATCCACCTCTGTGTCGCGGCCAACCAGCGGATCCAACTGCTGATCCATGGCGGCTTGCGTCAGGTCGCGCGAGAACTCTGCCAACATGCTCTGCTCTGCCGCTGGAGCGCCGCTGGCGCGCTGCTGCTTGCCTTGCTGCTGCTGTGCGGGTTTGTCCTGGGTGGTGCGCTGCAGTTCTTCGCGGATAGTAGGCAGGCGCAGGCCACGTTCCATCAGGATCTCTGCTGCGAAGCATTTTTCTTCCCGCAGAAGACCCAGCAGGAGGTGCTCCGTGCCGATATGTTTGTGGCTCAGTCGCTCCGCTTCTTCGGCGGCGTACGCCAGCACGCGCTTGCACTCGTTCGAAAGGGGAAGATCGACGGAGGTCGACACCTTCTCGCGAATAGTGGTGTGACCTTCAATTTGTTTGCGGATCGATTCCACCGACGCATGCGAACGGAGGAACCGGTTGGTCAGCGCCTTGTCTTCGCGGAGCAATCCTAAAAGGAGGTGCTCCGTTTCAATGTAGGGTGAGCCGAACTGACTGGCTTCGTAGCGCGCGAAGAAAATGACGCGCCGCGCTTTTTCGGTATAACGCTCGAACATGCTCCCCCTAGCGCCCCAGGGCGGCTTGTAGCCGCAATGGAGGCCTGTGGTTCCTTGCCCGTCTCCGCACCGCAAAAATTGCCGGATGCGGAAACACCTGGAACACGAACCATCAAAGATGATCGCTTCCCACATCCTTACAGCCTTCAGTTTACCCGTTGGAAGCCAGTCGCGAACTGCCCACGAACTTAGGCAACACGTTATCAGGCAAACCCATTCGCTGCATGGATTTTAGACGTTGCCTGTTGAAAAACGATGCGACTGCGTTACGCTGCTGGACTGTTTTGAAACCAGTTCTAAAGTTCAGATGGCAGGAGTTTGCCTTCGCGCAACATCAGCACGCGATTGCATCGTTGCGCGAAACCAAGGTGATGGGTCACCAGAACCGAGGTGAGGCCGTGAGCACGGTGCAGACGCTCCAACAAGCCAAAAACAACCTCGGCCGTGCGGTTGTCCAGGTCGCCGGTGGGCTCATCTGCCAGCAGCAGCTTTGGCTCTGTGATCAGCGCTCGCGCCAGCGAAACGCGCTGCTGTTCGCCCCCGGAAAGCTCGCCAGAGCGGTGGTGCAGGCGGTCGCCCAGTTCCACCTGCTGCAGCCAGTCTCGCGCCCGCAATTGGGCTTCAC
>JBPBPZ010000026.1:0-11672 GCA_050954525.1 Janthinobacterium lividum
AGACGCTTTGAAGCAGGTAGCGCGCGAACGCGGCATAGGCAAAAGCGACGCGTACCGGGAATGGCAGCGCACCCGCGGAAAAGCCTGACCGCGCTACACGTCGTTTGCGGAGTCAGTGCTGCTGCCGGTAACTTCTGAGGATCGTTGCAGGGCGTCCGGCGTGCGCGCCGCGTGTCCCAGGTGTGTTTCCCTGCCCTTGACCCGGTCATACATGTAGCTGTCGCTGGTGGTGCCCAGGCTCTCGTTGTACAGCATGGTGGTGCCGGCAGCTTCATCCAGTTCTTCGCTGAACTGGTGCAGCGCGCGCAGGTGGTCGGCGGTTGCCACAATCTCGAGTTTGGGCGTCTTTAGAAACTTCTGGTAGCCCCGGTCCAGGATGCGCGAAATCTGGCCATTCAGCAGAAAGCCCGCCCTGGTGACAATCTCGGCGGGTGCAGGCTGCGGCACAATTTTTTCACTGACCGCCGGCGATGGAGCAATCTCTGCGGCGCAGCCGTACTTCGACACGCGGTACGCACCCGCAACGCGTACTCCGCCTGCACCCTCTCCGGCAGAGGCAACATCAAACTTCAGCGCGCCCAGGCTTGCAAGAACGTCGTTGAAGGTGCGCTTGGGAGCTTTCTTTCGGAAGATCATGTGGTTTGCCGACCTCGTCTGTAACCTGTAGCTTTTTGACGCGTCTTTCGGCATGTGTCTGCAGAAGGAAGCGGCGACTAGGATTTACTTTCGCACATCGGATGAAGTGGCGCGAGTGCGCACAGGAGTGGATTGCATGGGAACGGCATCGGCAATAGCGGCACCCACCAAGCTCGGGCAGGCCGTCATCGACCGCATTGGCAATACGCCCATGCTGCGGCTCGACCGTATTGTGGCGCACCTGCCTGGCATTACGCTGCTGGGCAAGGCAGAGTTCGCGAACCCCGGCGGCTCGGTGAAAGACCGTCCGGCGTCGTCGATCGTTCGCGCCGCTATGGCTGCGGGCGAACTGGGCGACGCGCAACCAGAGCGTTCCCTGCTGGACGCAACTAGCGGCAACACCGGCATTGCCTATGCCATGCTGGGAGCGGCGCTGCAGTTCCCCGTGACGCTGTGTGTACCCGCAAGCGCTAGCCCGGAACGCAAGAAAATGCTTCACGCCTATGGTGCCGAGGTGATTTTCACGCCTGCCGGCGATGGTTCCGATGGTGCCATCCGAAAGGTGCGCGAACTCTACCAGGCCTCGCCGGAAAAGTACTTCTACGCCGACCAGTACGGCAACAACAACAATTGGCTGGCCCATTACCGCACCACGGCCAACGAGATCTGGCAGCAGACAGAAGGCACAGTCACCCACTTCATCGCGGCCATGGGCACCAGCGGCACCTTCATGGGCTGCACCCGGCGCTTTCGCGAGTTGAATCCGGAGATCCGTTGCATCAGCATGCAGCCTGACTCGCCGTTTACCGGCCTGGAAGGCCTGAAACACATGCCCACGGCTATCGTGCCGCCCATTTACGACCCCTCATTGGCCGACCGCAACATCTGGGCCGAAACGGAACCCGCCTACGCTATGTGCAAGCGGCTGGGGCGTGAAGAAGGCCTGCTGGTGGGCGTCTCAGCCGGTGCCAACGTGAACACTGCCCTGCAGATCGCAGAGGAAGAGTACGCTGCGGGCCGTGAAGCCGTCATCGTAACCGTGCTCTGCGACGGCGCCGAAAAGTATCTGAGCGAACGCTTTTGGATGGAAGATTAGACTGGTGGCATCCATGCTGAAGCTGACCCAAGCCGACTACGAAGCCCTGCGCGCCCATGGCGAAGAGACCTACCCGCACGAGTGCTGCGGCATCTTGCTGGGCCATGCGGGTGAGACGAACCAGGTGGCCGAGTTGATGCGCGCGGGCAATACCCGCACCGATTCCGCACACAACCGCTACCACATTGCACCGCAGGAACTGATCGCGGCGCAGCGTGCCGGTCGCAAGAAGGGCCTGGACATTGTCGGCTTCTACCACTCGCACCCCGATCATCCGGCGCAGTGGTCCACCACAGATTTTGCCGAAGCGCACTGGTATGGCTGTAGTTACGTCATCACGGCCGTCGCGCAGGGCAAGGCCGAGGTGACGAATGCATTCCTTCTGCGCGGCACCGGCGAACAGGACAAGCAGTTTGACGACCAGCCGATCACGATCGACTAGTCGTCAGAAAAACCTTCGAGCCACCAGATTCATTGTCATCCTGAGTGCGTAGTCGAAGGACCTGCTTTCCATACGCAGCCGCCTAAGCCGAACGAAGCTGGTCCTTTGACTCCGCTGTGCTCAGAATGACGTAAGAACGGAAACTTCAAGGAACAGCGACGCTCAGGTTGACGAGCACCTTTCCCTTACCACTCGAATTAAGTACCCGCATCCAATTACCAGCAGCCACAATCCAAAGGAAGCCATGACGATTCTGATTCCCACACCGCTGCGCGCCTTCACCGGCCAAAAGTCTACCGTTGAAGTCGATGCGGCCAACGTGAAAGAAGCCCTTGCCAAGTTGACCGAGGCGCACCCCGACCTGAAGCAGCACCTGTTCGGCTCTGAAGGCAAGCTGCGGTCCTTTGTGAATGTCTACGTGAACGACGACGATATCCGCGACCTGCCAGAGAAAGACAACACGGCGCTGAAGGCGGACGACGAGCTTTCGATTATCCCTTCGATTGCGGGCGGCGCTCCCGCCATTGCCGAAGAGGCACTTGCAGAGCCGGTCACGGCCGAACTGCCCAAGCTGTCCAATGAAGAGATCGCGCGCTACTCGCGCCACCTGATCCTGCCCGAGGTGGGCATGGACGGTCAGCGCAAGCTGAAGGCGGCCAAGGTGTTGTGCGTGGGCACCGGAGGCCTGGGCGCTCCGCTGGCGCTGTATCTAACTGCGGCCGGCGTGGGCACCATTGGCCTGGTCGACTTCGACACAGTGGACGAAAGCAACCTGCAGCGGCAGGTCATCCACTCACAGCAGACCGTCGGCATGTTGAAGGTGGACAGTGCCGAACTGATGCTGAAAGGTCTGAACAAGAACGTCAACATCGTGAAGCACAACACGATGCTGACCAGCGCCAATGCGCTTGAGATCTTCAAGGACTACGACGTCATCGCCGATGGCACCGACAACTTTCAGACTCGGTACCTGGTGAATGACGCCTGCGTTCTGACCGGCAAGCCCAACGCTTACGGCTCGATCTTTCGCTTTGAGGGTCAGGCGTCTGTTTTCGCAACCGAGGAAGGCCCCTGCTACCGCTGCCTGTATCCGGAACCGCCGCCGCCGGGCCTCGTCCCGAGCTGCGCGGAAGGCGGCGTGCTCGGCATTTTGCCCGGGCTGGTTGGTGTCATCCAGGCGACTGAGGTCATCAAGTTGATCCTTGGGATCGGTGAACCCCTGATTGGTCGGCTTCTGCTTGTCGATTCGCTGGGCATGACGTTCCGCACGCTGAAGCTGCGCAAGAATCCTGCCTGCCCCGCCTGCGGCACGCACGAGATCAAGGAACTGATTGACTACGACCAGTTCTGCGGTATCGCTCCGCCCACCGGAACCGGCCCACTTGAAGTTGCTTCGCACGGCGCGGTTGCCGCCGATCTGCTGGAGAAAGACGGCATCCCACAAGTCTCCGTCGAGACGCTGAAGCAAAAGCTTGACGAGGGCAAGGCGTTGATCCTGGATGTGCGCGAACCGCACGAGGCGCAGATTTCGACGATCGGCGCGCGCATGATCCCGGTCGGTGACCTGGAGTCGCGCATCGCCGAGTTGAAGGGCCACGAGCAGGACGAGATCCTGATTCACTGCAAGAGTGGTGCCCGTTCGCAGCGCGCCTCGCTCATCCTGAAGCAGCATGGCTTCACCGATGTGAAGAACGTCTCCGGCGGCATTCTGGCCTGGGCCGATCGCATCGACCCAAGCATGCCAAAGTACTAAGTTATTCGTTGACAAGAAAAGCCAACTCCCCGGAGTTGGCTTTTCTCTGCTCACCAAGTGAGCATCAACTCCGGCGTGACGCATAGCTCCTGCCAAGTTTCTACAGAAATGCTCATAGTTTCGGCGCCGCCTGCCGTAGACTGGCGGCTCTGGAGAAGTCATGAGCAAATGGCGGCTACGTTTCACTTACAGTGCTTTGATCTTTTCGCTTGGGTCTGCGGTGCTTCCGGGACAAACGCAGACGCCACCGGCTAGCGAGCAGACCCTCCTGAAGCTCCAGCAGGACTGGGCAGAGGCCAGGAAGCACGCGGACCTCCCCTTCTTGGAAAGTTTTTACGCACAGGAGTTCACCGTTGGCGACATGAACGGCCGTGAAGCCTCTCGCGCGAGCGATCTCCTGATGTTTTCGTCAGGTGACCTGAAACCATCCGCAATCGTTGATGAGCAGATGGCCGTGCACGTGTACGGCAGCGCGGCCCTGGTCACCGGCGTGGAGCACCTGGCGGGCACGTACAAAGGGCACGAAGGAAAGTTCGACCTCCGCTTTGCTAACACGTTTGTCTACCGCGATGGTCGGTGGCAGATTGTTCGTCATCAGGCCACCCCCATCGCGGCGCGATAGCCGCGTTCGCCTTGAGCGGGTTGCGGCAGCGAATAAGGTATGCTGCGATGGACTGAGAGGATTACCCGCATGACTCGCTTGACCAGCTTCGCTTGTCTTTGTACTTCCCTCCTGCTGCCCGCAGGTCTGCTGGCACAGGCCGCCGCACCTGCAGCTGCTTCAGAGCCACCTTCACAGAAGATCCTGATCCACATCCACTCCGACAATCCTGCGGACTGGCAGGCCGCCATGGAAAAGGCGAACGCGACCATGAGCAGCGCCAAGCCCGGCAGCACCGTGGTGGAGATGCTGGTAACCGGCGACGGCCTGAAACTGATCGACAAGGGCAACGGAACCATGATCGGACCCATGGCCGCTTCGCTGAACAAGGACGTCAGCTACGTCGCCTGCCACAACTCCATGAAAGCGAACCACATGGAGATCAGCCAACTGGATGCGGGTGTCGGCACGGTCCCATCTGGCGGTCGTGAGATGGCTATGAAGAAGGCCGAAGGCTGGACGATGCTGGACGACAAGAAGCTGCAGTAGCTTCGCCGCACACAGGTTTCAGGTCTCGTCATTCTGAGCGAAGTGCGGAGCCGAAGGATCTGCTGTTCTGCGAGGCGGCAACGTCGCTCGAAGGAAAGCAGGTCTTTCGACTCCGCTGCGCTTCGCTCAGGATGACGGCCGACTGGATCAGTGCTTCTTTAGCGCCTGCTTCAGCGGGCCGAGTTCCCCATCGTTAGCCACTGGCTTCAGGTCCAGCAGCCTGGCAATAAAGCTGTACACGTCCACATTCGGAAACACCGGCAGCGACACGCCCTTGCGAATGTCCGGGCCATTCGCGACGAACAGTGCTTTCATCGCCGTCATGCGTGTGGGATCGTAACCATGATCGCCCACATCTTCGCGCGGCTTGGTGGCGCTGAGGTGCGCGATGTAGGGGCCGTTCGGTACCAAAACCGGGTCGCCAATGCGAGGGTTGCCGCTGTAATGCAGGTATGCCGGAACATCTTTCTGGCGGTACACGCTAAAGCGTGGGTCGGGGTGCGCCAGAAACTCGCGGTACACCTTTGCCGTTTCAGCCTCGCTGTGCGGGTACATGGCCCAGTCCACGACCTCTGTGTGCGACAGGTCGGCGAACTGGTCCCACTGGATCCAGTTGTTATCGTTCCGGATCATGCCATGATCCGCGACGACCACCAGGTCAACGGGCAAGCCGGTCGCGTCCAACTGGCTGCGCAGTTCACCCATCAGGTCATCGACCGTGTGCACCGCCTGCGTCTCCTGCACGGAGTCCGGCCCATACCAATGGCCCGCGTGGTCGGTCGTCGGCAGGTAAAAGGCGATGAAGTGGGGGCGCTGTTCCGCCGGCAGCTTCAGCCAGGTCACGATCTGGGCAATGCCGACGTGGCCATCCAGCTGGTCTTCAAACTTTGCATAGCTGCTGGGTCTGTGGCCAGCAACTTCTGCCTCTGAGCCGGGCCACATAAATACGGCAGACCGCATGCCCTGCTGCTCTGCCAACGACCACAGGGGCGTGCCGCCGTACCAGGAACCATCGCTGCTGGTCGCTGGATCGGTGTACTTGTAGCGCTGCTTGCGAGCGGGATCGTAAAAGCTGTTGCGAACAATACCGTGGTGTTCCGGGAACAGGCCGGTGACAAGCGTCCAGTGGTTTGGAAAGGTCAGCGACGGGTACGACGGCAGCATGCCGTTGTACGCACGCGCTCCACCCTGGGCCAGTTGCTGCAGGTGGGTTGCGCCGTGCTCTTCCGGGTAGTCGTAGCGAAAGCCGTCCAGCGACACCATCACAACGTAATGCTGCTTCATGGCATGGGCGCTATTGGGAGCTTCGCTGGTGTTGACGATCAGGCCGGGCAGCGGCTTTGCGGAACCATACGCAGGATGTTCCTGTGCCGGTGCGTATGGCGAAAGCAGGGCGAACCCCGCAAGAACAAACCTGGCGAGTGACAACTTGGGCAAGCAAAAACTCCGTATGGGAACGGCTTTGATGAAACGTGGTTAGTCGTCGGCCCTGTCGTCGTCCGTCAGCATCTGCAGGCAAAGTGGCGGCTGCAGCATGGTGGGCATGGCCTGGATCTTTTCGACCGCGCGGTGAACGGTTGAGGTAAGGCAAGGCTCCGTGGTGACGACGAACGGCAGCGCGTCCTTTGGATAGCCGGGGCGTTGCAGAATGCTGTCGATGTTTGCACCCGCCTCAGCCAGCGCGCCGCTGATGGCCGACACGATACCGGGCTTGTCACGCACGATAAAGCGGAGGTAGTGCGGCGCCATGAACTCGCCTGTGACGGTCCCATCCACCACGGGCAGCGCCACCGAGATCGACCCATGCGCCACCGCCAGCAGGTCGCTGACAATGGCGACAGCCGTCGGATTGCCGCCTGCACCGTGCCCGCTGAACACCACGTCCCCGCCAAAGTCTCCTGTAGTTACAACCATGTTCTGCGTTCCATGCGACCACGCAATGGGCGAGGTTTTCGGTACCAGCATGGGGCCGACGCGAGCATGCAGAGTGGCTCCACGCAGCTCGGCACGTGCAATCTGGCGCACTGTGCAGCCAAGTTCGCGTGCGTACTGGAAGTCAACCGCGGACACTGTGCGGATGGTCTGTGCCGGAACACTGTCCGGGTTGATGCCCACCTGCATGGCCGCACGCACCAGGATGCAGAGCTTGGCGCGCGCGTCAAAGCCGTCCACGTCTGCCGTCGGGTCCGCCTCGGCGTAGCCTGCAGCCTGTGCCTGCTGCAGAACGGCGGCATAATCCGCACCTCGTTCCATGTGCGACAGGATGAAGTTGCACGTGCCGTTCAGGATGCCGGACAGCTTGGTGATGCGGTCGCCCTGCAAACCATGCAGCGTGGCCGGCAGCACCGGCACGCCACCTGCAACGGCGGCGTTGTACACCAGGGCTCGGCCATGGTCGCGCGCAAGCTGCAGCAGACCCGCACCACGGTACGCGATTAACTGCTTGTTCGCTGTGACCACATGCTTGCCGCTGCGCAGCGCACGGGTGATCCAGCCCTCGATCGGATCGATGCCGCCGATGGTTTCGACAATCAGATCCACATCGGAATTAAGGACATCGTCGATGTTTTCGGTCCAGACAACGTCCTGCTGCAGACCCTGTGCCGTGCCACCCGTGCGCTTGCGCTGAACGTCACGGTTATAGATATGGGTAAGCTGGATGCCCGAGAAAGCCTGTGCGCGCAGCAGATGTGCGACCGCGGAACCCACGGTGCCAAAGCCAAGAATCGCGACGCGCAGGGTACCTTCGCCGTTCGCAGTGATGTTCGCCATGGCTAGTAGTTGATCCTTTCCACGCTGTCCGCCCATGCCTCAAAAGACGAGATTGCCTCATCGCCGAGCACGCGAGCGATGGGGATGCGCCGCTGTTCAGCCGGTCGCTTCATCTCGTCATACAGAAAGCCGTCGTCAAAGCCCGCCGCTGCGGCGTCAGCCGCCGTGTTGCCGTAGAAGATGTGTGCGCAGCGTGCCCAATACAAGGCCGCCAGGCACATGGGGCAAGGCTCGCAGGACGTGTAGATGTCGCAGCCGTCCAGCTGGAAGGTGCCGAGCTTTGCGCATGCGGCACGGATCGCATTGACCTCCGCATGTGCCGTCGGATCGTTCGTGCTGGTGACGGTGTTGGCCGTCGCGGCGATCACCTCGCCATTGCGCACGATCACCGCGCCAAACGGTCCGCCCTTGCCGCTGTGGACGTTTGACGTCGCCAGATCAATGGCCATCCGCATGAAATCTGCTTCGGTCTGAGGGGTCGCTGACATCAGGTGAAGTATCGCATGCAGCCCCGACCAACTCGAAGCGTGCGCGCTTGGAAGGCGGCGCAAGCATAATGTCGGTATGCGGCAGGCATGGATCTCGCAGCGCGTTGTCACTCCCCTGGGTGAAGGGGCGGCGGCTGTGGTTGTACATGACGGCATCATTCAAGAGATCCGTGGCCTGGATGAGATTCCCCGCAACATCCCCACACACGATGTCGGCAACCTTGCCCTTCTGCCGGGCCTGGTGGATCCTCACGTCCACCTGAACGAGCCTGGCCGCACCGACTGGGAGGGCTTCGAGACCGGCACGCGCGCAGCCGCAGCAGGTGGGTACACCACGCTGATCGATATGCCGCTGAACTGCCTGCCCGAGACGACGACAGTGGCCGCGTTGACCACAAAGCGGGAAGCCGCCAAAGGCAAGTGTCGTGTGGACTGGATGAGCTGGGGCGGAGCGGTGGGCCTGGCCGGCGAGAGCAATGTGGAGCACCTGCTGCCCTTGGCCCAGGCCGGGGTACCGGGCTGGAAATGCTTCCTGGTCTATCCGGGATGTGAGGGTTTTACCAGCATCGACCTGCAGGGTCTTGAACAGGCTCTGCCCGTGATCGCGCAAACAGGCCTGCCGCTGCTGGTGCACGCCGAACTGCAAGGCCCGATCGACGAAGCCGTCGCCAGCCTGCCACCGGGCGATGACCCTGCCTGGAGGCGCTACGAAACCTACCTGGCCTCGCGTCCTGACGAAGCTGAACTGGCCGCGATCCGGCTGCTGCTGGACCTCTGCCGCCGCTTCCGGTTTCGCCTGCACATCGTCCACCTGGCCACGGCACAGGCGGTGGAGATGCTGCGCTCGGCCAAGGCTGAGGGGCTGCCGGTCACGGTAGAAACCTGCCCGCATTACCTCCATCTCGACGCTGAGAACATTCCCAACGGCAAAACCGAGTTCAAATGTGCCCCGCCCATCCGCAGCCGGGCGAACCGTGAAGCGCTGTGGCAAGCCCTGCAATCCGGCGTGATCGACCTGGTTGCGACCGACCACTCGCCCTGCCCACCTGCCATGAAACGCCTGGGGGATGGCCGCTTCAACCTGGCCTGGGGCGGCATTGCCAGCCTGTCCACGGCACTGCCCGTACTGTGGACGGAGGCGAGCGCACGCGGGTTCAGCCTGCGCGACATCGCACGTTGGATGAGCGGCGCACCTGCCGCACTTGCAGGTCTGCGCCAGCAGGTAGGCGGCATTGAGGTAGGACGCGACGCAAACTTTATCGTCTTCGATCCCGACGCGGAATTCGTCATCACGGATAAGGTGCTGCACTACCGCCACAAGGTGTCGCCTTACCTGGGCGAACGTCTGCGCGGCATTGTGCGTGAGACGGTTCTGCGCGGTCACACCATCTTTCGCGACGGCGAGTTTCCGGGTGCAAACATTGGCCGCGAGTACACACGATCCAGCGCAAGGCCAAGGACCACGCCGGATGTATGCTGATGCTCTGCGAGGTGCGCGTTGAGCTACATCGAGCAATGGAACAGCATGCCCGCACAGGCCGCCGCAGACGCGGTGCTGCCCTGTTGCGGATCGCACGCCTGGGCAGCAGCGCTGGTAGCGCGGCGTCCTCTTTCGACCCTGCCAGAACTGCTGGCCGCAAGCGATGCGGCATGGTGGGGGCTGCCGGAAGACGACTGGCGCGAGGCGTTTAACAGTCATCCCCGCATCGGAGAGCGGCATGCGCGGGGTGCAGCGTCTGCCAAGTCCGTGAGTTGGAGTGGAGCGGAGCAAAGCGGGGTAACAAACAGCGCGGACGACACAGCAGCCAGACTGGCCGAGGGCAATCGAGCGTACGAACAGAAGTTCGGCCTCACGTTCATCGTCCGTGCCACGGGTAAGACGGCAGAGGACATCCTCGAAGTCCTGGAAGGCCGCATGACCAACACACCGGAAGCCGAGTTGCACGAAGCCGCCGAGCAGCAGCGCGAAATCACCCACATCCGCCTGCGCCGATGGCTTGTGGAACACGAAGGGGCAGATGCTGAATGAGCATTTCGACGCACATTCTGGACACCTCAACCGGCAGGCCCGCAGCCGGCATCGCGGTGGAACTGGACCGCAACACGGAAGGTGAATGGCAGACGCTGAACGCCGCCGAAACGGATGCGGACGGTCGCGTGAAGTTTCTGCTGCCTGAGGGCGAAGCCATGCTGCCCGGCCTTTACTGCGCACGCTTCGCAACGGGCGTGTACTACGCCCGTCAGGCCGTGGATGGCCTGTACCCATTCGTTGAAATCACCTTCATCGTGAAGCCCGGGGAGCGCCACTACCATATCCCTCTGCTGCTTACCGCCAATGGCTACACCACGTATCGCGGCACCTAACTTCGACATCAGGCAGGGACATGGCAAGACTTGCAGAAAACCGGTACGGCAAAACGGGCGTGCGGATGCTGAAGGTGACGCGGAACAACGGCGTGCACAGCGTTCATGAGTGGACCGTGCGCGTTCTTCTGCAGGGCGACTTCGAAGACGCGCACCGCAACGGCGACAACAGCGGCCTGCTGACGACCGACACCATGAAGAACACCGTCTACTCGCGCGCGAACGAGTCAAAGGCAGAGTCGATGGAAGACTTCGCGGCCGAACTCGCCGGGTTCCTGCTCGGTCGCAATCCTCGCGTGTCCTCTGCTGAAATCCACATCGCGCAGGCCATGTGGAAGCGGCTGACCATCGACGGCAAACCGCACCCGGACAGCTTTATGCACGGCTCTGACGAGACGCAAACCGCCACCCTGCGCCGGACACAGGCGGGCGAGCAGAGCCTGACCTGCGGCTTCGAAGACATGGTCGTGCTGAAGACTGCGAACAGCGGGTTCGAAGGCTACCTGAAGGATGACCTGACGACGCTGAAGGAGACAGCGGACCGCTTGCTGGGCACGTCCGTTTCCGCCGAGTGGATTTACAACGGCGAGACCGGCCACTACAACACGCTCCGGCACAGGGTGCGTGAGTCAATGCTGAGCACCTTTGCCGGACACGCTTCCAGGTCAGTCCAGCAGACGCTGTTCGCCATGGCAGAAGATGCACTGGCGTCGGTCCCGGAACTTCTGGAAGTGACCCTCACTATGCCGAACCTGCACAACATCTTGGTAGACCTCTCGGCGTTTGGGCAGACAAACGCAAACGAAATATTCATGCCGATCAGCGATCCAAGCGGCTACATCCATGCACGTGTGACACGCGATTGAGCGGCTCACGAGCGGGGGCGGAACAGGTCATCGCGCGCTGCCGTGAGCTTGCGGAGATCACGGACGTTCCGGGCGAGACGACCCGCACCTTTCTGTCGCCTGCAA
>JBPBPZ010000007.1:0-11659 GCA_050954525.1 Janthinobacterium lividum
GAGCGTCGCCGGCTGAAGTCGATCCTGCTCTCGGAAAAGGGAGATGCCCAGGGTGGCTTCATCGTCCGTACCGCTGCAGACGGTGCCAGCGAAGAGGAGCTGCGGAACGATCTGCGCTTCCTTATCCAGATGTGGACTGACATCAAGATGCGGTCGGAAGCGTCGAAGTCCCCGGCGTTGATTTACCACGATCTCAACCTGGTGGAACGCATCCTGCGCGACCAGGTCACGGACAACTTTTCTGCCATCTGGGTGGATACCGAGCAGGAGTATGAGCGCGTTCTGCGCTTCCTGCAACGCTTCCAACCGTCGCTGGTCCGCCGCGTTAAGCTCTACACCAAGGAAACTCCGCTGTTCGAGCACTTTGGCGTCACGGCCGAAATCGACAAGGCGCTCAAGTCCAAGGTCTGGCTCAAGTCAGGTGGGTCCATCGTCATCAACCAGACAGAGGCGCTGGTTGCCATCGACATCAACACGGGCAAGTACGTCGGTAAAACGGCACGTTTGGAAGACACCATCCTGAAGACAAACCTGGACGCCATTCCCGAAATCGTTCGTCAGATCCGGCTGCGTGATCTAGGTGGCATTATCGTCATCGACTTTATCGACATGGATGAGCGCAAGAACCGCGCTAAGGTCATGCAGGTACTCGAAGACGCGATGCGGATCGACCGCGCACCCTCCAAGATCCTGCCGTTCAACGATTTTGGCCTCGTCATCATGACGCGGAAGCGTGTAAAGCAGTCCTTGGAACGCACACTCTGCATGCCGGATCCGGTCACTGAGGGTACGGGCATGATCAAGTCTCCAATCACCATTGCCAACGAAATTTACATCGAGATGCGCAAAATGCACCGGCACCTGGATAAGACCGATATCCTTCTGCGGGTTCACCCCGAAGTCGTAAAGACGCTGAAGTTAAATGGCGGCAAGCGGCTGCAGGAACTGGAAGACATGACGCGCAAAACCATCCTGGTAAAAAGCGATCCAACGCTTAGCCCGGAGGCGTTCGACATCCACTAAACAGGTACGGCGTACCGTGCGAACACAGAGGGGGGAACATGGTAAGCCATGTCCCCCCTCGCTGTTTGTCTCTCTGCCGCTTATTAGGCGTAGATCGGCAGTATCCAATGGGCCTTTGCAGCCGTCACACAACATGTACGTTCATTGCGTGTTCACACCATACGATTGTTTGCCATTAGGAGCCTGCTGATCATGAATCCCCGTCTCAGTACCTCGGTTGTGCGAAGCTGCCTGACACTGACAGCCTTTGCTTTTGCCCCCCTGCTTCATGCCGCAACTCCTGCGGCCGGCGACACGACACCGGGTACGTCGTCCATTTTTGCAATGAACACCACAGTCATCGATCCCACACGCGACTTCCGCTACCAGCCGGAAGGTGTCAGCAGCTCCAGTGCTGCTGCCGCAGATGACCTGTCATCATCCCTGGACGCTGAGCGCGACAGCCTTGCAGATGGAGCGCAGCCAGCCCCAGGACGTCGCCGTTCGTATGGCCGTTCGCGTTACCAGGACCGGATGCACAACGCGGATGGATCGACCAAGATCGCATTTGTTGCGGGCGCGGGCCTAAACCTGCCGACTGGCAACACAGGCAAGTTCTACACGCCCAGCTACACCATCACCGCTGGCGCAGGTATCAACTTCAATAAGACCTTGGGCATTCTTGGTGAGTTTCACTACGACCACATGGGTCTGACAAGCAACTCGTTGAACTACCAGTATGCGAACTACGTGACGTATGCAGGTGCGACGGCGGACGACTTGGCCGGGCTTGACGGCAACGCCCATGTCATTGCACTTACGGTGAACCCAATTGTGAACTTCTCAGGCGCAAGCCGTGGCAGCAAGCTTGGTGGTTATGTCACTGGCGGCGTCGGTTTTTACCACAAGGTCACGAACTTCACGCTGCCGCAGGAGATCGACACCTACTACTACAGCTACATCACGCCACAAACCTTCGACAGCTACAGTGCAAACTCATTTGGAGTGAACGGCGGCTTTGGTTTGACCTACAAGCTGAGCGAGTTCTCCAGCGAGCGCCTGTTTGTGGAGGCTCGGTACAACTGGCTAAAGATCAGCGCCAATAACAGCGGCGACTTCTTCCCGTTCAACCGCCGGAACACTGGCTACATCCCGATCACAGCAGGTATCCGCTTCTAAACGGGTTCGCAACTCAATACAAAGGCACACCCTCCGAGGTGTGCCTTTGTGTTGGTGTTCCCCTGGTGGTTCGCGCAACTTTGCTGCATGCAGGTTCATCTGCCCTGGTCTGCCTTAGCTTAGAAACAGGCTGCCGCTGCGGCCGTTGCAGGAGTCTTGTTGCGCCGTTCCCCCTTGCTACCCTTTCTGCTGCTTGTGTGTACAAGTGGGCGCATCTTTGGCCAAACCCGCCCGCCACTTGAGGCTGCCGACGCATTGGCGCAGAAGATCTTTCAGCGCACTGCGTCCATGGGCATGGTGGTGACCATCGTGCGCGACAACGAAGTCTGGACGAATGGCTACGGCCGAGTGGCGCCTGGCTCAGACCAGGTACCCCAGGCGAACTCGCTGATCCGGCTCTGCTCCATCACAAAGATTCTTGCAACCGACCTGCTTGCAAAGTTTGTTGGGGAAAAGAAAGTGTCGTTCGACGATCCTCTGCAGAAGTTTGCTCCGGCAGGTGTCAGCGTCAGCAATCTTACCCTTCGCGGACCAGCACGGCGACCCATCAACCTGGGAGATCTGGCGACGCACACCGCCGGGCTGCCGCGCGAAATCGCCTATCCGCCGCCCGGTGCAGCGCACTTCACTTTTCCTGATTACGCGTTTCGATGGCAGTGGTTACCCGGCTTTCGCCTGCGGACTTCACCTGGTGACGCGGCGCACTACTCGAACATCGGGTTCGATTTACTGGCGGACGCCCTCAGTTCTGCTGCAAACGAACCGTACGCGAAGTTGTTCCACGACCGCACGTCGCAGCCTATTGGCATGGTCGACACCACGCTAACGCCTACTCCCGATCAGTGCAGCCGTTTGATGTCGGGCCCGCGTGAACCATCGCAGTGTACGGACACAGAGGCTGCCGCAGGTTCCGGCGGCATGTACTCCACGGCGAACGACATGGCGCGCTTTTTGAAGTACCTGCTGTACCTGCCGGGCGTTCCTGTGCACCAAAATGGCTGGTCCACCGGCATGTACCTGGACCCTGCAAACCTGCACAGCGTGCAGGGTCTCGGTCATGCCGGCGTGCCGACCGGCATCGGTATTGGTTGGATCGAGATCAATAAGTTGTACGGGGAGTCGCGCATTGTGGAGAAGACCGGCGGTGGAGCCGGATTTCAGACCTACATCGCCCTGAACCCGGCGCGACATGCAGGCATCTTTATTGCACGCGTGGATGGCCGCAGCCGTGGCGGCGCAAACCTGTTTCGAGAAGCGAATGATCTCTTGCTGACCATGGTCAATTTACCTCCTGTGCCCGCCGACCCGAATGACCCGGAAAGGGAGCGGACGGCGGACGATCTGCGGGAAGCCTCACCTGCACGACATGCACGACCTGCCCCTGGCAGAGCGGCGGTAAGGCACACTGCAATCGCTGCACGTCCTCTGCAGCGCAGGGTAACCGCACACAAGGGAACTCGGGCGGCAGCGCCGGTTGCCCATACTCGCGGCCGCGTTGGCGCGGTCCGCAGCAAAGTTGTTGCGGCTCCAGTTAGGCGCAAAACGAAGCCGAGGCGCTGAATGTGCCTGTTCGGCTAAGCCAGTCGTGCCCACCGTTGTTGTGCTGTAGACCAGTGCAGCGCCCGGCCTCAGTCGACGTGGAGCCAGCATGCGCCATGGGCAAAACAGGCTGAAATACCGCGCCCGCATGCTAACCTTTAGACTTACGGATTGAGCGAAAAGATGAGCACTGAGACACAGAAATACACTCGTAACAGCCCCTATATGTCCACCATGCTGGTCAACTATGTCTTGACCGACAAGGACTCAGAAAAAGAGACGCGGCACATTGAACTGTCGCTGGAAGACGGCATGACCTACACGCCGGGCGACGCCGTCGGCATTCTTGCGACCAATCGCGACAGCGAAGTGGAAGATGTGCTGAAGACGTTGGGCTTCAAGGGTGATGAGAAGGTACTGGATTTCTTCAAGAAAGAAACCACGCTGGATGACGCCTTGCGTACCAAGCTACACATCGGCAAGCTGACACGCGGCTCCGTCAACAGCTATGCAAAGATTGCTCCCGAGGGCACACCGGGATTGGATTTCCTGAAGGGACTTGCCGGACAGGACAACAAATCGAAGGCCGAGGAGTATGTCTACGGCCGCGAGTTTATCGACCTGATCAAAGAACATCCCGGCGGCGTCACCGACCCGCAGCAGTTGTTTACCGTGCTGCAGCGCCTGACGCCACGCATGTATTCCATTGCGAGTTCGCAGGCCAAGCACTCTGACACCGTACACACCACGGTGCGGGTGGTGCGGTACCACACGCATCAACGGGATCGCCAGGGCCTCTGCAGCGGACATCTGGGCGAACGCGCAGATGAGGGTACGAGCCTCCCGATCTTCCTGCACGGCAATGCGAATTTTCGCTTGCCGGAAGATACGTCCGCGCCGGTCATCATGGTCGGGCCTGGCACAGGCGTGGCTCCGTTCCGCGCATTTCTGGAGCATCGTCAGGCACACGGCCACACCGGTCAGAACTGGCTTTTCTTTGGGGAGCAGCGCCAGGCATCGGACTTCCTGTACCGAGATGAGTTCCAGGCCATGCAAGCCGATGGCACACTGACACGGCTCGACACCGCCTTCTCACGCGATCAGCACAAAAAGATTTACGTGCAGGACCGGATCAAAGAGAACAGTGCCGAGCTATGGAACTGGTTGGAGCGTGGCGCCTACTTCTACATCTGCGGTGATGCCAGCCGCATGGCGAAAGACGTGGAACAGACGCTGCTGGACACTATTGCAAACGGCAAGGACTGCAGCCCGGAGCACGCACAGGAGTACCTGAGCGACCTCAAGAAGTCGAAGCGTTATCAGCTTGATGTGTATTAAGCGTCGAGACTGACCAGTACTTACTGGTCAGTCCTGAACCACCAGGGACTTAAGCAGATCCAGGACTTCGGTACCGGATTCGTGGGGTCGCAGCATGGCCACATGTAGCGTGTTTGCCAAACCTTCGGGAACGACTTCGGGTGACTGCGCCACGTGTGCCATCGCCCAATCGGGAAAGTTCCGCGTCTCTGCCCACCCATTGTCTACAACGGTCACCTGGCTGTGACGCCGGTCGCGCTGAATACGTTCGAAGATGTCTTCCACAGCTGTCCGGGGGCCTTCGAGTACCTGAGCAAAATATTCGGTGTTGAAAAGCAAAGCGCCGGTCACGCTGACAGCTTTATTGTTTTCCCTCGCAGTGTGCAGAATCTGCTCGAGATCAACGTTCTGATCTCTCGCTTCGTCTTGTTCCGCGATCAGATTTCGGCTGCAGTAAACGATTCTGTACAGTTCTGGTTCCAAGGTCGCCTCCGGCTTGTCGTTGAATGTTTAGCTATTGAGTAGTGTTCTCAGTTCGTCCGCAGAAACCGCAGCGTCACAGCAGAAACCTTGAACGGCCACGCAACCGTCGGAACGGACCTGGTCTAGGTGCGCTCTAGATTCCATGCCTTCGGCGTGTGTCTTGACGCCAAGGCTCTCGCCCAAGGCAGAAATCGCCCGCACAATGGCTCGATCCTTTGGATCGCTGTGCTGCAGGCCCATCAGGGCTCGTCCGATCTTGATTTTGTCGAAGGGCAGTTTGGCCAACTGGCTGAGTGACGCCACACCCGTTCCGAAGTCGTCCAGTGTTACGCCGACTCCGTGCCGCTGCAAGGCTTCGAGCGTTCCAGACACTGAGGGATGATTCCTCAACAAAACTTCCTCAGTGACTTCGATTTCCAGGCTCTTACCCGGCAGCCCTGCTTTGGCGAGAGCCTGTACGACAGAGGGGAAGAAGCCTGGATCCTCAAAGTAATGTGCACCGACGTGCACGGCAAAGGCGGGCCCGTCAGGCCACTTCTTGGCTTCCACACAGATGGCTTTCAACATCCACTCGCCAATCGGAACAGCCATGCCGATTTCTTCTGCGAGTGGCATGAACTCACTTTCCGATAAGAACCCGCGTTGTGGATGTTTCCAGCTCAGCTGTACTTTCACACTGGCCACACGGCCGGTTTCGACGTTACGCTGCGGCTGGTAGAACAAAGTCATCTGCCTTAGGACCAGGGCTTTGCGCAGGGCCATTTCATTCGCGCGTCGATGATTCGCGGCATCTTCAAGCTCTGTCGTGAAAAATCTGGAAGTGCCACGTCCTGCGGATTTTGCCGCGTACAAAGCAAGGTCGGACCGGCGAAGAAGTTCCTTGCACGACAAGCCATCCTGAGGCGCGATTGCAATGCCGATACTTGCGCCTACGTGGATGACGTGGCCCTCGATCAGGTAGGTGCGTTGTACAAGATCGATCAGCCGTTGCGCCAGTTCCGACAGCGCCTCTATGCCCGGTGCGGGTGCAAGCATGGCACCGAACTCGTCGCCTCCCAACCGTGCAAGGCTTCCTCCAAACGCTTCCAGTTCGCCGGAGATGCGCTTTGCTACCAGTTTTAGAAGATCGTCGCCGATGGCATGCCCCAGGGTGTCGTTGACCTGTTTGAAGCGGTCCAGATCAATAAAAAGTGCACAGACGCTTTCGACCCTGTCGTTCTCCAGGTCGTCCATGCTGCGCTCAAGCACAGCCGTGAAGCGTGCGCGATTCCAGGCGCCGGTAAGGTCATCCAGATCAGCTTCCGCTACTGGCCAACTGGCCCTTTGGTGATTGTGGATCAAAGCCGAGGGCAGGGTAGGTTGGGTCTGGGGTAGATCATCCATACCCGTTGACGCGCATGTCTTCGCCGTTGCTTGCATGTGTTGCTTACATCGGCAGAGCTTCGACCAGCTTCATCCCCTGGCTATGTTCAAGCTTTGCCGGGGGTTAGTCGATACACACTGCAGATGCACGTCGCGAAAAGCTTCATGGCAAAGGATTTTCCCGCTTAGGGATGACATGACACCTTCTGTAAGTTCAGCACCGGTTTTAAGCTTCCAGAGCTTTCGCGAAAGCTTTCGGTCGATGCCGACGTGCGACTCTGGCGAGGCAATCGCATGTGTAAGCCTATTGCTGAAGGGATTGGGCGCTACACGTGCCAGCTTCGGCTACCTGGTTGGCGAGCAGGCTGCGGCTCTGTGCGCGACGCGTTTGTTGACAGAAATCCGCGGCAGGGACAAGGTGGTTGGGCTTGGCGGGGACACCTTTGCAGTCCTGCTTTACGGGTTAAGTGACTCTGTCGCAGTTGAAAAAGTTGTGGAGCGGCTTCGGGAGCGGCTGGAACGTTCCCTGTTGGTCGAGGGGCAGGTCATCGACCTTTCCGTGGTTGCAGGCATTGCAACCGGGTCTGCCGGTGAGGATCCTGACATCCTGTTCAAGCGGTCCAGCATGGCGCTTCGTGCAGCAGAAACAGAGGAGTGCCCCAGGCTTCGGTTTTTCGAACCGGACATGGAATACAAAATGCTGCTGGATCAGTCCATTTCGCGTGACCTGAGAAAGGCCCTGCCGCTTCGGCAATTCAGCCTGTGCTATCAGCCTCAAATCGACTTGCGGCAACGCAAGGTGGTGGGTTGTGAAGCTCTTATCCGCTGGACACATCCCAGTCTGGGGATGATCCCGCCCCTGGAGTTCATACCCCTAGCCGAGGCAACAGGTTTGATCCATTCGATTGGCGACTGGGTCATGCGCACGGCCTGCAAGCAGATTGTGCAGCTTCGGTCGGATGTTACCGTTGCCGTGAATGTCTCGCCTGTTCAGTTTCGGAATAGCAACTTTGTCGAGGATGTTCAGGATGCGCTGGCCGTTTCAAAGTTGCCAGGGGCCTACCTGGAATTGGAACTGACAGAGGGCGTTCTGCTCGCCAATTCCGATGCGACGCTGCAAAGCATGCGATCACTGCGAAACATGGGGGTGCGCCTTGCCATGGACGACTTCGGTACCGGCTACTCATCTCTCAGCCAGTTGGCCAGGGTGCCGTTCAACACGTTGAAGATCGATCGCTCATTGGTGGGCCAGGATCCAAAGCAGCGAGCCATCATTCGTTCTGCTGTGGCACTTGCCGAAGGCCTGGGAATGGAAGCGCTCGCAGAAGGAATCGAAACGGATTCTGACCTGAAGTCGTTGTGTGCAGATGGCTGCGCCCTCTTCCAGGGATACCTGTTCGCAAAGCCAGTGCCATTTGCTTTGCTGGACGACACCATTGAGGCGATTAACCGCTCACTGGCTTCCACCGAAAATTATGTGGAACGTGGACTAATCGCGTCCATGTAGCCCGTAACACCCCGCCTCGGCACATCCCGCGCGGATCCCCAGAAACGATTTGCTATCTTGAGGTACACCGCTGCTTGGGTTCAGGCTGCGGCGTACGGCAAAGCGCCTGGAGGAACGGGCATGTTTCACCTCACCCGATGTGTTGTTGTGCTTTGCCTGTCGATGCTGGCTACGAATCTGCACGGCCAATCGACAGGAGACCAGCAGGCACAAAGGCCGAATGAGGGTGCGCAGCCTACTGCTCGCAGTGGTGTAAGTACCGGTGCCCCCCAGGCGGTCGCCTCAAACAGCGACAAGCGTTTGGCCATTACCGCCGGTGGAATCGTCAAATCGGGTCCGATGGTCTTCGAGGACACCACGGTGAAAGCCGGCCTGGGTAAGTGGACCCATGTCATGGGTGACCGTGCACAGAAGTACATCGTGGAAACAGTTGGTTCCGGTGTCGGTTTGATCGACTACGACCATGACGGCTGGCTGGACATCTACCTGGTGAACGGATCCACCTACGACGCAGTGGCGGGTAAAGCCGTCGCACCGCACGCAGCACTGTTCCACAACAACCATGACGGTACCTTCACGGACGCTGCAGCCAAAGCCGGGGTGCAGAATGACCGCTGGGGAACTGGCGTTGCAGTTGCCGACTTCGACAACGATGGCTGGCCTGACATGTTTGTCTCCAACTTTGGGCGGAACCGTCTGTACCGCAACAACCACGACGGTACCTTTACCGACGTTGCCGAAAAGGCCGGCGTGACGTTGGGCAACTGGTCCACAGGCGCTACCTGGGGTGATTACGACGGCGACGGCCGGCTCGATTTGTTTGTGCCCGGCTATGTTCACTACGACATAGAGAAGCCGCCTTCGCAGGGAACCCGCGACGTGGCGCTCAGCTTCTGCCAGTTTCGCGGCGTCAGCGTCATGTGCGGTCCAAAGGGACTGCAAGGCGAACCCGATCACCTGTTTCACAATAATGGCGACGGTACCTTCACCGATGTTAGTCAGAAGGCTGGCGTTTCGGATGAAAAAACCGCCTACTACGGCTTGGCCTCACTCTTCATCGATGTCAACAACGATGGCAAAGTGGACCTGTTGGTGGCGGATGACTCGACGCCCAATTACCTCTACCTGAACAAGGGAGACGGTACCTTCGAGGACAGCAGCTTCGCGTCTGGCTACGCCTTGAATGAGAGTGGGCGCGAAACCGCATCCATGGGGATTGCCACCGGCGACCTGTTACACAATGGCCTGATCGACATCTTCAACACAACGTTTTCTGACGATTACAAGCCTCTGTATCGCAATGATGGCGATGGGAACTTCACCGATGCCAGCTATCAATTCAAGATTGCTGAATCGACCGTGCCTTTCCTGGGCTGGGGCACAGCCTTTTTTGACTATGACAACGACGGCTGGCTGGACCTGCTGTTTGTGAACGGCCACATCTTCCCGCAAGTGGACCAGCAGAATTGGGGCACAAGCCTGAAGCAGCGTGCGGTGCTATTCCACAACAGCGCGGGCAAATTGGAGTTGGTGCCCCCTGTGGAGGGCAGTGCGCTGGCAAAGCTGGCCCTAGCTCGAGGCATGGCCTATGGAGACCTGTTCAATGACGGCAAGCTGCAGGTGGTGGTGAACAACCTGAACGGCGCGCCCTCACTCTTCCGCAATGTGGCATCCGGCAGCAACCACTGGGTCGCGCTGAGCCTTGTAGGTGGTTCCCGCAGTCCGCGCGACGGCACCGGCGCTACGGTGTATGTCACGGCCAACGGATTTCGGCAGCGTGCTGACGTAACCAGCGGCGGGAGTTTTGCCTCCTCTTCCGATCCCCGCGTGCATTTTGGTCTGGGTTCTGCGACCAGGATCGACGACGTCGAAGTTCACTGGCCAAGCGGTTTGGTAGAGCACATCTCTGCACCCCGTGTGGATGCCATCGTCACGGTGGTTGAGGGCAAGGGGTCTGCCACGACATCCAGGTAGATCTGCTGAAAACCGCGTGACAATCGTGACTGGTACACGCTAAACTCCGGTTTCTGTACAGAATCAGCCGCATGAATGTCATACGTTACAAGCGCCGGTATGCCCGCATGGTCCTTGCGCTTGCACTGCTGTGCTTCGCGTTGGTTGCTCTGGTGCGCCTCAGTAGCCCTCCGGCGGCGCAAGCCAGCGAAAAGGGTGCCGTGGTGCGCAAGCTTTACAGTGATGGCGTTGCAGCCAAGTACTACGCGCACTTCGATGACGCCGCACCGTTCTTGCCTTCCAATGCCACGACAGACACCGGCGAGTTCATCGATCCAAAGTCTGTTCCAACAGCGGCCTACTGTGGGCACTGCCACCAGGAATTACACAAGGAATGGCGTCAGTCGGCTCATGCGAATTCATTCCGCGCGCCCTGGTACCAGAAGAACGTCAAGCTGCTGATCGACACCAAAGGCGTGGAGTATTCACGCCATTGTGAAGGCTGCCATAACCCTATTGCGCTTACCACCGGAACCATCACCAAAGGTGTGGAGCAGAAGCGTGCCAGTGACGAAGACGGTGTGACCTGCATGGCATGCCATGCCATGCGGCAGGGCGACAAGCGCGGTACTGGCAGTTATGTCATGTCGCAACCAGCCGTCATCGTCGACGAGGCCGGTCAACCCGTGTACGGCAAGGTTTCAGACCTTGAAATCCTGTCGCATCTGGATCGGCATTCCAAGGCCGTGATGCAGGACTTCATGAAGCAGCCGGAGTTCTGCGGCAGCTGCCACAAAGCCGCCTTGCCCAAAACCTTGAACGACTACAAATGGCAGCGCGCATTGTTTGTGTATGACGAGTGGCAAATGTCTTCCTTTGCGAAGCAGTCGCCCTTGCCCTTCTATACCAAGGACGCTGTTTCTACCTGCCAGACATGCCACATGGGCCGTGAATCGCTCACGGTCAAGGATCCGGGTGCAAAGAATGGCAGCATCGCTTCCCATCGCTGGATTGGAGCGAATACCTTGTTGCCCACTTATTACAAGTATGATGAGCAGCTGGCCCGTACAAAAAGCTTCCTTTCGACAAACGTCTTCAATGTCGACCTGTTTTCGATTGAGAAGCAGGGAAGCCCTGCCCTCATTGCACCGCTTGGATCCGTACCGGTTGCCACCGCACCACGCGACGTTTTGACTGTGTCTGTTGTCATCCAAAACAAGGGTGCGGCTCACAGCCACGTTCCCGAACAGCGTGACATGTACGAGTCGTGGGTTGAATTCAAAGTGACGGACGCGGCTGGAACCGTTGTGACGCACA
>JBPBPZ010000044.1:0-11616 GCA_050954525.1 Janthinobacterium lividum
CAAATGCGCGGACTGGGTGATTGACATGGGTCCGGAGGGCGGATCGGGCGGCGGCCAGATCGTTGCCGTCGGCACGCCGGAGGAAATCGCAGCAGTTCCGGGTTCGTACACAGGCCAGTGGCTTGCACCCGTGTTGCAGGCGGCAGCATCGTGAAGCTTCTTCTCTCCGCGTTTCTTGTTTCTTCAATTGCAAGCGGGCAAATGCAACTGCCGCCTGGAACAAGTTCTTCCGTGCCTCAGACTCAATCTGCAGCGGCACCCACGGCACAAAGCCAGGCCACGCAACGGGCAGAGGATGCAATCGCCGCAGGCAAGTATCAGGATGCCGTCACGCTGCTGACGCCGCTTGCGGTCGCCGATCAGAAGGACGCTCGCATCTTTTACGATCTTGGATTTGCGCAGGACGCGCTTGGGCAGGACGAGGCTGCACTATCCGCGTACCGTGCTGCGGTCACCCGCAATCCATCCGATATCAGTGCCCGGGTTTCTCTTGGCCTGCTGCTGGCCCGTACTGGCGACCGGACAGCCGGTGAGGAACAATTAGCAGCCGCGGTGAAGCTACCCGGAGGCTCGCCCGAAATTGCCGGTCGCGCCTACCGCGCGCTGGCGCAGATGCACGTCGAGAGCAAGCCCGCCCAGGCCGCTGACGACCTGGTCACCGCGCTGAAGCTGTCGCCGGAAACCCCGGACGATGCCGCCCTGGCCGCCGCCATCGCGGACGCTCAACATGACAGTGTCGCAGCCGAGAAGGCCTACGTACACGCCCAGCAACTGGCCCCGACAGATCCTGAAGTGGCGCTTGGCTACGCACGCCTGCTGTCCCGGCAAAAGAGATACGTGGAAGCGGAGACGGTTCTGGAACCTGCACGCAAGGCACACCCCGACAATCGTTCGCTGGTAGCCGAATACGCCTCGCAGGAACTGTTACAGAACCACACGGCAGAGGTGTTGCCGCTGCTGGAGCAGCTACACGCATCGCATCCCGACGATGCGGCGGTGGCCCGCCTGTTGGCAACTTCGTACATTGCGAATGGCGAACCGGCAAAGGCTGACCCCATCTACGCCGCTTTGTTGAAAGCGACGCCGAATGACGCAGGCGTGCAGGTGGAGTGGGCTGACTGCCTCATCCGGCAGAAACGTTCCACAGAAGCTGAGCCCATCCTGCAACGCATCGTCTTTGACAAGGGAGAGGCGCTTCCTAAAGACGTTATGGCAAACGCCGCCGGTATGCTTGCCTTCGCAGCATCAACAAATCACGATCCTGACACGGTGCTGAAGGCATTGTCACTTCGGGAATCGGCGATTTCACCTTCTGCGGCCTATACATTCCTGGGTGCCTCGGCGCATGATACGTTACATCAAACGAAGCAGGCTGCAGAGCAGTACCGCCTGTTTCTAAAGCAGGCAAGCGGCAAGTTCCCCGACCAGGAATGGCAGGCACAACAACGGCTGCAGATTCTTGATCGCCATAAGTAAAACCTCCGTTCACCCCGCAGTTCGGGAGGTGTTGTATGCAGGTTGCAGTGTTCGCACGTCGCCAGTTTCACCGATTTCCGCTGTCCCCTGCCGCGTGTTGCGGCGTTCTGATGTTCGCCACGGTTGCACCTCGCCCGGCACGCGCAGCAGACAATCCACCCCAGATTGATCCGGCACTGATTGCTTCCCTGCAGTTACGAGCGCAACAGGCATCGCCTCGTGAACAGGTGCAGATCTACGCCGACCTGGTCGACAAGATCAGCGTTCTCGTTAGCCGCGAACTGGCAGATGGAGACGAGGAAAAAGCGCAGTCGACCCTGCACCAACTGGAGAGCTGCGCCGCCGAGCTGGAGACAGGCCTGCAACGCGACAGCAAGGGTTTGAAGCGTACGGAAATGCTGCTTCACACGACCCACCGGCGCCTTTCTGACATGGTGCGCAGCGCTTCCGGCGACATGAAACCGCTGGTGCAAAGCGCCCTGAATCGACTGGACCGTGTGCAAACAGCACTTCTAAGTGCCGTGTTCGAGCATTAAACGTGCGTTTTCAAGTTCCAATCCAGACGTGCTGCTGCTTACTGCTGGCTTGCGTTCCTCTGGTAGCACAAAAGGGATCTGCGGCCCTCTCGGAAGCCGAGGAGGAGCAGGTACGCGAGGCTGCCATCGATCCCTCTCACCGGGTCGCGGTCTACCAGGCCATCATCGAAACCCGAGTCAAACGCATCCAGGACGTCCTGGCGAACACGCGTGCGCAAGGGCGTCGCGAAGATATTCGCAAGAACATGGACGAGATCACCGGCCTTGTAGACGAGCTACAGGACAACCTGGAAGAGTACGAACACGCCCACCGCGACCTGCGTAAGCCGCTGCCCAAGCTGCTGGACGCTGCGCTTCGTTGGGAATCCGTCCTGAAGCAGCCGCCAGATAGTGACACTTACAATCTGACGCGCAAGCTGGCGCTGGAAGCCGTAGCCGACATCAAGAAGGAAGCGGGTGAGATGTTGCCGGCAGAGACGGCGTACTTCAAGGAACATCCACCCAACAAGAACCCTGATCCAAATACGGTCGGTCCGGTAGAAGGTGCCGAGCGAAAGAACCCGAAGTAACAAAGGGTCGATTGCCTGTCGTGCGCCGCTTTACACTGGACGAAGTGAGCACCCCGGAACTGCAGCAGATCTTTGAAGTCGCCTATCGCGACCTGCGTCCGCGTGCGCCCATGCCGTCGCTGGAGATCCGCTTCCGGCGCTTTGTTTCCTTGAACACAACGATCCGTCTGCGCGAAGGCAAGCTGCTTGTAAACCTTTCAGACCTGCTCCAAGGCGCACCAGACTCAGTGCTCGAAGCCATTGCACATATCCTCCTAGCCAAGCTTTACCGCAAGCCGATCGTCCCCCTTCATGCTGATCGCTACCGGCGTTACACAACGTCCGAGGCCGTGACCCAACAGGCAGCGCATACGCGGCAGACACGTGGGCGGAAGCGCATCCTGACTGCCGCAGGTCGTCACTACAATCTCGACGAGGTGTTTGAGTCCGTGAACCGGCGCTTCTTCCATGGGCTGCTTGGCCGCCCCGTACTCACGTGGAGTGCGCACCGCGCACGCCGCCTGCTGGGCCACTACGACGCTGCGCACAACACCATCATGGTCAGCCGCATTTTCGACGGACCAGCGGTGCCGCGCCTGGCTATCGAGTACCTGATGTACCACGAGATGCTGCACCTGAAGCACCCGGTACGCGTGCGCGCCGGCCGACGGTGCGTGCACTCACGCGAGTTTCAGGCGGAGGAGCGGCTGTTCCCGGAGCTGGAGCAGGCCAAGGCGTTTCTGAAGATGCTGTAAAACACAGCAGAGCCAGCCTAGTAGGGCCGCAAAAGCCTGGACATACTAGACCAAACTGCTCAGGGAGCCTTCGATGCGCTCAGGATGACGGCTGGGTCTAGCTAGCCCTCGCGGTCAATGAAGACTTGGAGAGATGAAACCGCCGTTAAGCTGCTGCGGTCTCAGGGAGTGCATGTCTCCGCTGGGCAAACACAATCAGAACGGCTCCTACGAGCACGGTTCCCAGCGCAGCTACCTGTGCATTGCTCATGCCAAAGTACAGCCGCTCGTTCCGGCGGACGAGCTCCACCAAGAATCGGCCGATCCCGCTAAGCACAAGGTATTCGCCGGTAAGCTGGCCCAGGGGAAGGTTCCGCTTGCCCCGCGCCCAAAGGTAGGCACACAGCAGCAGGCTGAACAGCAGTTCATAAATTGGAGTGGGCTGCACCAGCAAACCCGGTGGGTTGGGCTGCGGCGGGTCCAGTGCGTCGTCGTGAATGTGAATGCCCCACGGCAACGTAGTGTTCAGGCCATAGTCGCCGTCGCCAGAGGTGAGGCATCCAATGCGGCCTACACCGTAGCCGATCGCGGCGGCAGGTGCGGCCAGATCAAGCATACGCAGTGGGGAGACGCCATTGGAACGTCCCTGCCACATCAGCGCGGCTATGCCAAACAGTAGGCCGCCAAACCAGGCGAATCCTGCCTGGAACCAGTGGAAGAAGCGCGTCAGCATGTCCAGTGGATGCGACCAGCCAGGGGTGGCAATCTCTCGCATGGCGATGCGCAACTGCGTCAGATTCTGCAGTTCATGCCAGACCTTCGCGCCCACGACACCTGCAATCATCACGACGGAAACGACCACAATGGCGTCTGCCGTCACACCTGCGCGCACAAAGGAACGATGCAGCATAAAAGCCGCACTGACTGCGGCAAGCCACAGCAGAATGCCGAACGTGCCCAACGTCAACGAGCCTATGTGCAGAAAAGGAAACATGTGCAGGTCCAAGTATACCGAGCATGGCCAAGCGAAGCGCCTCTGCATCAGACGATCAAAGTGGGCTGCACCACTTCGCATGGCTGGCGCTTCGGTTTAGGCTAAAGGGCATGTCCACGCCAACGCTGCCCTTTGTTCCTGCCTCGACCTGCGAAGTGCTCTTCTCTACCGAACAGATTCGCGAGCGCGTGGAAGACATCGGCCGGCAGATCACAAGCGATTACAAGGACCAAAGCATCGTTCTGGTGGGCGTTCTAAAGGGGGCCGCAATTTTTCTGGCTGACCTGGCACGCGCCATTGAGGTGGACAACACGTTCGACTTTGTCGCCGTATCGAGCTACGGCAAGGAGAAAACTACCTCCGGAGCCGTGAAGCTCATCAAGGATCTGGATACGCCGATCGAAGGCAAGCATGTGATCCTGGTGGAAGACATTCTGGACACCGGCCTGACGCTCAGCTACCTGCGCAAGCTGATGCTGCAGCATAAGCCCGCCTCGCTGAAGATCGCCACCTGCCTGGATAAGCCCGAGCGCCGCCTGGTGCCCATTGAAGCGGATTACGTCTGCTTCAAAATCCCGAATCGCTTCGTCATCGGGTACGGCATGGATTACGCGGAGAAGTATCGGAACGTGGCGGATATTCGCTTGTTTCCGGAAGACAAGGTTTAGGGCTCTCTCGCTCTTGGTTTGCGATAAGGCAATGTCTAAAAGCCGCTTCTGCACGAACCGTCGTCATTCTGAGCGAGCGCAGCGTAGCCGAAGGGTCTGCTTTTTAGGCCACATCGCCGCTCCGGGATACAACAGGTCCTTTGGCTGTGCACTCCGTGCTTCGCTCAGGATGACGGCTCTTGGGGGCAAACGGAGGTATTCGGAAGGCAGGGCTTCAGACAGCCGCCAAGATCTCATCAGCAGGGTGAGGCAGTGGCGAGTCACCCTGCAATGAGACGCACTTCAAGCGAGCAGCACGTGCTCCACAAACTGCCGGGACTCTTTCCGTTGCATCATCTCGGGGTGCGTGTGCGCGGCACCGGACGTGGCTGAACTCGACGCTGACCGCATCACACCGTAGGTAGTAAAAGCGAACGATATTCGCTTCCTCTTCGCTATACTGAAGGTGCTGATGACCTCGATGACCGTGCAGCAAAAGCTCGAGATTCTTGCCGACGCGGCGAAGTACGATGCGTCGTGTGCGAGCTCCGGTGCGAAGCGTAGCGGCAATGGCAAGGGTATCGGCCACTCGGACGGCAATGGCATCTGCCACTCATACACGCCGGATGGACGCTGCGTTTCCCTGCTGAAGCTGCTGCTGACGAACTACTGCACCTATGACTGTGTCTTCTGCGTGAACCGGGTGTCGAGCGACATCCGGCGCGCACGCTTCACGCCGGAAGAGATTGTCACGCTCACCATCGACTTCTACAAGCGCAACTACATCGAGGGGCTGTTTCTGTCGTCCGGCATCATCCAGTCGCCTGACTACACCATGGAGCAGCTGATCCAGGTGGCGAAGACGCTGCGGACGGTGCATCACTTTGGTGGCTACATCCACATCAAGGCAATTCCCGGCTGCGCACAGCGACTGGTGGATGAGGCTGGACTGTACGCAGACCGTCTCTCCGCGAACATTGAGTTGCCAACGCAAAGCGACCTGGTACAGCTTGCACCGGAAAAAAAGACGGCCGTCATCGAGACGACGATGACGCAGATTCACGATCGCCGTGAAGAGGCCGAGGAAGATCGGGCGCGGTACCGTGACGCGCCGAAGTTCGCGCCCGCCGGCCAAAGCACGCAGATGGTCATCGGTGCTACGCCTTCGACCGATCGCGAGATCATCGCCCGCGCCAGCGGGCTGTACACCAGCTTCAAGCTCAAGCGCGTGTACTACACGGGATTTTCGCCCTACCCCGAGGCTGATACTCGCCTGCCGCTAAAGGCTTCGCCTATGATTCGCGAACATCGCTTGTACCAGGCCGACTGGCTGATGCGGCATTACGGCTTTGGAGCCGAAGAGATCACCACGGAAGATGCGCCGGAGCTGGACCTTGCCGTCGATCCAAAGCTGGCGTGGGCGCGCCGGCATCCCGAGTTTTTCCCCGTTGACGTGAATGCCGCACCTCGCGAGACGTTGCTGCGCATCCCCGGCCTTGGTTACCGCAATGTCGATCGGATTCTTGGTATTCGCCGCTATCACCGGCTTGGTCTGGAAGACCTGCGCAAGCTGCATGTGCGCCTGAAGGACGCAGCGGAGTACTTGATTGCAGCCGACCATCTGCCCGCTGCAACGACGCCAGACCTGTTTGCAGGTGCGGTAACAGATCTGAGCGCACCGGCCTTAACCTCGACGCGCAACGAAGTCGCCGTGTTGCCCCCAAAGCAGATGGGCCTGTTTGAAGATGCTGCACGATCTGCGCTCTGGGGTGCGTTGTGAGCGTCCAGGCCGCGACCCGTGTTCGCGTAGAACCGGCGTTTGCCCATTGGCGTGAGCTTGCCCGCGGAGCGCTCGCACGCAGTCTAGAGCCTGACAGCATTGATTTTGAGGATGCAACTTCTTCTTCGCCTTCGGACCTGTTTGGGCCAGCCACGGACGATACCGAGACGCTGCTCATCCCTCTGGCAGGCGAGGCTGGTAAAGCTTATGTGCCGAAAGCGTTTCTACAGAAAGCGATGCTTGCGGGTTGTCACCGCGACCCGCATCGCTGGAACCTGCTGTACCGGCTGCTTTGGCGGCTGCAGAAAAACCGCGACCTGCTGAAGGTTGAAGTGGACAGCGACGTGAGTGATCTGGTGCGGATGGAGCAGCAGGTACGGCGTGACGAGCACAAGATGCACGCGTTCGTCCGCTTTCGCCGCGTGGAAGAAGCTGACGGCGAGGAGCACTTCATCGCCTGGTACCAGCCGCAGCATCGCATCCTGGAACTGGCCGCACCGTTCTTTGCCGAGCGTTTCGCCATTATGCGGTGGTCCATCCTCACGCCGGACGGTGCCGTTGCCTGGGATCCGGCTGCCAAGCGACTGGAGTACGGCCCTGCTGTACCGCGCGAAAGCGCTCCCAGCGGCGACGAACTGGAAGAGCTTTGGAAGAGTTATTACGGCAGTATTTTCAACCCGGCTCGGCTGAACCCAGGCACCATGCGCGGCCACATGCCGGTGCGGTACTGGGGCAATTTGCCGGAGGTTGATTTGCTGCCAAAATTGCTGCAGGACGCAGCAGCGAGGGTCACGGGAATGGTCGAAACGCAGAACAGCAAACCCAGCGCGGCGCCCTTTGTGCCGGTGCTGCACACCATTGGTTCCATCGTGGAAGCCCTTCCGGCGTGCAAGGGTTGTGATCTCTATTGCCATGCCACACAGGTGGTGCCGGGTCGAGGGTCGCTGAGTGCGAAGCTGTTGCTGGTTGGCGAGCAGCCCGGCGACCAGGAAGACAAGCAGGGTCTGCCGTTTGTCGGCCCTGCGGGTGGTGTTCTGCGCAGGGCTCTGGCTGAGTCCGGCATCCACGATGAAGATGTGTATATGACCAACGCCGTGAAGCACTTCAAGTTTGTGCAACGCGGCAAGCTGCGGCTGCACCAGAATCCACGCATGTCAGAAATCACGGCCTGCAAGCCGTGGCTGCTGGCAGAACTGGATGCGCTGAAGCCGAGACTGGTGCTGTGCCTGGGCGCGTCTGCCGCCAAATCGTTGCTGGGCGGCACGTTTGCGTTGATGCGTGACCGTGGCAAGATGCTCTCAACGCCCTACGCCGACAACGTGATGGCGACGGTACACCCCTCGGCGGTGCTGCGCGCCCGCGACGATGCCGGACGCGACATGCTGTACAACCACCTTCGCGACGATTTGCTGGCAGCACATCGCTTCAGCCTGCAGGGTGCCTGAACAGCGGTCTCGGCGCTATGATGTGCAGCGAGTTTGAAAACAGACGCAAGAAATGGATCAGGAATGCACGACGAATTAACAGGTATGTCGAATGACTTCTACCAGCAGGCTATGAGTGGCACGCGCGCGCTCGCAGCAACGCTGGATCACACCCTTTTGAAGCCGGAAGCAACACGCGCACAGGTATTACAGCTGTGCGCGGAAGCCGCGCAGTACCGCTTCGCATGCGCCATGGTCAATCCGTTCTGGGTTTCAACGGCAGCGGCGGCCCTTGCCGGGACCGGGGTACCAGTCGGGGTTGTGATTGGCTTCCCACTTGGCGCTTCGCTGCTCGAATCCAAGGTGGATGAGGCAAAGCACGTCATCGCCCTTGGCGCGCATGACGTCGACATGGTGCTGAACATCGGTGCGCTGAAAAGCGGTGAGTACGACACCGTGGCCATTGATATTCAGAACGTAGTCAGCGTGGCGCATGGACGTGGCGCCATCGTGAAGGTCATTCTTGAGACCGCCTTGCTGAACTTTGAAGAAAAGCTGCGAGCAAGTGAGATCGCTGTGCAGGCCGGGGCAGACTTCATCAAGACCAGTACCGGCTTTTCAACCGGCGGAGCGACCGCCGACGACATTACCCAGATGCGCGGCGTTGCAGGCACCAAGTGCGGCGTCAAAGCCTCCGGCGGCATCCGTTCGCTTGCCGATGCGGAAGCCATGCTGCGGGCCGGGGCGACTCGCATCGGTGCCAGTGCCAGCGTCCGCATCGTGCAGGAGCTGACAGGGATCGCACCGGCAAGGTCAACATCGTCTGGTTACTAGGTCGGGTTGTCTATCGCACCGCTTCCGCAACGCTGTATCGTGCTGAGAAGCCCACTTTTAGCGGCAGGCAGGCGCAGGTATGAGCGCAGACACACATCCTGAAGGAGCAACGCGGCAACCGCTTTCGGTTGCTTCGCAGGCGCGTGCGTCGGAGCTGTCAGAGGTTAGGCTGCAATCACCGGACGACGCCACTTCACCCTCCGATGAGTTTGAGGGTGACTACCGGCCAAGTCCGACTGCGGTTCCTGCCCCCGCGCAACTGCCGGTTGTCGAGCTGGAAGCCTCGCTGCCAGCGGTGCAAACCGGGCGCATCCGGGTTTCATCGGAGCACGTGGACTTTCTGCTGCGATTGGCAGAAGCGCTGAACAACACGTTGGACCTGCAAACCCTCATGCTGCGCGTGGCCGAACTGGTCCGAGCCGTGGTGGACTACCGCATCTTCGCGCTCCTGCTTATCAACGACCGCACGGGCGAGCTATGGATGCGCTTTCAGATTGGCCACACGCCCGAAAGCGAGCGCATGCGCATCAAGCTGGGTCGAGGCGTCGTGGGCCAGGCCGCCAGTACACGCACGTCTGTGCTGGTAGATGACGTGCGGCACATGCCGCAGTACATCAACGCCAATCCGGCGGTGCGCAGCGAGTTGGCCGTGCCGCTGATCGTGAAAAACCGCGTCATCGGTGTCCTCGATCTTGAAAGCGAGCAGCTTGCCGCTTTTACGCCTGACCAGCAGCGCCTGCTGGAGCTGGTTGCATCGCGCATGTCGGTGGCCATCGAGAATGCGCGGCTGTACACGCGGGTGGCTCGCCAGGCGCAGACCCTGGCCGTGCTTAGCGACATTAGCCGCGAGTTGACCAGCATCCTCGACCTGGATGACCTGCTGCAGCGCATTGGAACGCTGCTGAAGCGGGTGGTTGACTTCCAACTGTTCACCATCCTGCTTTGGAGCGAAAGCCGGCACCAATTTGTGCATCGGTTCTCGACGCGGTTCGGCGAACGAATCGTCCGTGAGCACGCGGCGATTTTGGGCGAAGGCATTATTGGGCACGCGGCACAGCAGCGGCGTCCCATCCTTGTGCCGGACGTCCGCAAGGACACGCGCTATATCCCCTACAGCAACGATGTGCGGTCCGAATTGACCGTGCCTCTGGTGTACAAAGACCGCGTGATCGGCGTGATCGACCTGGAGCATACGCGGGTCAATTACTACAACGAGGATCACCAGCGGACGCTGACCACACTTGCGGGTCAGATCGCCATTGCCATTACCAATGCGCGGTTGTACGAGCGCATCTTTGAGGAAGAACAGCGCATGGAGCGCGACCTGCAAATGGCGCGCGAGGTGCAGATCCGCCTGCTTCCACCCTTGCCACCGCCGATGCCAAACGCCGAGTTCGCCGCGCGATTTCTGCCGGCGCGATCCATCGGTGGCGACGTGTACGACTTTATCCCCTACGGGGATGGTCGCTTGGCGATCGCGCTTGGCGATGTCAGCGGCAAAGCTGCGCCCGCAGCCCTGTATGCAGCGCTGGTCAGCGGCATTCTGCGTTCGCTGGCAGCCCAGCACCTTTCACCCGCGGCCATGCTGGCGGCGCTAAACCAGCAGTTACAGGAACGCAAGCTCGATTCGCAATATGTGACCATGCTGTTCGCCGTGTGGAATGACGCGCAGCGAACGCTGAGCATTGCGAACGCCGGGTCTGTGCAGCCCATGCTGGTATCGCAGACGGGCGAAGGCGGCAAGGCGCGGGTCATCAAGGCAGAAGGCTTTCCGCTGGGCCTGTTTCCCGACGTGGAATACGAGGAGTTCACACTCTCGACACAGCCCGGTGACCTGCTTGTCTTTTTCTCTGACGGCATCGTGGATGCGGACAATGTGGAGGGCGATATGTTTGGCGACGAACGTCTGTGCGCCACGCTGGAGCGGTTGCAGAACCCTGACGCTGACAGTGCCGTGCATCGCGTCCTGGAGGCCGTAGCAGCCTTCCAGGGCGGCAAGGAACACTTCGACGACGAGACACTTGTGGTGCTGCGCGTGCGGTAGCCGCATTTGCTTTGCTGCGCAGGATCTAGCTCAAAGAGTTGGTAAGGAGTTCGGGGCATCCGAGGCGTCTGCAAAGATTTGTGCTCGGATCCATGTCACGGAGCAAGCGACATCGCAGGGCGCAAAACGGTACACTCAAGCCGTGAAAAACAAGATCTTCTTTGCCTCCCTCCTGGCTACCGCTCTCGTCTCGACCGTTGCTGCGCAAGACACCAAGGCCTTTCTTGGGCGCTGGGACATGACGGTTACGCCCGCCACCGGCAAGCCCTACCCGCAGTGGATCGAACTGACCGACAACGGTGGCAAGATCGAAGGGCGCATCCAGCCCAGGGGCGGTGCATGGCACACCATTACGGGTGCCACTTTTGAATCCGGCAAGCTGATTGTGCCGGTCGAAGATGCAGGCCGTGGACCGGCTGTGAGCTGGGAACTTGCAGCTGCTGGTGCGGGCAAGCTGACTGGCGTCGAGAAGCGTGGAGAGGCAGCCGGCCCCACGCTCGTTGGCGTCAAGGCACCCCTGCTGGATCGCCCTGTCCCCAAAAGCTGGACCGCGCCTGAGCCACTCTTCGACGGCAAAGATTTGAACGGGTGGGAACCCA
>JBPBPZ010000138.1:0-11535 GCA_050954525.1 Janthinobacterium lividum
CGCCCGAGTTGCAGGCGTGCGGACTGACACAGGCGCTGCTCCTGCTTGCCGAAGGATTTGAAGAACGTAGTGGCATCCCTGTGCACCTGGTGATGGATAAGAGTCTCGGTCGCTTTCGCGACGATGTGGAACTTACATTGTTCCGCATGGTGCAGGAAGGTCTCACCAATGTTCTTCGCCACTCCAACAGCTCAAGCGTGGAAGTCTCGTTAAACCAAACAGAGGGACAGCTGCTGATCCATCTGTCCGACGACGGCGCTCGAACCTCCCCGCCGAATTGCCCGCCGGAAGGTACCAACGGTGTCGGTCTCAGCGGTATGCGCGAGCGAGTGCAGCAACTTGGCGGTAGTTTTCAGGTGCATCACCAAAGTCACGGCACCAGCCTCTGGGCAGCCGTACCTTCGATTGAAAGGTACCAACCCGTATGCGTGTCTTGATCGCGGACGACCATGATTTGATTCTTCGCGGGCTGCGCCATCTTCTTACGTCACAACCCGGATGGCACATCGTGGCTGAAGCAAGCAACGGCGCGGAAGCGGTGCGTAAGGCGAAACAAACGACTCCTGATGTCGTAGTGCTCGACCTTTACATGCCAGAACTTACAGGAATCGAAGCAGCCAGTGAAATCAGACGACTGCTCCCGAAATCGGTAATCGTCATTCTAACGATGCAAGATTCCCCTGCCGTTCGTCAGCAAGCGTTTGCACAAGGTGTGGCCGCGGTTCTGCTCAAGTCCGTTGCGGACGAAACGCTCGTAGCGACGATTTTGCACACAGTACTGCAAATGCAACCAGATCGAACAAGCCAGCGAAGAGAGAGTGCGGCACTTCACGGATTGTCGCTCACTAGCCGTGAAGTCGAGGTCATGCAGTTACTTGCGACAGGTAATACAAGCCGCGATATCTCGGTTCTGTTGGGCATAAGTGTTCGCACAGTGGAGTCGCACAGGGCGAATTTGAACACCAAGTGCGGCTTCCACACGCTGGCTGACCTGGTTCGCTTCGACATGACCTGCGAACACTAAGGAATCACAAATAGCATGTGCTCAACTTCCCTTGCAGCAACTAATAAAAGTCATCAACCAGCAGGCGGACACAGGAGAAGTATGACGACCCGGATTTTCTTTCCGTTCGTTCTTTGGATTGCAAGCGCGGCTCTCTTTGCGCAGACGAATCAGCAGCAGTCTGTAAAGGTGCAAAACTCATCTGACGCTGCAGCTGTCTTGGTCAACCAGCTTGAACTGGGACGTTATAAAGCGACCATCAAAGGGCTGACACAGTTCGGCGATCGGCGGCAGGGTACAGATCGCAATCGCGCGGCCGTGGATTGGATCGAAACGCAGCTGAAAAGTTATGGCTGCGCGACGGAACGCATCCGCTACAACTACCAGCCTCCCGAAGCCGCCCCATCGCGGGCAGGTAGGCCTCCCGTAGATCGCTCCTTAGGACCGGGCGGTTCGCGACGCCGCGGAATCATCATGCCCGACACGGTAAACAGCGATCCAATGAAACAACCCGACGAGAGATTACGGGCGTTGAACATGCAGCCGTCGTCACCTGGGTTGCGCGAAGAGGTGTACTGCACCAAGGTCGGATCGAAACATCCGGATCAGATGTACATTCTGGGTGCCCACATGGACGGTATTGGTTGGGGAGAGGCTGCGAACGATGATGGCTCTGGAACAGCTCTGGTCATGGAACTCGCGCGGATCCTGAACGACCCAAAGGTTCAAACAGACGTTTCCATTCGTTTTGCTCTTTGGAACAACGAAGAAACAGGCCTGAACGGTGCACAGGCGTATGTGACGCAACGCAAGAGCTTACAGGGGTTAGAGTCTCCGGCTGGATCGGGTAAGTTTCCGGAGCCAAAGTGGCTCGGCATGATCCAACACGACATGATGATGTTCGATCATGGCATGCCCCTGAAAGACGGCACGATGAGCAAGCAGCAGCGACCCGAAGCCGACGTGAATATTGAATACCAGTCAACGTCGAAGTATGCAGATGCAGCAATGGCGATGGCTCACAGGTTCCAACTGGCCGATGACAAATACGCTACAGACTACCCGGCCAATGTTGGTCCGCATATGACCAACACAGACTCGTCACCTTTCATGGATCTCACTCCTGCACTCAGCGTGCGAGAGGTAGAGCGCGGTGCCCAGATGGGTAGCGGCTGGGACCCTCAGCACCATCAACCGACGGATGTCTATTCGTTCTATACGGATGATGACTTCCGCCTTGGCCTAAACGCGGCCCAGACCACCCTGGGAGCCATCGCAGTCATGAGTGGTGCAGTAATCGTTACTTGCAGAAATGGCAATGGAGCAGACGCGCACGGCAGACGATCCGGGACTTGGCAAGCTGGTCAAAGCGAAACACAAGGAGCGGATGGGACGCAATCCTGCAACCGGTGAAGAGATGAAGATCGCTGCTAAGACAGCGGTGAGGTCTCGCATCGCAAAGGCTGCTACGGACGCGATCGCACCACCAAAAGCGTAGTGGTAGCGTCGGAGAACGACAGTTTGTATCGTTGCTGCCATGCGATAGTGCCCCTTAAAAGCAACTCCGTCCATAGACTCGAAATCGGCTGCAGAACGCGATGGCTTCCTTGCTGAGGCACGTCGTTTAGACTCTCCGACCATGACATCGATTGCCATGCTGGAGCGAATACCGGTGCGATCGATCGGTGCATCTTCCAGCTCATTGCTTTTGACAAGCTCTAGTGACTGCCCAGTACAGCAATCACTCCTCGCTGCGTTCCCGAAGCGCCCAATTCTTGTTACTTTTACCGTTACAGCAATTTGGCTGTGCTGGCGGGTGGACCCGGACTCAAGACAACATGCGCAATAAGGCTGTTCAACAGTAAGCTGGCAGCGAACGGAGAAGTCAGGGTGGAAAGATCTACGTACACACGCGCATTCGTCGTGGTGGTTCTGAGTGGCGGCATGACCCTGCAAGCATCTGCGGCGGACGCTGCGCCTGCGCTGAGCTTCTCGCACCCTGCGACAAAGTGGACAGAGGCAATTCCGCTGGGCAATGGGCGCATCGGCGCCATGGACTTTGGTGGAATTGAGGAGGAGCGCTTCCAGATCAACGAGACGACGCTGTGGGGTGGCGCTCCGCACGACTACGCAAAGCCGGGTGCCGCGGACCACTTGGACGAGGTGCGTAGCCTGGTCTTCCAAGGCAAGATTGCCGAGGCCGAAAACCTCGCCGATTCGATGATGGGCGCGCCCAAGCTGTTGATGCCTTATCAACCCTTTTGTGACCTGCGGTTGCACTTTCCGAAAGCTGACACTCCTTCCGCGTATCGTCGTGGGCTGGACATGACGACCGCCGTGTCCAGCACGGATTACACCGTGAGTGGCGTGAGCTTCCATCGGGAAAGTTTCGTGTCGTTTCCGGACCAGGCGCTGGTGGTGCGCATGACCGCGAGCAAACCAGGTCAGCTTACCTTCACCGTCGGGATGGACTCGCCACAACCCGGGACGCAAGTGAGTAGCGCTGCGGATGGCACCGTGAAGCTGACCGGGCAGATCCAGCCTCGGCAGAACTCGGCGCGATCGTGGACCGGATCATGGGACCAGCCAGGCATGAAGTTCGCGGCCAGTGTGAAAGTGCTGAACGAGGGTGGCACGGTGCAGGCTGCGGGCGATCACCTGGAGGTAGCCGGCGCAAACAGCGTGACGATGGTGTTCACGAATGCTACAAGCTTCCGTAACTACCGCGATGTTTCAGGCGATCCCGTGGCCGCTGTGCGCGGCACGTTGGATCGGGCAGTGAAGAAATCCTATGCGCAACTGAAAGCCGGCCACACCGCTGACTTTGGGGCGCTGTTCTCGCGCGTGCAGTTGCAGCTTGGTCCCGGGCAGCCAGAGCATTCCGAGGCAGCGACGGATGAGCGCATCCACAACTTCGTAAAAACTGAGGATCCTGGCCTGCTGGCGCTGTACTTTGAGTTTGGGCGTTACCTATTGATCTCGTCGTCACGGGCTGGAGGTCAGGCGGCCAATCTGCAGGGTATCTGGAACGATCAGATGACGCCGCCATGGAGCAGCAAGTGGACGACCAATATCAATCTGCAGATGAACTACTGGCAGGCGGATGCAGGCGATCTTTGGGAGACGGAGCAGCCGCTCTGGGCCTTAATTGCCGACCTGCGGCAGACTGGGGCAGTGACGGCGCAGACGGAATACCACGCCAAAGGATGGGTGTTGCACCACAACACGGACCTGTGGCGCGCGACCGCACCGGTGGATGGTGCGTGGGGCATCTGGCCGATGGGCCAGGCGTGGCTTGCTAACCAGATGTGGGACCACTACCTGTTCACCGGCGACCAGAACTTTCTGGCGCAGCAGGCTTACCCCGCCATGAAGGAAGCGGCGGAGTTTACGCTGAGTTCGCTGGTAAAAATCCCTGCCGGTCTGCCCTTCGCGGGAAGCCTGGTGACGAATCCTTCGACCTCGCCAGAAAACGTTTACAAGCTGGAAGGCAAGCAGGCGCACCTGACCTACGCTCCCACCATGGACCTGGAACTGATCGGCGAGCTGTTCGAGAACACCCGCACAGCGGCTCGCATGATGGGTAAGGATGCGGACTTTAGCGCCAGGCTGCAGACCACCCAAAACCGCCTGCCGCCGCTGCAGATTGGCCCACAAGGACAACTGCAGGAGTGGATCCAGAACTTCGAGGAGACCGATCCGCACCACCGTCACATGTCTCACCTGTACTCGCTCTATCCCGGTCATGGCATAGATCTCAAATCGACGCCAGCCATTGCTGCCGCTGCGAAGCGTTCCATGGAACTACGCGGTGATGGCAGCACAGGCTGGTCAGACGTGTGGCGCATTGCCCTCTGGGCGCGATTGCACGATGCCGACGGAGCGTATACGAACCTCAAGTTGCTGCTGACGAACATGACGCTTCCGAACATGTTCGACCTTTGTCCGCCGTTCCAGATCGACGGAAACCTGGGCGGACCAGCGGTGATGATGGAGATGCTGGTGCAGAGCACGCCGAAAGAAATCACCCTGTTGCCTGCCCTGCCCTCACAGTGGAGCGAAGGCAGCCTAAAGGGTGTGCGCGTGCGCGGTGGCGGCAAGGCCGATCTTGTGTGGAGCAAGGGCAAGCTGACGAAGTTCCGCCTGTCGTCCAGCCACGACTTGAAGTACAAAGTGACCTACGGCGGAAAGACGGTCGAGGTTGCGTTGAAGGGGAACAAGGCAGTTGTGCTCGATGCTTCGCTGCAGGCTGGGCCCTCTCTCTAAGTGAAGATTTTATGCAAGGGGCAACATACGATGAAGATTGTTCGCACGATTCTGGTCTGTTTCCCAATGGTGGCGGCCTCCGTGGTGCCGCTGACAAGCCAGACGCGCTCTGCCCGTCCTGTCACAATTGCGAGCCCGGATGGAAAGATACGAGCCGAGCTCAACGCCGGGGATGGGGTGCTTCGCTATCGCGTCATGGTGGATGGCAAGCAGGTGCTGGCGCCTTCGGTGCTGGGGATCGAGGCGGACGATGTGGAACTTGGGCGAGAGGTGACGCTTGGCGCCACGCAGACTCGCAAGGTCGATGAGCACTATCACTTTCTGGGAGCGCACGCGGAGGCGGTGAACCGGGCCAATGAGGCCACGGTGGCGGCGCAATCACATGGTCAGGCCTACTCGGTCGATGTGCATGTGGCGAATGATGGTGTGGGGGTACGGCTGCGGCTGCCTGCAAAAGCGGGGCGCAGGGTGCAGGCTGACCGGTCGGCATGGATGCTTGGGGGCGATCCCACCGTGTGGGCGGCGAAGCTGGACAACTCGTATGAGAGTGCTTACCACCAGAACACGCTGAAAAGTCTGGGCACAGACAGCATCGGGTTACCCCTGACGGCGCGGGTTGGAGGGGTTTACCTCTCGCTGACCGAGGCGCTGGTGAAGGACTACGGCGACCTGGCGGTGAAGCTGGGAGAGGGTGGCGCGCTGGAAGGCCAACTCTACGCCGATCCCAAGGGTTGGACCACGGACAGCGAGGTGGTGCAGCCGTGGCGCGTGACGGTCATCGCGCGGAACTTGACGAACCTGGTCAACACGACCCTGGTGGAGAACTTGAATCCTGCGGCGTCGGCGCAGCTGGCTACAGCTTCCTGGATCAAGCCGGGGCGGTCTGCATGGCAATGGCTGGCCAGCGGCGATCCGAAAGAGACAGAGCAGCAGCAGTGGATTGATTGGACCAGTGATCTGAAGTTCGAGTACTACCTGATCGATGAAGGGTGGGAAAAGTGGCCAGACTCTTGGCCGGCGATTACTTCGGACGTGGCTTACGCGAAGACGAAGAACGTGAAGATCTGGATTTGGACGCATAGCCGGACTGTGCGGGATGCCGTCGCGCGCAAGGAGTACTTCCGAAAAGCGGCTGAGGCGGGTGTAGTGGGAGTCAAAATTGATTTTCCGCCGCCGGGCAGCAGAGATATCTCGAACTGGTATTTTGACGTGGCGAAGGATGCTGCGGACGTACACCTAATGGTGGACTTTCACGGGGCGACCAAGCCTACGGGGATGCAGCGCACGTGGCCCAATGTGATCACGCGCGAGGCCGTGCGTGGGCACGAGTACCAGATCACGCGCTACCATCGCGTCCCGCAGGCGGACCATGACGTAATTTTGCCTTTCACGCGGTACATCGCCGGGCCCGGAGACTACACGCCGACGGTGTTCACCACGAGTGAACTGATGGGGAATACGTGGGCTCATGAGTTGGCGCAGGCGGTGGTTTTCACGTCGCCATTCCTCTGCTTTGGCGGTCATCCGCAGAGCTACCTAGAGAACCCAGCGCGCGACGTGCTGACCGCCATGCCTGCGGTCTGGGACGAGACCCGGGTGCTCCCTGGCAGTGAACCGGGCAAGGTGGTTGCGGAGGCAAGGCGGTCCGGCAAACAATGGTTCCTGGCCGTGATCAACGGCGGCGAAGCAACAACGCTGGATATTCCGCTAGAGTTTCTGGACGTCGGTTCGTGGCGGGCAGTCCAATTACGCGATGCCAAAGACAAGCCGGATGCCTGGGACCGCCAGGACGGAAAGGTAACGCGCAGTGACCGCGTGCGACTAGAACTAGCCGCACGCGGCGGCTTCGTAGGCTGGATCCACCCCTAAGTCAAAGGCAAGACAAAGAGGACATATCACGAGAGCACGGGAAGTCAATCAAACCTTCGCCTTCTATCTTCACGAGAAGTCACCCACTGGCCAAGCGTTCATTGCGGTCCTTGCCACATCCAGCAGAGTTTTTGACTTATCCCGTCCCTTGCTAAGGTCGACATGCCTTGGATGATGGCCATCGTCATGGGCGCGAGAGCTTGTGCGTCTGCGGTCTTGGGTAGACGTCCCTGACGAATGTCTCGCTCCGCCCTCCTTCGCAGTGCTTTCTGGTTTGCCTCACGGACGCCTTTAGGGCTGCTCGCACGCGTTCAGATTGCCCCGAGCCGCGAGATGCGGCGCTTGCTACCATGCATCTAGTTGTCGTCCGTCATGTGGCTAGTCCGCACGGCCTCCTTACCCGACGCTCTCCTCCTGCTGCTTGTGAGCTTTACGAGCTTGCTTCATCTGTTCGTAAAGCTGCTTCTGAGCGGGTGTAAGAACTGCATTCACTTTCGCAACGCTGTCCTTCTTGATGCTCTGGAGCTTGGCGCGTCTGTCCTTTTTTAACAAGGTCACGTCTGTTCGCGTGCGTTGCAACTGATGGTCGCGGTCCGCCAAGATCGGCTCCAGCTTCGACTGCTGATCCATTGTGAGACCGAGCTTTTGCGCCAACCTACGCGCCTGGCGTTGCGGATCAGGGATGTGCCGCGGCTTCGCTGAAGATACGGCCTGTGAAGTTGGACTGATGGTCTGCTCTGTCTTGGCGGTGAATGCCGAGCTCGAAAGACTGCTTATCAAAATTGTCCCAAGGGCAAGAGAGGAGTAGAGAAAGCGCATAAGTAGCTCCGTTTGAATCCGGATATGCTGATTCAGCATAGGCATTATTAGCTGCGGAAACACCGTGTAGCACTGTGATGGCAGCGATTGCTGCACTACACGAAGGGTAAGTGCCAGTGCCTCGACTTGGGAGTCAAAGCACTGCTCACGCCTACCGAGGAATGACGCCCGTATCGGTCACGCCGTTGTGGTTGCGGTTGTAGATGCCTTGAGAGGTCCGATCCTGTTCCCGCGCCAGCTTGTGCCGATCACTCGCTGTGAGATGACCTCCATCGGCTGCTCGCATGCTATTCTCGCGCGATGCGATCCTGGCTTGGTTTGCTTCAGCATGTGCTGCACCGCCTGGGGTGATCTGGCCGTTCTGCACACCACGCGCTATGCGCGCCTGCTGGCGGTCTTGCCGCGCGTTGATTGAGTGACGCTGATGATATGTCGTGCGCTGAGCCAACGCGTTCGAAAGCGGAAACGCCACGAGTGATGTTGCGATGAGCAGGGCTTTTAGATTCATGGTGGTACTCCTTTTCATGGACTTCTATGTGTTCAGACTGGCACCTTGGTGACTGAATACGAACCAGAACTGCGATCCGTAGACGTCTTGCCCGTCCGTTCGACCTGCATGTATGAACTCGTTTCACCTATCAATTCTTCTCCCGTCGGGAGGGTATTTGTGTGTCCCTGCGCAGGGTATGCCGAAGCCTAAACGCGCAGATGGCGCCCGTCTTGAACTCGCGACGAGTCGCTGCCCGAGAGATATGCTTGGTCTAGGAAGGTGCTGCAATGACGACAGATGTTCCTCAGAAGAGGGATAAGCCGCTCTTCTCTGGAAACAAGGTACTTTGGGTGGGTTGTGCCCTCATCTTGGTGGTGATGTGTCTCAGCACGGCAGACATCATTTACTCTCTGCGCCAAACGTCCGTCCGAAGCGAAGCCGTAATCTCGGCATTTCGTCAGCGAACTCGTCTGCTGGACACACTTCGTGGACTGATGATTCGGTCAGCCCTGGCACCTGACAGTGGTGGGCAACGTGCCATGGACGACAGCGAACTGCCCGCCACGCACGCAGAGGCAAACCGGGTCGTCGAGCAAATCGTGAAGTCTTCTGAAGCAAGCGGCGACGCGAGCACTGGCAACAGGCTTGCAGACCTGAGGAACTCGATCGACCAATACTGGGATGCTTTACCTGCCATCCGGGAGCGCAACGGGGCCATGCCTGAGGCCACACAGCGACTACGGAGCTCGCCCGAACGAAGGCAGGTCCGGCGTATCGCGCGCCAGATTAACGCCCTCAACCGTGACCAGCAAGACCGTGCCGAGGCGCAACTCAATGCAGAACAGAGGCGGCTGCAAGCCGAACTCCTTGTCTCCTCTGTGCTCGCGTTTGTTATCGTTTTGGCGCTGGTCGCAGTCATGTCGTATCGGATCAAACGGGCGGAGCGTCTTGCCGAGATGCAATACAGGAGCATGGCGCAGGCGAAGACTGAGCTTCAGAACTTCGCAGCACGGCTTGAACAAGCACAGGAAGAAGAACGGCGCACCCTGTCACGCGAGCTACATGACGCTTTCGGGCAGACAATGGCTGCTGCACTCGTTGAATTGAGTCGAATACAGGAGGCAATGACACACGACGATGGCACCAGAGCGCAGCTTGCGAGCGTGAAGCTGGAATTGGAAAGCAGCATGCGTTCTATCCGCGATATCGCTCTGGTGTTGCGGCCCTCAATGCTTGACGATCTCGGTTTGGTTCCAGCGCTTCGTTGGCAAGGGAGAGAAGTGGCTCGGCATTCGGGCCTGGCTGTGCGTGTGGAGGCGGATGATGCAAGCGAGTTCCTGCCCGACACCTATCGAACTTGTATCTACCGCGTGGTCCAAGAGGCACTGCACAACACGGTCAAACACGCCTCGGCCACCTCCGTCGTAGTGACTTTTCAAGAGCTCAGCGAGGCACTCGTCTTGAGGGTTGAAGACGACGGCAAAGGGTTCCGGCCAGACCGGGAAAAAGGCTTGGGACTGCTTGGGATCGAAGAACGTGTCGGCAGGCTGTCAGGTCTGGTTCGTGTGACGTCCTTACCGGATAAGGGAACATCTATCTGCGTGACACTTCCTAAGCCTGCGGCTCAGGAAAGAGAGGCGGCTTGATGATTCGCATCGTTCTTGCAGACGATCATACGGTTCTACGTGCCGGTCTGAAGTCTTTGTTGGAACGTCAACGGGATCTGAATGTGGTTGGCGAAGCTGGCGATGGACGCGAGTTGCTCCGTGTCGTTGATCAAACGACGCCGGACGTGGTCATCACCGACATCAGCATGCCACAACTGAACGGGACTGAAGCAACAGCGCAGATTGTGAAGAAGTATCCCGGGACCCGGGTCATAGTGCTCAGCATGCACAGCGACGAAGGTTACGTCATTCGTGCTTTGAAAGCAGGTGCCAAGGGATATCTGGTCAAGGAATCTGCAGAAGCGGATCTTATTGCGGCCATCCGAGCAGTGCACACCGGAAAGGCATTCTTTAGCCCTTCCGTCAGCGCGCTGCTGGTCGAAGATTATGTCCGGCAGATGCGTGACCGCGGCATGGAAGACAGCTACGAGCTGCTGTCGACAAGAGAGCGTGAAGTTTTGCAACTGGTTGCTGAAGGTCAAAGCAACAAAGACATCGCAAAGCTTCTGAGTCTCAGCATCTACACTGTCGAGACACATCGTGGAAACATCCTGCAGAAGTTGAACCTTCATAATGTTCCGGAGCTGATTCTTTATGCCGTGCGAAAGGGTGTTATTAGCTGATTCCTGTTTTGATTAGCCGGTTGCGATCTTTGCCCGAGACCTTGTCTGTAAACCGCTTATCCAGCTCCAGACCACCGAGCTGGCAAACTTCTGGTCAAGCGCACTCACGCGCAGGTATCCGACCCGAAGACCTTTCGATCAGGCGGTGCCTTGGTTTTGTCCTGTTACGGCTAAGACTGCCTGTAACAAGAAGTGAGAACGGGACCTAGTACGTATTTTGACACCTTTGCCGGTTTGCTAAATGCGCGTTTACCCCAGAAAGACATTGCTTCTTTGACGACAACGGCGCTTCACAGGCCCCTGAGCAGTCTCACTCCGAAGATGAAGCTGACCAGTTGGTTCTAACTAGGCCTGTTCGGTGATGTCTGTAAGCGGTGCGTCAGCGGTCAGCATCGTGTCAGGCCTGCGTTTCCGCTTCCCGGTGGCAAACGCAGGAACAAAGGACCAGATCCGCCTCCGCGCTGGTCTCGATCTGAGTGCAGAACTCATGGCCATAGAGGGCGCAAAGATCTTCCTGGTTGATCGGTGGAGCAGTCTGCTCCAGTAGGACAGATAGCCATTCGCGCTGCATGCAGGCAGCTTACTGCGCACCGGTACTTTTCAGCTTCTTCTCGTGATCACAAGGAACGTCATCGTTCCTGTTTCGGTTCTGGCGCCAACCGGATGCCACATCTCACGTGCCGATGTTCTCGAAAGAGCCGCGACCTATAAGCGTCTAGACCGATCACATTCTTCGCAGCCTGAACATGAGTGGCCACATGGATGACTTGCTCGGTAGAACACTGTGACTCGAGATCT
>JBPBPZ010000129.1:0-11524 GCA_050954525.1 Janthinobacterium lividum
AGAATCGACAGCGGGATCGACACCGCGATGATGAGCGTGGATCGCCAACTGCCAAGGAACAGCAGGATCATGATGCCGGTAAGTGTCGCCGCGATAATTGCTTCGCGGATGACGCCCGACACGGCCGCGCGCACAAACACACTTTGATCGCTGAGGGGTGTCACACGGAGACTTGCGGGTGCCAGTTGCAGCACGCTGGGCAGCAGGTTGCGAATGCCTGTCACTACATCCAGGGTCGATGCGTTGCCGTTTTTAAGAACACTTAGCAGAACACCGCGATGCCCGTCCTGCCGCACGATGTTCGTTTGGAATGAGTAGCCGTTGCTGACCGTGGCCACGTCACGCACGTAGACCATCGCGCCGTTCACCTGCTTGATCGGCAGCATGCTCAATTCATCCAGAGTCCTGGGTGCTGCGTTCGTGCGGACGTCGTACTCGCTGCCACCAATCTTTGCCGTGCCAGAGGGCATCACCACGTTCTGCGCGGTCATGGCGTTGAGCAGGTCACCGGGGGAGATGCCCTTGGACTGCATCTTTGCCTGGTCCATGTTGACGGAGATCTGCGGCTGCTTGCCGCCATAGGGTTGGGGCAGCACGGCTCCTGGGACTGTGACCAGTGCCGGCCGCACGGTGTTGGTAGCAGTGTCCGATAATTGCTGTTCATTCAATCCGTTTCCACTGACGCCAAGCTGCAGAATCGGCACGCTGGAAGCGGAAAAATTGATGATCTCCGGTGGCAAAATACCCGGGGGCAGCTGCCGGATCAGGTACTGCGAGGCAGCCGTCACCTGCGCATTTGCGGTGTCGAGGCTGGCAGTGGGCTGCAGAAAGATTTTTACGATGGATACGCCGTTGTAGCTTGTCGACTCCGTGTGCTGGATATTGTCGACCAGCGTAGTCAACGCCTTCTCATAGGGCGTGGTCAGGCGGCCTTCCACCTCTTCTGCGTTCAAGCCGGTGTACTGCCACGCCACTGCAACTACGGGGATATTGATGTTCGGAAAGATGTCGGTCGGGGTACGAAGGATCATGACCGGGCTCAGCAGCAGAATCAGCAGCGCCAGCACAATAAACGTGTAAGGCCGATTCAATGCAATTTTGACAATCCACATGCAGGAGCCTCCGGGTCGGCAGCCCATCGGAAAAGCCGCTTAGTCGTATTAGACCGCGAAATCTCGCAGGAGACACACAGCTAATTCCGTTTTCACTGATCGGTATAAACGATGGCAGTAAAAGCTACACTCGGTGCATGGAGTTACGCCACCTAAACTACTTTGTGTCAATCGCTTCGGCCGGTGGCTTTGGCAAGGCGGCCCGGCATCTGCACGTGTCGCAGTCTGCGATTAGTGAGCAAATGCGGGATCTGGAGCAGGAAGTTGGCGCGGCGTTGTTTGACCGAACCCATAGGCAGATTCGATTGACCACGCAGGGAGAGGTGTTCCTGACTGGCGCAAAAGCTACGCTGCAGGCGGCGGAGCGAACCGTCCAGGCGGTGCAGCAATCCCTACGGGGTGACACAGGAAAGCTGACCATCGGTTTTTTCGTCGGCGGCAACGGAAGCTTTTTCCCGACGGTGATTCGAGAGTTTCGCAAACAGCATGTCGGCGTGCACGTCACCCTGGTGGAGATGATCCCCACCCGCCAGGTGGAAGCCCTGCTAAGGGGCGACATTGATATTGCGTTTACGCGACCACTGCCGGCCCACCTGCACGAGCAGCTCCATTACAAGCACGTGTATACCGAGCCGTTATATGCGGTGTTGCCAAAGGACCATCCCGCGACCCGGCTTCACCAGGTAGAGATTCAGGCTCTGCAGAAGGAGCCATTCGTCATGGTGGAGCGCAGTGGCTCGCCTGTGATCTTCGACAAGGTGATTGCGCTGTGCAATGAGGCAGGGTTCTCGCCGGGCATTGCGGCTACGGCATCTGTATCTTCCGGTGTGCTGGCCCTGGTGGAAGCAGGGGAGGGCGTGTCGATCATTCCCGAAGGGTCCCGCTTCCTGGCCTCGAAGGAGATCGCATTCGTACCCATTGCGGGTGCCAACGCCTCGGTGGACCTTGTCATGGCATGGTCGCCGGAGCGGCTGAACCCACCGATGCGCGCATTTATTGCATCCGCCACTAAAAACCGTACAAGGTCGCCACGTCCCGCAGGTAAGCCGGTCTAAGCGTGCGTTTGGATGCTTGGTGCGGTGCAGGATTAGTGCGCGGCCTGGACGATTGCGCGCACGAACTGGCGCTGCTGGTCTGAGCGGAAAAGGAAGCGGAAGCCGGAACGGCAACCGTCGATGTATGCCAGTTCGACCTCAAGGTCTACAGTCCATGTGGGCAGTACCATCCGCACAGAGCATGGCTCACCAGCCGCAAGAGGGTATTGCAGCTCAACCAGAAGGCCTGTTTCGCTCAGATTCAGGCACCGCCCCGGGACCGGAGCGGTGTTGGAGAGCACTTCCAAACGGAACCTGTAAGGGAAACGCGGCAGTCGATACTGAAAGCAGCTCGGTCTGCCGTGCTTCATTCTGTCTCCAAGAGGCAATCGCGTGTGGGTTCCAACGCAGGGCTGCTTACATTGGCACCATGCATCGAAACATGTTCAAGAAACAGAGCAGGAGATACCTATGCAGAGCAGGAAAAGCGCAGCTCGCTGACCGGTTCCGCTAAGTCCGGGCGAATCATCCCTTGTAATTGCGGTTCACGGGCCTGAACAGATCGCAGATTGTCACCTTTGTGCTGCCATGCCGCGCGTGTTTCGCCGACCTGAAGCGCCAGATCCGCAAAGCCTTCACTGTCGACAGAGGTCTGCAACCGCATCAGTTCGCTGCGGATATGTGCGTAGAAACGGATGAGGCTGGTTTCAAGGACAGGTTCTTCCAGCAGCGGAACCCAGCTTTCCAGGTGTCCCAACAGCAGGGCAGCGTGACCGGACAGCCGGCAGCGCTCTTCGATATGGGCCGCCGCTGCAGCCTCGCCGGCCAACCGAATGTCCTCTGCAAGCACGTCATAGGTGGCGAGCAGTAGGCCGAGGTGTGAAGCGCCTTCCAGGGCGGCAGCGCGATAGGTCTGTGCGGTCATGGTCACGTTGATTAACTCCCTGAGTTGTTGCCAAGCTCTGCCTGGATTTGTTTCAACTGGCCCGGCAGCGCCTGGAGTGCAATTTCCGCCTTGCTGTACATGGCGGTCAGCACGGTTCTTTGTGACGCAATGTATCCCGACTCATAGTCATCGACTTCTGTCTGAAGAGAGGAATACTGCGAGTTCAAGTTCTTGATGGAGCTTGTAATCGTGCCTGTGGCTGGACTGTTGTACAGGTCGATCTGTTTGCTGAAGGTCTGGGCGAAACCATTTAGGCTGGCACCCTGGAAGAAGTTCTGTACAGCATCGGGGTTCGCCAGAGCGCTGGTCAGGGTGGCGCTGTTGAGCTTCAGCGATCCATCGTCGTTCATGGTGATGCCGAGTTTCGCAAGAGAAGAGACTGAGCCGGTCGCGGGTGTGGTGCCACCGTTGCCCGTAGCGGTGTAGCTGGCTATGCCAAGCAGCGTACTCTGCAGAGAACGAATGTTACTGTCGGCACCCAGAGCGCCTTGGGCGCCGGTTGTCGCGCTGAACGAGAATTGGCTGGTCACGTTGGACAGGGCCGAGTTGTAGTCCTGCACAAAGTTCGCCAGGACGGCACCAATAGTGTTGGTGTCAGCCGACACGGCAAGCGATGCGGAACTTCCAGCGCTGGTAGTGCCCTGCAGGTTGAGGGTCAGCCCGGTGACCGCGCCCGTGACGGTGTTGCTGGCATTTGAAAGCGGAATGCCATCCACGGTGAGGTTGGCGTTGGTGGCCGTGCTTGCCCGGTTCATGGTGAAAGCCGGATCAGAGCTGATTGTCACAGAACTGCCACCTGCGGCATCCACCGCAAGGTGTGCACCGGAAGCATCCGTTACGACGCTGGCGGTCACGCCAAGGCCCTGCGCATTGATGCTTGCTGCGACGGTGGACAGCGTGTCACCCGCGCGCACCGTGATGCTTGCTGTAGAAGTGCCGTCGCCCACCTGAAAGGTCCCGGCGGAGAGCGGGGCGGAAGCACTGGCGACGCTGGTGGACGACCAGGAGCTGGCACCTGTTGTGCCGTAGCTGACGCTGAAATCAGAGGCCGCACCAGTGGACGAACTCACCAGCGCGAGTCGCGAACCCGTGGAGTCGGTCACAACGCTTGCCTGCACACCGGCGGAAGAAAGATTGATCGCGCTCGCGAGCGCGGAAATCGAGTTGGTACCGGAACCCGTATTGAAACTGGTCTGCTGACCGTTCGCCGACGTGATGGTAAGTGTCGAGGTGCCAAGACCGGCGCTGGAAGCAGGAACCGCAGGCGAGTACCAGGACCCGGTCGTAGCCAGGTTCTGCACGGTAACCGTGTGGGAACCGGTGGCGGCGCTGGACGTTGCCGTACCAGTCACTGCATTGGTGCTGGTAGTGACCGTGCGGGCCGACAGGGAACCCTGCAAATTGTTCAGGTCGTTCAGGTCGGTTTTCAACTGCGACAACGAAGTCTGGATCGTGGTCAGCGAGGTGATCTGCGTCTTGATGGTTGCCTGCTGCGCCTGCCACTGACGTTCGGGTGCCTGCGCAGCGTACACTGCCGCGGCAACTGCCGAAGTCACATCGATGCCAGAACTGCTGGCACCGGTGGCGGCTTGCAACAACGTGCTTAGATTGAGAGAAGACGAGCTTGTGGAACTGCTGCCAAGCAGCGAATTCAATGCGGAAGTCGAACCCATAAAGCCTCTGCTGCTTCTCTGCTATGCGGTAAAAAGAAGCGGAACGACCTGGAGAGATCGTTCCGCCGTTGGGTTTACTGCAGCAGCTTGAGGATGGACTGCTGTGCCTGGTTCGCCTGCTGCAGAGCGGCCATGCCGGTGGACTGCAGAATGTTGAACTGGGTCATGTTGGTCACTGTCTTGCCCACGTCTGCGTTCAGGATGCTGTTCGACGCGCTGGTCAGGTTCTGCACCTGGCTCGTCATAACGTTGGAAGCAGCCTGCAGACGGTTGATCGATGCACCGATCGCACCGCGCTGCGCAGACACGCTGTTGATTGCGGTGGTGATCGCGTTCAAAGCAGTGGCAGCGTTCGTGGCGTTGGACAGGTTCTGCGAATTCAGGTTCAGCGTCGTCGAGCTCAGCGCGTTGATGATGGTCTGAATCTGGGTGTTGGCCGCACCGGTCTGCGTGCCGTCGCTGATGAAGGTGTTGTTGGTGTTGCCACCAGTGGTGGAGTTGGTCATCGGGCCGAGTACCGTGTCGTTGGACGTGACGCCGAGTGAATCGCCGGACGTGCTGGTTGCAATGACAAGCTTGCCAGAAGTGATCGTAGCTGTTGTGCCCGAGCTCAGCGTGCCTGCGGTTACGGCGTTCGTGATGGCCGTCTGCAGGGTCGCAATGGTGTCGCTGGCGCCAGCGGTGAAGACAAACGTACCGCCAGTTGAGGAGTCCTGAATGGTGGTCTTGGAACCGGCCGTCAGGGCAGTCGTAGTGGCCAGTGATGCCTGGGTCGATGTAAACGAGTTCGGCTGTGTGGATGCGAACACGTTCTGACCGTTGAAGTCGGTGGTCTGTCCGATCTGGTTGACTTCCGCCAGGATCGAAGTGAACTCCGTGTTCAGAGCGTCAGACTGGCTGCCAGAGCCGGTGGTCAGGTTGCCGTTTGCAGCTTCGGTCGCCAGCGTGACGGCGCGATTCAGCAGCGTGGTGACCTGTGAAAGGGCGCCGTCTGCCGTCTGCAGCATGCCAACGCCGTTGGTCGCGTTCTGGGCAGACTGCGTCAGAGCAGCAATGTTGGCCTGCATGCCGTTTGCGATGGAAAGACCGGCAGCGTCGTCTGCGCCAGAGTTGATGCGCAAACCGGTGGAAAGCTGCGTGAGTGTCTTCTGCAGGTTCATCTGAGTGCCGGACAAGGAATTCTGTGCGCTCATTGCCGCAAGATTGTTCAAGATGGAAAGTGCCAAGGTGTATCTCCTGATTGCGTTTAGGCTGAGCGCAAACCTGCCCGCCGATAAGTTTCTTATCGACAGATCAGCAGAAAAAAAGCTGATTTGTCGCGAAGTCGAACAGAGCCACAGTCCTTATTGCGGGCTGAGGTAGTTCAAGAGGGAAGTGGGCAGTATTTTTGCTGCTGCGGCCAGCACGGCGCTGTGCGCTGTCTGCGCCTGCGTCATGGTTTGAATGACATTCGCAGTGTCGATGCCAACCAGAGCGTTCTGCTGCGAACTCAAGCTGACCGATTCCTGCGAAAGGTAGCTTTCCTGCGCATTGATCTGGTTTACCGTTCCGCCGTACACGGCTCGCTGCTGGCCAATGTGTGAAATGGCGGTGCTGACGGCGCTTGTGGCACTAGCGATATCGGTGGCGTTGCCCGAGCTGACGGCAGAAATGAGCTGGCTCAGCGAACCCAGCACATTGCCGTTGGAGCTGGTAAAGATCTGGTCGCCGGGCACATTCGTATTCACGGTCAAGCCATCACCAATGGTGGCCTGGTTGACGCCGCTATTGCCCTGGTAAGTGTAGCCACTGGCAGAGGACGCGTCGGCGACGAACGGCGTGGTCGTGCCAGAGGTTCCGGCAAACAGGCTGCTGCCGTTGTAGCTCAGGTTGGCCTGCGACACCACCTGCTGCAGTACACCTTGCAACTGCGTCGCAATGGCCGCACGGTTGCCCGGTGTCATGGAGCCATCGGCACCTTCCGTACCCAGCGACAGAGCCTGCGTCAGTTCGCTGACCACGCTGGAAAGGGCGCTGTCTGCCATCTGTGCCCGGCTCATGACGGCATCGGCATTCTTGGTATACCGATCGACATTGGCTGACGACGCCAGGCTGCGCGCATTGCTGGCCGCGGCATAGGGATTGTCGGAAGGAGCGGAGACGCTGAGCCCCGACGAAAGTTGTTGAATGGATGTATTCAGCGCCTGCGCCGTGCTGTTGATGCCAGCGCTGATCATTGCGGACATATTTGGATCGACACGCATACTTAGCTCCCAGAGCCCATATTCATCAAGATGGAATAGCAGTCGCTCAGCGTCGAGATCACCCGGGCGGCTGCCTGGTACCCCTGCTGGAAGCGAATCAGGTTAGTAGATTCTTCATCGATCGAGACACCCGACTGACTGTCACGCTGTGCTGTCAACTGGGTCAACGAGGCCGAAGTGGCAGAAAGGTCGGAACTGACCTGCGCGCCCGCCGCGCCCACGTTATAGACCAGGTTGCTGTAGCTGTCGCCCGGCGTTGCCTGCGACGATGGCAACGTCGATGTCTGTACGGCAAGCAGATTCGCTAGGTTGCCGCTGCTGCCAGCGGACCCGTCGGAACTGACTGCGATACCTCTTGGATCCGTCATGTTGATCGTCATGGAAGCAGCCGGGTTGGTGCTGCCTGCAGGTATTGAGAACAAGGCCGCACCCGGGCCGCCGTTAAGGTCTTTGCCGGCTGCCTGCGCGCTGTTCATGGCATTGGTGAACTGTGTCGCAATATTGTTGAGGTACCCGGCCAGCGTAGGCAGGGTCTTATCGCGAACGGTCAGCACGCCGCCCAGGGTTCCGCCGGTCATTGACGCTGTTATGTCGGCACCCGATGCATCCAGCACGTGCGCTGTGCCATCTGCGCCGGTGGTTACCTGCAGCTTGCTTGCGCTGTTGCCGACCACCAGGGGCGAACCATTCATCGTGGTCAGCGTCGGTGTGGTCTCGGTATCAGTGGACGAAACGCCGGTCAGTGTTGCGAGTTGACTGGTGAGCTGGTCCCGCTGGTCCTGCAACGCGCCGCCATCCGAGCCGCTTGCGCCGGCCTGTGCAAGCTCTCCGTTCAACGACGCAATCTGGGTCGTCAGCTGGTTGATCTGTGCCACGGTTGAAACCACCTGCTGGTTCGCAGAAGAGGTTGCACTCGACATGGCCGCGCCCGCCTGATGAAACGCGTTTACCAGGCTGTTCGCTGAGGTAAGTACGGCCTGCCGTGCGGAGCTGTCTGTCGGATTGGTGGACAGCGCTGAAAGGCTGGAAAACAGGCTGGACATACTTGCGCCGATGCCGCTGGCCGTGTTGGAAAACGCGCCATTCACCTGGGTCAGGACAGAACTCTGTGCCGCAAGGCTGGCCTGGCTCGATGTCTTGTCGTTAATGGCCATGTTCAGCACGCTGCTGCGCACGCTGGTGTAGCCCATGTAGGCGACACCGGTACCTGTGCTGGTCCCGTTCTGCACGACCGCCGTGGAGCTCAGCGTGACAATCTGCCGCGAGTAGCCAGGCGTGTTCGCGTTGGCAATGTTGTTGTTGGTGATCGCCAGACCTGCGTACTGTGCCTGCAGGGCCTGCGAAGCTATCGAAAGTGCACCGTTTAATCCAACCATGGGAGTCAGGCCTCACAGGAAAGTGCTTGCTGTTTTGTTGCTTCAGCCTGTACCGGGGCATGCTGGTACAAGCTGCAAAGATCATGTAGAACGGTGGCGGACCGGCTGGACTGGTCCACCAGCTTCTGATAGCTGCGGCTGGTGTGCTGCAGCGAGGCGCTGGCCTGCCGGACACGTTGCAGCAGCGGCGCATCGACAGCCAAGGTGCTCAGCAGGGCCAGGCTGCGGCGCATGCCGTTGGTCAACATCTCCTGCTGCCACAGGCTCTGCTCGAAGTCGTGCAGCGAGTTGCGCGCAATTGCATCCATGCCGGCTTGCAACTGTTGTTGCAGGGCTTCAATTTGTTGCAGGCATTGCTGTCCGACTGTGACTGCGTCGTAGCTGGGATGGCTCATCGTTTCCCCTCTGCTGTGTAGGCCGCCATGGCACTTGCCGCGCTGCCTGCTGTTCGAACTGCGTTGCCTGCGTCAGCGGCGCTGCTGCCTGCCGCGTGTCCTGCGGAGGCGCCGCTTTGTTCGCGCTCACTGGCCCGCGCCAGAGCATTCTGCACCAGCTTTGCAATGCCAATGCCGCCGTGCGCGGTGAGGCTCGTTGCCAGTTGTTGCGTGGCAAAGCCCTGCATCTGCTGCCCGCCAGAGTCGGAATCTTCATCACCACCGGGCACCGAGGCAAAGCTGGATTCTGCGTCCTGCAGCCACTGGCCCAGCAGCACGGATTCGAACTGCTTCGCCGCTGTAGCAAGCTTTGGTGTCCCTGAGGCAGTGGGCTGCGAACTCGTTGCCTGAGACGCGTGTGTGACGTTCATCTAGATGACCTCCAGATCGGCTTCCAGGCCACCGGCGGCCTTGATCGCTTGCAGGATTGAAATAATGTCGTGCGACGTCGCGCCAATGGCATGCAGGCCCTTGACCAGTTCTTCCACGTTGGCTCCGTTGCCCAGGCGGATGGAACGCGCTTCCTTGTCCTGCACGTTCACTTCGGTGTTCGACACTACGGTGGGTGAGGCGTTTGAGATAAGACCAGCCGCTGGAACCGCGGTGTTCACCGTATCGACCTGGATCTGTAGACCGCCGTGCAGTACTGAAACCGGCAACAGCATCACGTCGCCACCCAGCACGATGGAGCCTGTACGCTCATTGACGACGACCTTTGCCGGAGCATGCACGCTAACCGAAAGATTCTGGATGCGTGAGATGATCCGCGGTACGGAAAGCCCTGCTGCAAGCCTCGCGTCCACTGCTATGTGGCGGCTATCAACAGCGGTCGCAATCGATGATTTGAAATCCTTGTCGATGAGGTCGGCAATGTCGCGCGCGGCGGTGAAGTCAGCCTCACGCAAAAGGAAAGTCACGGTCTGCATGCCGTGCAGATCGACATTGGCCTGGCGCTCAATCGTGGCGCCATTTGGAATGCGACCCACGGTCAGGTAGTTCACGCGGCGCAGGTTGCCAGCAGCACCTTCGGAGTAGCCGCCCGTGGTCAGCGCGCCCTGCGCTTCCGCGTACACCTGACCGTCGGTAGCGCGCAGCGCGGTCAGCAGAAGCACTCCGCCTTCAATGCTCTTGGCGTCGCCCACTGAGGAGACGGTGATGTCCATCTTCATGCCGGGTTCGGCGAACGCGGGCAGCTGCGCCGTAATCATCACGGCGGCTACGTTCTTCACGACGGCCGTGCCTGCGGGAATCTGCACGCCCATGCGCTGGAGCATGTTTGCCAGCGTTTGCACGGTGAAGTATGTCTGCTGCCGATCACCGGTGCCTTGCAGACCGACCACAAGGCCGTAACCAATCAGCTGGTTCTCGCGGATACCCTGCACTTCGGTGATGTCGCGCACCCGTACTTCATGCACCGATCCGGCAAATGCCTGAACGGGAATGTAGATGAGCGCCAGCAGTAGCAGCAGGCGGCTGATCGTTCGATTGCAGAGAATGGGTGTCTTCGCCATGATCAAAATCCAAAGATCCGCAGGATGGCGCGGACCACGGGGTTGGGAGAGCGAACGCTGTCTGAGATGATGCCTTTGCCTTTGAGTTCGATTTCCAGTGCGCTAAGGCTTGCCGAAGCAACGGTGTTGGCCGGTGTAATGTCACCTGGCCTGGCGATGCCACGCACGATCACTTCTTCGTGCTGGTTGTTCATGTCGATCTGGCGGTGAGCTTCCACGACGAGGTTGCCGTTGGGCAGCACAGCAATCACCTGGCCGGTAAGGCTGGTAGAAAACGCAGTGTTCGACGCCGTTGTGCCAGAACCCTTGAGCGTCGTAGAGGAATTGGCTGCCAGCAGGGGATTAGTGCGTGCCGTGGATACACCGGCGAGGCCTGTGATCGCAGAACTGGTGTTGAAGGCGCGTCCGCTGTCCACCGTTCCGCTCTGTGCGGCTGTGGTCTGCACCGCTACCAGCACAGTCACGATGTCGTTCAGGGTGTGCGCCTTGTAGTCTGCACTGGGATCGGTAAGCACGCCTTCAGGCGACCAAAGGCTGCCGACGGTACGAGGCGCCGGGCTACCCACAATCGCCTGCTTCACACCGGCAAGGTAATCGGCGCGGAGTTCCTCAGAGGTCTTTTTGGGAGCCTTGTGCGGCAGCGCAGATGAGATACCTGGCAGTTGCAGAAGGAGCAGGGAAGCAAGCAGGAGGTGATTTCTCATTGCACAATCCCCCGAACAGTGGCCGCATCCACAACCACCGCGCGAAACATCTGCTTGTGGTCTGGCGTGGTGACGCGGATCTCGTTGCCTGCGGTGGAGTTGTCTATCGCGATCACCGGCAGATGGATGTGCATGTGTCCCTCTTCCATCAGCAGCGTGAGCTTTGCCCCCACACGGACGGAGGCGGGCGCCAGCTGCGCCACCTGCGCAACAGAAGCCGAAGGTAGAACAGGCACACCGTTAGTCACAGCCGTTGCGGGAATCAGAGAAGGCTCAGGTAGACCGGGGAGTGCCGATGGCCTGACAGCAACAGCAATTTGCTGCATGGGCTGACGCTCCCGTGCGACGGCAGCGGTTGAGATCTCCTGCACTTTTGCAGCGGCGGCCCCGGAGCGATCGACGGTGACGCTGAATGCCACGCATGCGCCCGCTTCGTGGCAGCGCAGCCGTATGCGTACCTGACCATTGGGCATGCGGTCGAGGCCGAACAT
>JBPBPZ010000123.1:0-11388 GCA_050954525.1 Janthinobacterium lividum
TTGCTCCACACGTGCATGCTCAGGGGAAAGTCGTAATGCACGATGGGCACATGCGTCTGCGCGGAAACCTGCTGCAGAATCGGGTGGGCGTTCCGGCAGGCGGGGCACTCCAGGTCGAAAAACTCGATAATCGCGACCTTTTGACCAGCGGGCGGCTTCAGCATGGAGGTATCGCGGAACGTGGATGGATCGGGCGTTCCGGCAAACTGCGCGTGTGCGGACGGCAGGCCGCAGACCGCCAGACCCGCCACCATGGCAAACATTGCGCTGCGTTTCAGCATCATGAAATCTCCCGGCATACCTGCCTCAAAGGACTGTAATGCCTGCTTCCATCTTATGACGCCGACGGGCGCTCTTCGTCACAGGCCAGGGACGTGGCGGGATGGGACAGGCACATGTTGCACAGCTTCAGGAAAAGTTTCCGCAACCACCGGGACGCGGCCGGAATCGAATTGGGTAAATAGCGACCTAAGGCAGACAACAAACCTTGCGTTCGAAACAACAATTCATCAGTGCGTCCCGAACCCTGGCGGTGTCCTGCGTCCTGTGCCTGCCTGCCCTGCTGGGTGCGCAGCAGCCCGTCGCGCTACCTCCGACGCCTGCAATCACCACTTCCGCTGCGCCCGTCCACCGGCAGCCGCCTATTACGGACGCTCTGAATCTGCCGGAGTCGCCTGCGCCTCAGACTGTCTCGCCAGCAATCACGGCTCTACTCAAGGACGCCAAGCCGCGAGACCTTGGACACGGCGTATATTCGCCAGTCTCCACGGCACAGCCGCTGCAGCTTTCGTTGGATGATGCGGTTCGGCTCGCCCTGCAGTTCAATCTGGCGGTATCCGTGGATGAGCAAAATCAACGCCAAATCCGCGGCCTGCAGCTGACTGCGTTGAACGCGCTCATTCCCTCCCTGACGGCGACCGCACAGACCAACACGAAAGAACTGAACCTGGCCGCGATGGGCTTCAACCCGGCCACGATCGGGCCGCTGCTGCCGGCTGGCGTTGTGCTGAACACCATTGTCAAAGTCGATACCACGAGCGCTCAGCTGAACCTTAACCAGCAACTGTTCAACCTGCCCGCATTCGAGGTCTATCGCGCAGCTAAGGTTACGGCGGACGTGGCGAAGTACAACACGCTGGGTAATCGTGGCGAACTGGTTCTGCGGGTCGCCGAGCAGTATTTGCGAGTGCTTGCCGATACCGCCTCCATTACAAACGCCGAGTCGCAGCTGACCAGCGACCGCGAGCTTGAGCGCCAGTCTCTTGAAAAGCGAAACGCAGGAGTCGGCACCAACCTTGATCTGATCCGTGCCCGTGTGGAGCGGCAGAACCGCGAACAACAGTTGATTGCCAATACTGGCCAGTACGAAAAAGACAAGATCCAGCTGAACCGCCTGATGGGCCTGGCCGCCGACCAGCCACTTCAGTTGGTGGACGCTGTTCCCTACCACGAACTGGAAGCCCTGCCGCTGGAGACCGCCAAACAGGTGGCGTACAAGCGCCGTAAAGACTTGCTGTCATTGCAGGCGCAGCTGCGCTCTGCCGAGTTGCAGCGCCGCGCCGTTGCTTATGAGCGGCTGCCAGTGGTGAAGGTGGGCGGCTTTTACGGTGTGCTGGGCCAGACGCGCGGCCTGTACCACGGCGTGTTTGTAGCGCAGGGCGGCCTCGATTTCCCCATCTTCCAGGAAGCACAGATTCGTGGTGACCGCGAGGTGGCCGATGCGCAACTGTCGTCCCTACGGTCGCAACTGGGCAGCCTTCGTGGTGATATTGAGCAACAGATCCGTTCAGCCATGCTCGACGTCAGCACATCGGACGAACTGGTACGCGACGCGACCAGCAATGTGAGCCTTGCAGCAGAAGCCTTGGACGAAAACACGCAACGGTTTCGCGCCGGCATTGAGGATAACCTGCCAGTGGTGCGGGCACAGGCAACGCTCGCCAATGCACAGGCCCAGTTGGTGTCGTCGCTGTACCAGTTCAACAGCGCCAAGCTGCAGTTAGCTCGCTATACGGGTGTGATTGAGTCCCAGTACGACACCTACCTTGGCGAGTAAGCTGACCGGTCGGCCCTCAGCAAGCCGCGCAGGTGTGTCACCATAGAACAACCCATGGCGAAGTCCGAACCGGCAAGCGATAGATCAGATTCAAAACGTCCGCTGGACTCGGAAGGCACAAAAGGCGCGGCGTTTTCATCCCGCAACTTTCGCCGGTATCAGATCGCGCGGCTATGCGTCATTCTGGGAGCGGAAGCGCAGTCGTTGGCGGTCGCCTGGCAGATCTACCAGATCACCCACTCTGCCCTTTATCTGGGTTACACAGGGCTTGCGCTGTTTTTGCCGGGCATTTTCTTTGTGCTGCCCGCAGGCCACGCCGCTGACCGCTACGACCGCAAAAACATCATCATCGGCTGCTATATCGTGCAGGCCATCTGCACCGCCATGCTGCTGTACCTGGCCGTGCGCGGCACGCACCATGTTCTGTGGGTCTACGCCATTCTGTTTGCGATTGGCAGCGGACGGGCGTTTTCCGGTCCAGCCAGTTCCGCCATTCAGCCGCAGCTGGTGCCAGAAGGTGCGTTCGTGAACGCCATGACGTGGGGTTCGGCCATCTTCCAGACGGCTAACATCATGGGTCCGGCGCTGGGCGGCATTCTGTTCGCCATCACCCTGCCCGACGGATGGGCTCGCTGGTCCGGCGCGCCGCTGGTCTACACCGTCACGCTCATCACCATGATCACCTTTGTCGCGCTGGTCAGCACGCTGCGGCCCCGTAAAGAAGTCACCGGGCCGCGCAAAGCATTCAGCATCAGCACCATGCTGGCCGGCGGCCGCTATGTGGGCCAGGCGAAGCTTTTGCTAGGATCCATTTCGCTGGATATGTTCGCCGTTCTGCTGGGCGGAGCAGTATCGCTTATGCCCATCTTCGCGCAGGACATTCTGCATGCCGGGCCGCGTGGGCTGGGCATTCTGCGAGCCGCACCGGCGCTGGGCGCGCTGACCATTTCGCTGATCATGGCGCGCAAACCCATCCAGCACCATGCAGGCAAAATCATGCTGGTCGCGGTTGGCGTGTTTAGCGTGGCGACCATTGCCTTTGGCCTGTCGCGCTCGTTACCACTTTCGCTGCTGGCACTGTTCTTTATCGGGATGAGCGATAACGTGTCCGTCATCATCCGGCAGACCATTCTGCAACTGGGCACGCCGCCTGAAATGCGCGGCCGCGTGTCGGCCATTAACTGGCTGTTTCTGGGCGCATCGAACGAGTTCGGCGAGTTCGAATCGGGCCTGACCGCCCACTGGTTCGGAGCCACCCGCGCAGTCATCTATGGCGGCATCGGATCGCTGATGGTCACCGGCCTGTGGAGCGTCTTCTTCCCCACCCTGCGCAACGTCGACACCCTGGACGCCGAATCGCTCTTAGCCGCCAACCGCACGTATGCGGAGTCCGAACCGGTCGATTAAGTGCCGTTTAGATCGTGAACTGGATGTCTTTCTGCACCCGTTCATGCTGCTTTCGGATGTCTCCGGTGCGGCCTTCGCACAACAAGTTGGGCAGCCAAATGCGCTCAAAGCGCCTCACACACGTGTTGAACTCGTCATAAGTCGTCTCCAAGCAGCAGAGCCACATTCTGGGCTCTCTTTGCACCGTTTGCAGCACTAAGTCCCGGCACCAGCGTCCGCCGCGATGAAGGCCGAGCAGATGGGAGGGCAAGTGAATTATGAGAGGAGGAGGCCTTTCGGGGGCGCAGGCTTTCGGAGGGGCAGGGCTTCAGCCCTGCCCTCACACTCGCGTGAGAGGAGGCGGCTTCAGCCGCTGAGGGGATGCTGCCTACCAAACGAGTGCACAACTTCGGCACCTATTTCGTCACCGCGAACTGCGCCAGCAAGCGGACCATCTTCCAGGTGGACCGCAACGCCGAACTCTTCTTCCAGACCCTGCAGCGCTACCGCGAGCACTACCAGCTGCACGCCTTCGTCATCATGCCTGACCATTTTCACTTACTACTTACACCCGGCAGCATCACACTCGAACGCTGCCTTCAGTTGATCAAGGGCGGCTTCTCCCGCGCCTACCACCTGGAGGGTGGCCTGAAGGATGTCTGGCAGACCGGCTATGCCGACCATCGTTGCCGCGACCGTGAAGACTACCTGCACCATAAGACCTACATCGAGCAGAACCCGGTGGCGGCTGGGCTGTGTTCCGCTGCTGAGGATTTTCCATGGTCCTCCGCCAGCCGCGTGTTGCGTGAGAGGCAATCCCTCAGCGGCTAAAGCCGCTCCTCTCTGGCCGTCCTGAATGGCAGGGCTGAAGCCCTGCCCCTCCGAAAGCTGTCCACCTTAGACTTCAGGACCGTGATAGGTTCACTGACACCCAAGGTCTTGTAGAAAGGTGGCTTCTTCCCTAACCTCGCTTGCCTCTGCCTGAAGCTGATCCATGATGATCGCCTGCAGAGTAAGCCAGACATCCCCAGCAGTCCAAGGTGCTGTTGCCGGGTCTGGATCAATCGGGGACTCTATAGTTTTGTGAAGCAAGCGGCCGATGACGGGCGTATAGCGTGCAACGCCAACTGTGTCTGTTTCGCTCTGAGAACTGGGCACGTAAGGCAGATCAAGTTTGTGAAGCACGGCGCGGTATAGGTCGCCAACGGTGACAATCTTCTCGCACTCCTCATCCGGCAGGCAGATGCCAAAAACCTCTTCCGTTCGAAGCAGGATCTCGACTGTGTCTAGGCCCATGGAACTGCTTCTGTTTCTCCTACCCAACGTATTAAGCGAGTTCGATTCGAGTAGTCCCCTCTGTAGCCAAGAAGAGCCAGTAATACTAGTTCCAAGTACCACTTACCCAACACGTATGCTTGATAGTACGGCAGACGACTTGAGTTGATGCGTCTTCTGGGATGCACAAGTTCATTGCGGATCTTTACAAACGCCTCTGGGCCATCTGTCCACCCCTCCGACTTAGCGAGGATAGCAACCTCCGATAACGGCGGTGGAATGGTCGTTGGGATCTTAAACCTTTCCAAGACAAGTCGAAGACGACCGCTCACCCCAAGTTCGCCAGCTTTTCTCGCCGAGAGATTTCCATGCATTTTGTTAGTAAGTACATCCCACGCAAGCCTCTCCAATGCGGTCTGCAGAAGTATCAACCCTCCGTCTGGCCCTGTGTAATTCGTATTCGCCCTAGCTCCCCAATAAGTTGCGATACGAAAACAATCGTCCCACTCTAAACTACGAATCTTCGCAAGAAACTTTGGGTAAAGGTCAGGAAGATACTCTGATCCGTGGCGATCAAGCCAATTTTCACCATCTGTGTAACGATCTACTCTTCCCATGCCAACAAGGTCAAAAACTTTTTCTCCACGAACATCAAGGCCTGTAGCAAATCCAACGCCTACTTGCTGACCATGGCAGAAAGATAGAAAACGCTGCATTTCTGTGAGGCGTTCTTGCGCTTCGACGCTCGAAAACTGTCGCCCATCAGAGCAAACAAGTGACAGGTAGTGAGTAGCACGATAAATCTGACTTTGAAGCTCAGGTAGCAAGCAGACGGTTATGTCACTAGCAGCAATCAATTCAAATTGCCATGCTCCATCTCTGAGCAGCAAGCGTCTCTTGGTCCTGTATAGCTTTCTATCTCCAAAGTTGTAAACGATAGCGCTTAGCTGCCGAAGACCATCGTGGGCTGATAAAGCGATCGGAGAAATGAATGGGACTAACTTGACCTCACAGAAAGCCTTTGAGCTTATGATATGCAAACCATCAAACCGACAGTTGAGAGGCAAGCCATCAGGCATCATCAACTGAGCTTTGGCGTCCTGTTCGGCAAAAGCAACGCTCGCTGGGAGCTTTAAGTGTATGGTGATTTTTTCGTCTTCAGCGAATTCAGCCTCAAAACGACAGAGAAGTGTCTTCTTATAAGAAGGAAGCCGAAGTTCAAGTGGTACTGAAGAAATCTTCATGCCAAGATGCTAAATCTTGCTGACGCGCTGGACTTCTCTTACGCCTGGGACGCGGCTCATGTCTACGGTGAGTTTGTTCAGGTGGCGCAGGTCGAGGGTTTCTACGACGAAGTCTACGGTGGCGGTGGTGCCGTCGTCGTTGGCGCGGCTGTCTACCGAGCGGATGTTGGTGTCGTCGTCGGAGATGATGGCGGTGAGTTCTTTGAGCATGCCGCTGCGGTCGTCGCACAGGACGATCAGGCGGACGGGGTAGCGAGTCGGCTTGGGCGCGCCGCCTGCACTAAGTGGCTTGCCATCGGAACCGACCACCGGTTTGCCGTCTGCGCCCACGAGGGGTTTGCCGTCCGGTCCGAGGCCCATTTTGCGCAGGTCTTCGGGTAGCGGTGCCCACTCCACGTTGATGCGGCGGTCGCTCTCATATAAGAGATTCTGCACGTTGGGGCAGCTGCGTGCGTGGACGGCGACGCCCTTGCCGCGGGTGACGTAGCCCACGATCTCTTCGCCGCGAATGGGGTTGCAACATCGGGCGCGATAGACCAGCAGATCGCCTTGGCCCTCGACCTGCAATGAGTCGGAACCCTTGCCGAAGTAGACGCGTTTCACCGCGTCGGACATCTTGCTGAGTTCGCTGGCGGGTACGTTGGCAAGGCTGCCGGGCGGCGTGGGATTGGCTGCTGCCTGCTGCGCCTCGGCTGCGTCTGCCGCGTTGGCGGCGCTGGTGCTGCCGGGTACCAGCTTATTCAAGGCCTGCCGCGCGGAATACTTACCAAAACCTATGCTGCTGAGTAAGTCAGCCTGATTGCCTAATCCATAGATGTTGGCGACACGGTCATAATCCACATCGGTCAACTTAGTAAGACTTACCTTGAACTTACGAGCCTCACGCTCCAGTAACTTACGGCCAATCTCCATGGCGCGTTCGCGCTGGTGCTCGTTGAGCCAGTGCTTGATCTTGTTGCGGGCGCGGCTTGACTTGGTAAAGGTAAGCCAGTCGCGCGAGGGCGTGTGGCCGGTCTGCGTGGTGATTTCGACGATGTCGCCGTTGCGCAGGCGATGGCGCAATGGAACGATGCGGCCGTTGACCTTGGCACCGATTGTGGTGTGGCCCACCTCGGTATGGATGGTGTAGGCGAAGTCGACGGGGCTGGCGTCCTTGGGCAGAACGACGACCTTGCCCTTGGGCGTGAAGGTGTAGACCTCTTCCGGGTACAGGTCGATTTTGAGGGTCGACATGAACTCGTTGGGGTCAGTCATTTCGCGCTGCCATTCCATGAGCTGACGCACCCAGGCGAGGCGCTGCTCGTCCTTGGCATTGACGCTTTCGTTGGCCTTGTATTTCCAGTGCGCGGCAATGCCGTCTTCGGCGATGCGGTGCATTTCCTCAGTGCGGATCTGCACTTCGAACTGCGTTCCGCCGCCCGCCACCAGCGTGGTGTGCAGCGACTGGTAGCCGTTGGGCCGCGGCATGGCGATGAAGTCCTTGATGCGGCCGGGCACGGGACGCCACAGGTTCTGCACGATGCCGAGCAGGTGGTAGCAGTCAGCCTGCGTCTGCGTGACGATGCGGATGGCGTAGAGGTCGTGTACCTGGCTAAGGTCGTCGGAGCCGCCGCTGGTGATGTGCGCGGTGACCTTCATGTTGATGGAGTAGAGCCGCTTGATGCGGTACTCCACCGTGCCGGGAACGCCGTGGCGCACCAGTTCGGTTTCAAGCTGCGAGACGATCTCTTCGATGAAGCGTTCGCCGCCCTGCGTGCGCAACGCTTCGACCTGCTGGGCCAGCTTCAGGTAGCGCACGGGATCGACGTACTGGAAGGACAGGTCTTCGAACTCGCCGCGCAGCTTGCCCATGCCCAGGCGATGGGCCAGCGGGGCGTAGATTTCGAGCGTTTCGCGGGCGATGCGCTGCTGCTTTTCCGGCTTCAGGTGGGTCAGCGTGCGCATGTTGTGCAGGCGGTCCGCCATCTTGATCAGAACGACGCGGATGTCGGTGACCATGGCCAGCAGCATCTTGCGGATGTTTTCGGCCTGGTGGTCTTCCTTGTTCGCGAACTTGATGCGGTCGAGCTTGGTGACGCCCTCAACAATGTGAGCGACCTGCGCGCCGAAGCGGCGGGAGATTTCCTGCGAGGAGACGTCGGTGTCTTCCACCGCGTCATGCAGCAGGCCCGCGGCGATGGCGGTGGAATCCATCTTCATTTCGGCGAGGATCTGGCCGACGTCAAGCGGATGGATGATGTAGGGTTCGCCGCTGGCGCGCTTCTGGCCCTCGTGCTGCGACATGCAGAACTGCCAGGCAGAGCGGATGATCTCGAGGTCGTCGCCCGGGCGGTTTGCGTGCACGGTGGCCAGCAGCCGGTCGAAACAGCGGTCGATCTCTGCCGTAACCTCTGGAGGAAAGCCAGGCAGGTAGGTCGCAGAGGTAAACTCAGCCGCGCGCGGCGTGACTACGTCCGGCACAATGGGCTGCAGCAGACCGACCGGTTCGCCGAGAGCGTTCGCCTGTTCCGGAACGTCTGACCCCGCGACACCGCGCCACGCGGGAGGGACACGTCGCGCAGAGTCTTCTGGCTGCAATGGCGTAGGCGCAGGAATAGAAGCCTCCAGATTCCTGCCGGAATCGCTGGAGGAGATCACCGCAGGATCCGGTGTCGCGGACGGAAGTACCGGCCGGTTATAGCCCATGGGTCATTCTACGTCAGCCAAGGTAGCCTGGAGGCGGCCCAAGTGCTCTGCGGAGTACCACGGTTTAGTGCAGCAGACCTGCCTGCGGAGCCTTACCGGTGTGCGCCCAGACGACGAGTTCGTCGAAGGCGCGGCCTACTTCTTCCGGCGAGAAGGCGCAGTGACCCTCGCGGTGGACGTACTGCTGCACCAGGTTGTCGGCGAAGCCAGCATGCTCCACCTCGCTGGCATACAGCGACAACGAAGACGCAGGAATCAGCGGATCGTAAATGGTGTGCAGAGCCAGCATGGGGCGGGTCAGGCGGCCGTTGGGCCAGTAATGCGCCATCAGGTAGTCACGTGCGCGGGGGTCAGGGGCGTAGCGGCGCACGCCGTCATTCACGGCGTAGTCCGTGGGCGTGTTGACGCTGGTGCCGGTGTAAATGTAGTTGCGATTGTCGAACGGATTGCCGCCCGCCTTGCGCTGCATGTCGCCAATCACATAGGTGAAGTAGCCGATGGCGCGAGCCACCTCCACGTCAGAGTGCAGGTTGGTCAGCTCACGCATGGCCAGCGCGGCGTCAGGCTTCGCACGCAAAGCAGTCAGCACGCGCTGCCGCAGCGGCTCGCTTTCTTCAAAGGTGATGGGAACCGGGTCCAGCGGACCCATCATGCCGGGGAAGTAGTAATCAAACGCTGCGCGGATGATGAAGCGCCGGTTTAGGTGCACATAACTCGGCCCCACGGCACCGCACAGATCCAGGCCCGCCGTGTACACCTTGTTGTTCAGTTCCATGGCGATCATGGTCAGCGCGCCACCCATGGAACCGCCCGCGGCGTAAGTTTCGCGCGGAACGCCGTACTTCTTCACAAAGTATTTGCGCAGTACTTCCGTGTCTGCGTAGCCAGCCTGCAGGGCCCAACCCGTGTCGGAATAGCCACTCTGGGCGACAGCATAGCCACGACGGAACATCTGCTCGGGCTGCGACCCGATGCTGCTATCCAGGCGGAAGCGGAAGGGCGATTCCGAATAGCCGTGATAAAAAACGACCAGCGCGCGGTTCCAGTTGGCTGGCACGTCAATACGGTATTCCGCACGACCAAGCACACCCACTTCCGTTGTTCCTGCGGCCGAACGCAACACCTCAGGCTCATCGGTCGGCGTGGGAGAAGCCTGGCCTGTGGCAGCGCGTGTCCCGGCCAGAACTACGAGGACAGCGCAGAAAAGCAGCCAATGGCTTCGATATAAGTGCATGGATGAGTATGAGAATAGCGCGAGCGGCGCTTGATCGCGTCGGATCGAGGAACGCCATCGCGAGCAAACGACCGATGTAGTCGAATCCTCCAGGTATGTGACTCGACGAGTGTTGCAGAGAAACAGACGGCGCACCCTAAGGGCACGCCGTCTGCTGGCAGAATTTGTCTTTAGCGAACCGTACTTGCCACAACCAGCGATGCGACGATGCCGGTGGCAACAGCGGCCATGACGTAGTTGCCGTCTACGCGGCGCCACTCATAGCCACGGGGCGGGGGCGCCAGGCGGTACTGGTGATAGTCAACACGGTCGCCGCGGTTCCAGTCAGCGGGCGCGAGGCGCGAACCCTTGTGCCAGTCGTTGTGGCGCACAAAGTGGTTGTTGTCGAAATGCTGCTGCGGCGAGGGACCGTGTTGGTCGTTGCGATGATCGTCGTGGTGGTCATCGTGATGGTCCTGAGCAGATGCGCCGATGCTCAAGGCTGCGGTGAGTAGGACTGCAGTGGCCGTATGGATCATGCGATTCAAAGGGAACTCCTTGCTTGGACGAGGGAAGTCCAGACGTCTATAAGAACCCACCCTGGATCACCAAGTTGTCTTTTCGCCAGTGCTAACGACTGCGTTCTTACTGGATAGATTCATTCTGGACTCGGCAAACTAGAATGACTTCCACATAGTTGTCACTGCACTGTCGTCTCGGTTCCCTAACAGGAAATGCAACAAGCCGGCAGAGAGACCTAGACGTCCTTCTCTGTCACAGCCTTGTCCGGCTTCGTCGGATAGGGGCGACCTGCGTCCAGCGTCTTTTCCATATCGCTGTCATAGCCGTACATGTCCTTGAAGAAGTGGACTTCCCCACCCTCAGACCACGCCGTCGAGTAGAAGATCACCACTGGAATGGGCTTGGTCAGGGACACACTCTTGTTGTCGTCGCCTGTTGCCATGGCGTCGGCAATGGCCTGCTCATCCCACTTGGGGTTGTCGCGCAGCACCCAGTCGGCAAGCTTCGGCGGGTCCTGCACACGCACGCAGCCGTGCGAATAGTCACGCCGCGTGCGGCTGAACAGCGCCTTTTCATTGGTGTCGTGCAGGTAGACGTTGAACTGGTTGGGGAACATGAACTTGACCAGGCCAAGCGAGTTGGACGTCCCCGCCTTCTGCCGAACCATGACCGTGCCCTTTGAAATGCGGGCAATATCAGGGCTGGCAGGGTTCCCCTTCAGATCGACGGTTTCGTAGTTCTTCGCGCTCAGGTAGCCGGAACTCTTCTCAAGATGGGGAACGATTTCCTTCTTCGCGATGGACGGCGGCACATTCCAGAACGGCCGGAAGACGAGGTATTTCATCTGGTCGGCAATGACTGGGGTGTGGTGCGTCTCGTCGTCAGACTTGCCGTCGACCACGTTCATGCGAAACGCCTCGTGGTGATCGCTGCCGGTGCCCTCATAGGCGCGGAGAACGAATTCCGGCAAGTTCACCAGGATCGCCGCGTTCTGGTAATCGTCGTTC
>JBPBPZ010000130.1:0-11367 GCA_050954525.1 Janthinobacterium lividum
CCTGACGCGCGGCGGTTTTCCTGTGGGTGCACTGGCAGAGTTGGTAGGGCCAGCCTGCTCTGGCCGCACCACGGCAGCACTTTCTTTCTTGGCTAACGTGACGGCAAAGGGCAATGTGTGCGCCTGGATTGATGTGTCTGACGCGCTCGATCCTGAGGCAGCAGCTGCCAATGGTGTCGATCTTCAGCGCCTGCTGTGGATACGCTGCGGCACAGGGACTACGCAAGCTGCCGCAAACAAATCAGCGCCTGCGACAAAGATCATCCGTGAGCCGAGCCAATCGAAGGTGGGCCAGCCATCCACGGGTGGAGGCAGTCCGCACCCACGGTCGGAAGGACAGGGTATGTCCGAAGCGATCCAGACCTTGTTGACGGTGCAGCAAGGATCTGCAGCGGTACAACCGCGGCGAAAAGATCGGAGCATAGGCACACCCGGAGCACCCAACAGGCCGTTGATACCGCACCATCAGCACCTGCGTGAAAGGGAAGAGCAAGTTTCGACAGATCGCCTGCCCGCACGCCGCGGCTGGAATTTGCAGGCAGCAGCCGTGGCCAAGCCTGCGCTGTTGCACATTGGGCAGCAAGCGTCGGGAACGGATCGAGCCGCGTTTCGGAAGTCTGCAAAGCCGGAGTGGTCGGCACTGGACCAGGCGCTTCGTTCGGCTGACCTGTTGCTGCAGGCTGGCGGGTTTCAGGCGATCGTGCTTGATCTTGGCAGTACTCCCGCAGAGCAGGCATGGCGAATCCCAATGGCAACATGGTTTCGCTTTCGCGCAGCCTGTGAGCGTTCGCGCGTCAGCCTGCTTTTACTGACACAGCATCCGTGCGCACGCAGCAGTGCAGAACTGGTGCTACGCATGCAACCGGGCGCACATGTGTTTCAAGGTGCAGCCATGGTCGGCATGGCTTTTCAGGGTGAACTCGACCGGCAAAGGCAGCATCGGCCGGAAGATGCTCAGACCAGCCAGTCAAATGTAATTGCCATGCGCAAGGCGCCACGCAGCGAGCGAAGCGTCACCACGTCAGGGCAGTGGCAAGCAGTCGCACCCTGGATGCGCGCGCAATGAAGCCAATTTATCTTGCTGTGCATGTGCCGGAGTTTCCGGCTCAGGCGCTGCTTCGTCTTCGGCCGGAGCTGGCACGCAAGGCAGTAGCCGTGCTGAACGGCGCTCCACCGTTGCAGAGGGTATGCAGCACAAACCTGCCTGCTCGTACCATGGGCGTGCATGCAGGCATGACGCGCGCGCAACTGGACATATTTGACGGTCTGCACGTACTGCCCGCTTCGTCAGCGGAAGAAACCTGTGCACGCAATGCGCTGCTTGAAGCTGCGGCAGTATTTACACCACGCATCGAGCCGCAAACAGCAACAGGCCCTGCCTTCGCCATGGTGCTCGACATGGCGGGAACACAGTGGATGTGGGGCGATATGGCAAGCGCCACGCAACGCATTCGTCTAGCTTTACAAGCCTTGAAGTTTACGGTCCGGCTTGCTGCCAGCAGCAGCGTGCATGCTTCGCTGTGTCTTGCATCTGTGCCCCAACGCACCTCGATCATTGTCACCAATGGTCAGGAAGCAAAAGCATTGGCACCACTGCCTCTGTCTGTACTTGGACTTACACAGCAACTAGCCGACACGTTTACCTTATGGGGTCTGCACACCCTTGGCGAATTGGCTGCGTTGCCTGCGGCAGATGTGGTTGCTCGATTGGGGAAAGCGGGAAGGCGTTTACATGCGCTGGCATGTGGTGGTGAACCCTACCTGCTGGTTCCGGAAGAACCAGTCTTTCTGCTGGAAGAGAAGATTGAATTTGACGCACCTGTGGAACAGTTGGAGTCGCTGCTGTTTGTATTGCGGCCCATGCTGGACCAGTTAATTTGTCGCGCCAGTAGCAGATCCTGTTCGCTTGCCAGTGTAACGGTTTGCACACGGCTTGATGGTGGCGGGCAGCACATGCGTTCGGTACGTCCAGCCCTGCCAACAGCAGATTGCCAGGCCTTGCTGAAGTTGCTACAGCTGGATTTGCAGACACATCCACCGGGAGCTGGTGTGTTGGCCATGGATGTGACTGCGGAACCGGGTGATCGCTTGCCGGTGCAGGCAGGCTTCTTCGCACCACAACTGCCAGAATCCATGCGCCTGGACGTAACGCTTGCACGCATCGCTGCACTGGTGGGTGAGCAACACGTTGGCTGGCCAAGCCTGCTGGATACACATGGCGAGCGTTCCTTTGCTATGAAGCCTTTTGTTGTCTCGGAAGCTGCAAGTCGAACCCCATCGACCCAGTCCAAAGAAACTGTCATGTCCGTTCGCCGTTGCCGGCCTCCAGTTGCTCTCCGTGTGTACACGCAGCGCAAACGCCATGGGCAGCGGCCACTTTCGTTTTACCTTCACGGGCAGCTTTATACAGTGGGTGATTCGTTCGGCCCATGGCGGCGCAGTGGCGACTGGTGGTCATCCGAAGTCTGGTCGCATGAGGAATGGGACGTACACGCCCACACCAGCGGCACAACATCAGGCCCAGAGGTGTTGTTATGTGTGCTTCGTCACGATCTTCTGCGTAACCAATGGACTATGGAAGGCTTGTATGACTGAGCGTGCTGCTTATATCGAGCTGCACTCGAACAGTGCGTTCAGCTTTCTGGAAGGAGCTTCACAACCGGAGTCACTGGTAAAAGCCGCCGTACAACATGGCATGCCAGCCATGGCGCTGCTTGATCGCAACGGCTTCTACGGGTCTCCACGTTTCCACATTCATGCAAAGGCAAATGGCGTGCAGGCGCACATTGGTGCCGAGATTTCTGTAAGTGATTTTGCACCGCGCGCGCAGCCCCCCTTATGGCTACCGCATCAGCACAGGGCAGAGCCATCGCGACTGCCCTTGTTGTGTACATCGCAGACTGGTTACGCAAACCTGTGTCAGATGATTACCCGTTACAAGATGCGTCAACCGGGAAAAGCAGAGGGTGCAGCATCCATGCGCGATCTGCAGGAGTTTCCAGGCGGTCTTGTATGCCTGACCGGCGGTGAGGAAGGCCCTTTAGCCGCCGCACTGAACCGGGGCGGTATGAAGGAAGGCCGTGCCCTGCTTGAGGATTTGCAGCGCATCTATGGGCGTGAGCATGTGTACGTCGAGCTGCAGCGACACGGCCAAAGAGAAGAGGAGTGGCGCAACCAGGCTGCCATGGATCTTGCAGGATCGCTCGGGTTGCCGGTCATTGCAACCAACGGGGTACGGTATGCGGACCGTTACGAGCGTGAAGTGCTCGACGTGTTTACCTGTATCCGCCACGGGACCAACCTGCAGCATGCAGGTCGACTTCTACAAACGAACTCACAACGTCATGTGCGTTGTTCAGAAGACATGTGGACGCTGTTTGCAGATGTTCCTGAGGCGGTAGAGAACACCGCACTGCTTTCGCAGAGGCTGACGTTCGAGCTCGATGACTTGGGCTATGTATTTCCTTCTTACGCTGTTCCAGATGGCGAATGCATGATGAGCTTCCTGCGCAAGCGAGTGATGGAAGGCATCCAGCTTCGCTATACGACTTCAGACAAGCGCAAATTCTTCCGCAAAGCTATGACGCAAGCTGAGAAAGAGCTGAGCCTGATTCATCAGCTGAACTTCAATGGATACTTCCTAATAGTTTGGGACATAGTTCAGTTTTGTAATCGGAACAACATCCTTATCCAGGGTCGTGGCAGTGCCGCTAATTCCGTCGTATGCTACGCGCTCGGCATAACAGCTGTAGATCCTATCGAGATGGATCTGCTCTTCGAACGTTTCCTGAGTGAAAACCGCAAGGAATGGCCGGACGTGGATCTCGACCTTCCAAGTGGCGAAAAGCGAGAGCAGGCAATTCAATATGTATATCAGCGTTATGGCGAACTGGGTGCAGCCATGACAGCGAATGTAATTACTTACAGGGGTAAGTCAGCTGCACGTGAAGCAGGCAAGGCACTTGGCTTTGATGAAGAAACGCTGGGTCAACTGAGCAATCTAATTGGCCAATGGGAGTGGCGTCGTAAAGACGAGACTCTGAGCGACAACTTTCGACATGCAGGTTTCGATCTTCAACATCGGAACATCGCAAAATACATTGAACTTACAGAACGGCTGCAGAACCTCCCCAGGCACCTCGGCCAGCACTCCGGCGGCATGGTGATCTGCCAGGGTGCGTTGAACAAGGTAGTTCCGCTTGAACGTGCATCCATGCCGGGGCGAACCGTGGTGCAGTGGGACAAGGAAGACTGCAACGGCATGGGCATGGTCAAGGTGGATCTGCTTGGCCTGGGCATGATGGCCGTTATCAAGGACTGCCTTGACCTGATTCCAGCGCACTATGGCGAAGCTGTTGACCTTGCGCAGTTGCCGCAGGATGACTCGGTATACGAGGTCCTACAGCGTGCCGACACCGTGGGTATGTTCCAGGTGGAAAGCCGCGCGCAGATGGTTTCGCTGCCACGCAACAAACCTAAAAAGTTCTATGACATCGTCGTGCAGGTCGCCATCATCCGGCCTGGCCCAATCGTCGGCAAGATGATGCACCCTTATATGCGTCGCAGGCAGGGCTTGGAGAAGCCAGAACCGATTCACCCAGACCTGGAGCCAGTTCTGCGTCGCACACTGGGCGTACCGCTGTTTCAGGAGCAACTTCTACGCATGGCCATGGTGGTTGGAGATTTCACCGGTGCTGAAGCGGAAGAGCTTCGCAAGGCCGTAGGCATGCGCCGTTCATGGGAGCGCATGGAAGCACTTATGCTGAAGCTGCGCGAGGGTATGTCGAGGAAAGGTATAACACCTGATACGCAGCAGGAAATTGTAAAGAGCATCCAGTCATTCGCCCTGTACGGCTTTCCAGAATCACACGCGGCAAGCTTTGCACTAATTGCATATGCTTCAGCCTATTTCAAGGTCAAGTACCTCGCTGCATTTACCTGCGCCATGTTGAACAACCAGCCCATGGGCTTTTACACACCCGCTGTGATTGTCAAAGATGCCCAGCGCCATGGCTTGCGAGTCCGCCCAATTGATATTCAAAGCTCTGACCTGTTCTGCAGCATCGGGATGGATGAAGTCGGAGCTCACAGCCTTCGTATGGGATTGAACTATGTGCACGGGCTCAGTTCTCAGAACGCCGGAGCTATCGTTTCGGCAAGGCATATGGATGGTCCATTCCGCTCAGTAGATGATCTTGCGATGCGCGTCCCTGCGCTGGCCCGGCGCGATCTTGCGCAATTGGCACGTGTGGGTGCATTGAATGGCGTGGACGGTGTGCAGCACCGTCGTGATGCGATCTGGCAGATTGAGCAGTGCAGCCGGCCGGCAGGTCCGTTGTTGCAGCAAGCCGATTCGGCTCCAGAAGAAAACTCCCCATCATTGCGCCGCATGTCTACCGAAGAAAGGCTCGTTGCAGATTATGCTGGCAGCGGCTTAACAACCGGGCCGCACCCCATGGCGTATCGCAGATCTGCATTGCGTCGTGCAGGGATACGATCCGCAAGGGAACTGAAGCAGGCAATCGATGGCGATTCGGTTTGCACGGCGGGCAGTGTCATTGCACGACAGCGCCCTGGCACAGCGCTAGGTTTTATCTTCCTGTCACTGGAGGATGAAACCGGCATAGCGAACATCATCATCCACCCGGAATTGTACGAACGGGATCGAGCGCTGATTACCCGCGGCAAGTTTCTCCAGGTGGAAGGCCGATTGCAAAATCAGGGCGAGGTGGTGCATGTAAAGGCAGAGTACGTGAAGCTGCTTGACTTTGCCGGGATCGAGGTAGGATCCCATGACTTTCATTAGCAAGCCTTAGAGAGACACAAGTGAAGCGTGCCTGATCTCGTATGCGGTTACCGCCAATACGCGACCCTGAGACATTTCTCAAGAGCAGCCTTGACACTGTCAACAATACTGCTGGTGTTCTGAGTACAGCTCGTTGTGTCGGCACGCTATGCTAAGAATGAGGTACGAACAGGGATGTGGATTGTCCGGCTGGCTCTGCGCCGCCCTTATACGTTCGTGGTCTTCTCCCTGCTTATGCTGCTGCTTGGCATTGGAACAGCAATAGAAGCGCCCAAGGACATTTACCCGTATATCAACATCCCCGTTGTAACCATTGTGTGGAGCTACAGTGGCCTGCCGCCTCAGGATATGGAAGGCCGTATTGTTACCGTCTGTGAGCGTGCTCTAACGACGACCGTCAATGACATCGAGCACACAAGTTCGACCAGCTACCAGGGTGTTTCCGTCATCCGCGTGTACTTTCAGCCCAACGTCAAGGTTGAGCTGGCTATGTCTCAGATTACTGCTGTTGTGCAGACCATCCTGCGCATCATGCCGCCAGGGACATTTCCCCCAAACATTCTGAAGTACGATGCCTCCAGCGTGCCCATCGTTCAGCTTGGACTTTCCGGTGCAGGGCTTACGGAAGAAGATCTGTATGACCTCGGAACTTCGTTTATTCGTCCTCGCCTGGCCAACGTAAAGGGTGCATCCATTCCGCTGCCTTACGGCGGCAAGGTTCGCCAGGTGCAGGTTGACGTTGATCCCAACCAGCTCTACGCGCACCACCTTTCTGCCACGGATGTCTCCACGGCATTCAATCAGCAAAACCTGATCCTGCCTGCGGGTGTGGCTCGCATGGGTGACCGTGAGTTCATTGTGAAGTTGAACTCATCGCCAGCCGATGTATCTGCGCTAAACGACCTGCCGATCCGTGCAGCTAATGGCGCTGTGGTTTTGGTGAAAGATGTGGCACAGGTGCGACTGGGTTACGCGCCGCAGGTCAACATTGTGCGGCAGGATGGAAAGCGTGCCGCACTGCTTACCGTGCTGAAGAACGGTGAGACTTCAACCCTCGACATTGTGAAGGGCGTGAAGGAGTTGCTGCCACAGGTCAAGGCAGGCCTGCCACCGGGACTTGAAATTACACCGCTGTTCGACCAGTCGATCTTTGTCAGCGAGTCCATCAGCGAGGTCGTTCGCGAAGCAGTCATTGCCGCAGTTCTGACCGGCCTCATGATCCTGCTGTTCCTTGGGTCTTGGCGCTCGACGTTGATTGTATGTACTTCAATTCCGCTATCGATCGCGACCTCGCTGGTCATCCTGTACGCGTTGGGCGAGACCATCAACGTGATGACGCTTGGCGGGCTGGCGTTGGCCGTCGGCATTCTTGTGGACGACGCAACGGTGGAGATTGAAAATACCCACCGCAACATGAGCGAGAAAAAGCCACTGGTCTGCGCCATTCTGGACAGCGCGCAGCAGGTCGCGGCTCCTGCCTTCGTGTCGACCCTGTCGATATGCCTGGTGTTCACACCGGTGCTGCTGTTGAGCGGACCCGCCCGCTACCTGTTTACACCCCTGGCCATGGCAGTGGCGTTCGCCATGATGGCGTCCTATTTCCTGTCGCGGACCCTTGTGCCCACCATGATGCACTTCCTTCTGGATGCCGAGATTGGTTTGTACCAGGACCCCGCTGCTGCTGAGAAGGAAGCAGAAGATAACTTTATCTGGCGCATCCATACACGCTTCGACGAGTGGTTCGAACGTAGACGGGAGAGTTACCGCAATCTGTTGCAGTGGACGCTTGAGAACCGTGGACTCACGATTGGTGTATTCGGTCTTTTCGTCCTGCTGTCGCTGCCGCTGCTGTTTCTGATTGGCGAAGATTTCTTTCCCTACGTGGATTCGGGGCAGATGCGACTCCATGTGTACCCGCCGCAGGGGATGCGTCCTGAAGACTCAGAGCAATATTTTGCCGCTATCGAGCGCGAAATTCGCCAAGTGATTCCCGTGGCAGAAACCAAGTTGATTCTGGACAACATTGGTCTACCGAACGGCGGCATCAATCTTGCGTTTGGCGACAGTGCTGTCATCAGCGATTCGGATGGAGACATTCTGATCGCTCTGAACCCTGGCAAGCGGCACACGCAGGAATATATGCGGCAGCTCCGAACGGCGCTGCACAGCAAGTTTCCAGACGGCACCTTCTTCTTCACACCGGCCAACATCACCAATCAGATTCTCGACTTCGGGCTGCCTGCGCCCATCGACCTGCAGATTTCTGGTCGTGGACCACAGAACTACGCTATCGCCCAGCAGATGCTGAAAGCTGTGCAAGCCATACCGGGTGTCGCAGACGCTCACATTCATCAACTCGTCGCGCAACCTACCATCAACGTGAATGTGGATCGGCTCAAGTCTCGGCAGATTGGTCTGACGCAGCAGGACGTCGCGCAAAGCATGCTGATTTCACTTACGGGTACAGGCCAAACCGCGCCGAACGAGTGGCTGAATCCTAAAAATGGCGTGAATTACCAGGTAGTCGTGCAAACCCCGCAGTATCGCATCGATACGCTGCAGGCGCTTGCACGAACTGCGCTTACATCTCCCGCGGGCAATGTAAGTCAATTACTAGGTAACGTGGCCAATTTTGAACGCGATGTTACACCTGCCATCATTGACCACTACAACATTCAACCGGTGTACGACATATATGCGGATGTGGATCAGCGCGACCTTGGCGGTGTCGCGCGCGCCATCCACAAAATCATGGACAAGCAGGAAGAAACCCTGCCTGTAGGTTCGCGGCTGGCGCTGCGTGGCGAAGTCAAGACCATGAGCGATTCCTTCACGCGCCTTGGCATTGGCATGGTGTTTGCCATCATCCTTGTCTACCTGCTGATGGCGGTGAACTTCCAATCGTGGATCGATCCGCTGATCATCCTGATGTCGCTACCCATCGCGTTCGCCGGTATTTTGTGGATGCTGTTTCTTACGGACACCACGCTAAACGTGCCATCACTGATGGGTGCCATTATGACGATTGGCGTTGCCACGGCCAACAGCATCCTGATGGTGGTTTTCGCTAACGATGAGCGGGCCGCAGGCAAGGACAACCTGGAAGCTGCCGTGAACGCCGGATATACGCGCCTGCGCCCTGTGCTGATGACGGCGCTGGCTATGATCATTGGCATGTTGCCTATGGCGCTGGCGCTGGGCGAAGGCGGCGAACAGAACGCGCCACTCGGGCGCGCCGTGATCGGTGGGTTGCTGCTTGCAACGCTGGGCACATTGTTCGTTGTGCCCATCATGTATTCGCTGCTCCGCAAAGACGCTCCTCGCAACTTTGATGAAGAAATCGACCGCGCCTACCATGAAGGCGAGTCCGGCGACGGCAAACAGGTCAAACGGCAACAGGGTAACAGCGGCGCTCAGCCGCAGCCACACACCGCATAGATTGCAGACGGAAAGAAGACGATGAGCGACGACCTTCAGCAACGTGTTTACCCGGAAGACGAGCGGCTGCGCCACGTGCAGCAGGATCCTGACCGGCGCATGACCCGCGATGAATGGGAGCGCGAAGAGTCGCTGGCGCGGCAGGCCTCGCACAAGCGCCATGACACCGTGGCTCATGACCGCGAAGTGCAGCAGGAGTTTGACCGGAAGAAGAAGTCACAACATCGCAACTGGGGCAAGCTGCTGCTGTGGATCGGCCTTGGTGTGCTGGTGCTCTTTCTTATCTTTGTTGTCGGTTACCTGCCGCACCGTGCCCACGCAAAAAACGCCGCCGCTGCTGCCAAGGCAAGGGAGCAGGACGAGCCCGAAGTTACCGTGATGGAAGTGAAGCGAAGCCATGCACCGGGCGAACTGACCGTGCCCGGAACCACGGCTGCATTGACCGAGGCTTACATTTACGCCCGCGCAAATGGCTACGTTCGCAAGCGCTTTGTCGACATCGGCGATCGCGTCAAGAAGGGCCAACTGCTCGCACTGCTTGACGCTCCTGACCTCGATCAGCAGGTGGAGCAGGCACGGCAGCAACTGCGCCAGGCCGAGGCCGATGAAGCACAGCAGCAGGCGCAACTTGACCTGCGGCGGGTGACCTGGGAACGGTGGCGCACACTGGTCGCGAAGGGTGTATTTTCGCGGCAGGACGGCGATCAGCGCGAGACCGACTACCGTGCTCAGCTCGCAACGCTTGCATCTGCCCAGCGCAACGTGGAAAGCTTCCGTGCCAACCTGAACCGCTCCATTGCCTTGCAGAGTTACGAGCGAGTGACCTCGCCCTTCGACGGCATTGTCACGCAACGGAACACGGATGTAGGAGCCCTCGTCGGTTCCGGTGGCGGTGGCATGGCTGCCCCGATGCAGAGTGCCAGTTCCACCGGTGGCGGATCGTCTTCCAGCGGAAGTTCCAGCACCAGTGGGTCGTCAGGGAACACCAACCAGTCGGCATCGCCGTCGACGGGTGGATCTGCAGGTGGGGCACTGTTTGCCATTGCAGAAGTGGACAAACTCCGCATCCTTGTCGCTGTGCCTGAGGGCTACGCCTCCAGCATTGTGCAGGGGATGCCTGCAAAGGTGTATCTGCAGGAGCGCACCGGCAAAGCCATCAACGGAACCGTCACCCGCACTACGCGCTCACTCGATCAGAACACTCGAACCATGCTGACCGAAGTCGATCTCGATAACAGGAATGGTGCCTTGTACCCGGGTATGTACACCGTTGTCAGCTTTGTGCAGGTGCGCGGCACATCGCCTCTTACTGTGCCTGGCGATGCTGTTGTTGTGCGGCAGGACAAGACGTCTGTAGCCATCGTCCGTGACATGAAGGTGCAGATAGTTCCCGTAGAGATTGGCCGTGACTACGGTCCGTCGGTCGAAATTCTAAGTGGCCTGCATGAAGGCGACCATGTCATCACCACTGTAAGTGACGGTGTTCGGCAGGGTGCAAAGGTGCGGACAAAGCAGGACAAGGCAGCCGGTGAAGACTCTGGCAGTGGCGGAGCGCAAACAAATAAGGTGCCCAATGCTGGGCCGAATGAATACGGCGATCAGTCCATCGTGAACCAAAGCTCTGAAAGCACAAACAGCCAGGGCAAAAAGGGAAGTGGCGGCGGATCGCAGAGCAGCAGTGGCGGCAAGAGCGGCGGCAGCAGTAGTAACAATGAGCCGAAATCGCAAAAAGAGGATAAGGGCAGCAAGTGAAACATGTGACCCAGATCTCACCGGTGCTGCTGGCGTTGCTTTGTGCTGCTGGCGCAACCGCGCAGCAAGGACAGCAGCCGCCAGCCTACACGGCTCCGCAACCGACGACATCGCCAGTGCAGATGTCGCCCGGGCAGCAGCAGGCACCGCAATCGCAACAGCCAAATGCTTCGCCCGACGGCCCCCTGCCACAGCCCGATGGCAGCAGTATCGATCTTCGAGCGGTAAAGCCGCTGCAGATCCAGCCGCCACAACCAGCGCAGCCCTCCAACACCATTCGCCAAGTGGATGGGAACGCGACTCACGCCCGTGGAGAGGCCGCGCCTGCGGTCCACAGCAGCCTTCTGCATCCCATTGCGCCCTACCACGTG
>JBPBPZ010000137.1:0-11366 GCA_050954525.1 Janthinobacterium lividum
ACCAGGTGCTGCTGCCAGACTTTTTCGAACATGGTGCGTGGTGCGGACATACCTTTTACCTCGGTGTTCCTTGCTACTTCGAACGGAAGCAGGTCCTTCGACTCCGCTGCGCTCAGGATGACGAATGCCATCGCTGTTGTGGCGCTCTTACGAAGCAGCCGCTCCCAGGTCCGCGGTCACACGGTCGAGAATCAGTTCGCCCATCTTTGTGGTGCTGACGGTCTGCTGTCCTGCGATGCCGCCGCGTGCAATGTCCGTGGTGCGATAGCCCGCTTCGAGCACTTGAACAACGGCGTCCTCAACGATCTTTGCTTCCTTTGTAAGACCTGCCGAGTGGCGCAGCAGCAGGGCCGCTGTCAGGATTGCGCCGATGGGGTTGGCCTTGCCCTGGCCCGCAATGTCGGGCGCGGAGCCGTGCACCGGCTCATACAGGTTGACCTTGCCGCCCAGCGTTGCAGACGGCAGCATGCCCAGCGAACCAGTAATGACGCCGCTTTCGTCCGACAGGATGTCGCCGAACAGGTTCTCCGTCAGCACCACGTCGAAGTCGCGCGGACGGTTCATCAGGTGGATGGCCATGCTGTCTACAAGTTGGTGCTCGACGGTGACGGTGGGGTAGCCCTTCGCGACTTCATCAACCACGGCGCGCCACATCTGCGAAGTCTCCAGCACGTTGGCCTTGTCCACGCTGGTCAGCTTTTTCTTTGTGCGCTTGCTGGCAAGATCGAAGGCGATGTGTGCGACGCGCTCCACCTCTTCCTGCGTGTAGACCATGGTGTTGTGCGCGCGGCCAGTCTGCTTGTCCCATGCGCGCGGCTGGCCGAAGTACAGACCACCCAGCAGTTCGCGCACGAACAGGATGTCTGCGCCTTCCGTGATCTCAGGCCGTAGCGGGCTGTTGTCAGCAAGCGCCTTGTAGGCAATGGCGGGCCGCAGGTTGGCAAAGCCGCCAAGTGTTTCGCGGATCTTCAGCAGGCCCGCTTCTGGGCGTTCGCTGGGTGGTAGCGAGTTGAACTTGTTGTGACCTACGGCACCCAGAAAGACGGCATCGGAATTCAGCGCGCCCTGTACTGTTTCGTCCGGCAGCGGCGTGCCCTGCGCGTCGATAGCGCAACCGCCAATCAGCAGCGGCGTGTACTCAAACGTGTGCCCGCCTGATTCGGCAACGGCGTTCAATACACTGACCGCTTCCTGCGTGACCTCGGGGCCGATGCCGTCACCGGCTAGTAGTGCAATCTTCAGGTGCATCTTGCGTTGAGCCTTTCTTTTGCCTCTGTGCTGGTCCGAGAAGCAGGTCCTTCGACTTCGCTCAGGATGACGATCGTTATTCCTAAGCAGATACCGACTGCGGAACCAGCGCGACAACATCCTGGTCGTAAATTGATTTCTTGCGATCGGCCAGCGCTGTGAAGCGTGTGTATACCTGATCGAGATCTTCACGAGAAAGATCGAAGCCAAGTTCCTTCAACCGATGTTCCAGCGCACGGCGACCGCTGTGCTTGCCAAGCACCAGAGTGTTTGCAGCAACGCCGAAAGTAGCGGGCGTCATGATCTCGTACGTCTTCGGATTGGCCAGCATCCCGTGCTGGTGAATGCCGCTGGCGTGCGCAAATGCATTCTTGCCTACAACAGCCTTGTTCGGCGCGCATGCGAAGGAAATGGTCTGGTCCAGCAACGCGCTGGTCGGTCCGATCTGCGCCAGATCAAGCTTGTTGGTGAAGGGATACGCATCCTGCCGAACCTTCAGAATGGCTGCGACTTCTTCCAGTGCAGCATTGCCTGCGCGTTCGCCGATGCCGTGTACGGAAACCTCGACTTGCCGCGCCCCACCTTGTAATCCCGCCAGAGTGTTGATCGTGGCAAAGCCCAGGTCATCATGGCAATGCGTTGAGAAGATGACGTTGTCGGCACCGGGTACACCCGCGCGCACGGTCTCGAACATGGCGCGGTACTCCGCCGGTGTGGAGTAGCCGACGGTGTCGGGCAGATTGATCGTGGTGGCTCCCGCTTGAACAGCTGCGGTCACGATCTGCAGGAGGAAGGCCGGGTCAGAGCGCGTCGCATCCTCTGCGGAGAACTCGACATCATCGGTATAGGTGCGGGCCAGGCGCACGCACTCGGCGGCCTGATCCAGTGCCTGTGCGCGGGTGATGCGCAGCTTGGCTTCGAGGTGCAGATCTGACGATGCAATAAAGGTGTGAATGCGGTTCAGCGCAGCCGACTCCACGGCCTTGGCGGCGCGCTCGATATCGCCCTGGCGGCAACGTGCCAGCGCCGCGATGCGAGGACCGCGAACTTCGCGTGCAATGGCCTGCACAGATGAAAAGTCGCCATCCGAGGCGATGGGAAATCCAGCCTCGATAATGTCCACGCCAAGCGTGCCAAGCTGGTGGGCAAAGCGCAGCTTTTCTTCATGGTGCATGGTGCAGCCGGGCGACTGCTCGCCATCGCGCAGGGTGGTGTCGAAGAAATAGACCTGTTCCGTCGTCGTACTCATGCATTCCTCTTCCATGAAGTATAGCGATAAAATTTGCTTATAGACGGTGATAGCATCATCACAAATCCTTATGGGACGCAGAAGCGCGGCTCGGGATGGAGTTGCACCCTGGACCTGTTCGCGTTGGAAACCTTTTTGGCTGTCGCAGAGGAGCGCAGTTTCTCCCGCGCAGCAACCCGCCTGCACCGTACCCAGCCCGCAGTCAGCCAGGCTGTCGCAAAGCTGGAAGGCGAACTGGGCGAAGCGCTGTTTGATCGTGCCTCGCGCGACACTTCGCTGACCGATGCGGGAGAGGTGTTGCGCGAATATGCGCACAAACTGCTGAATTTACGCGTGGAGGCGACGCACGCCCTAGGTGAATTGCGGTCACTGCACCGGGGCAGCCTGAACCTTGCTGCTAACGAGTACACCTGCTTGTACCTGCTGCCAGTCTTAGACCAGTTCCGGCGAGCCCATCCGCTCATCAAAATCAGCGTGCAGCGCTCACTGGGCAGCCGCATTGCAGATGAGGTTTTGCTGCATTCGGTCGAGATCGGTGTCCTGAGCTTCAAGCCGGACGATCGTGCCCTGCGGTCGATCGTTGTGTTTCGCGATGAACTTGCCTTTGTAGTCAATCCGCAACATGCACTGGCGGGGAAGCGCTCGGTGTCGATCCGCGACCTTGGCAACGAGAACTTCATCGCGCACAATGTGCCATCACCCCAGCGGGTAAAAGTGTTTGACGCGTTTCGTAGGCACCGCACCCTTTTGCGCATTGGTGTGGAGTTGCCATCGCTGGAGGCTGTGCGTCGCTTTGTCGAACTGGGGAACGGCGTGGCGTTGGTTCCGGCTTTGACTGTCGAACGGGAATTAAAGAGCGGTGCCCTGGTCAGGGTTATGGTCAAGGAACTGCAAATGGAACGCAGGCTGCGCCTGGTGCATCGCAAAGAGGCCAACCTGTCCCACGCCGCACTTGCCTTTTTGGAAGGTGTGCGTATCTATGCAGAGCAGGCCGGGGGAGCGTACTGCTACCACCCGGAACGCAAGGAATAGAAGTTACGGCTCACTTCCGGGGAAGACGACGGGTCTAACGGGTACAATAAACGTGGTACGTCGGCTGCGCGGAGCGAACGGCTTTTGCTGAACCCCACAGGACGTTGAGGTTGGTCAAACGGATGAAGAAAATGATGTGGATCTGCGCCATGGTGGCAGGCAGTTTGGCCGCCCATGCGCAGGAAAGCCGGCAGGACGTAAGTATCAGTGCACTTGCGAACATTCCTCCCCAGGTAAATGGACAGGGTTCGCAGTTAAATGCGGACATAGCACTGGGAGCCTTGGCAAGCTATCGCTTCATGCTGACGCCGCGTAGTGCGCTTGAAGCGAACTACACCTTTTCGCAGTATCAGAGCAATCTGATCAATACCAGCGCAAAGCACTACAGCGTCCACACGCGCCAGCAGGAGTTTTCGGTCGGTTACGTGTACAGCCGTAACTATCGTAACTACAACCCGTTTGTTGAAGCTGGTGTGGGTGCCATGCAGTTCGCTCCCATACGGGACTTTAATACGGACTCGCTGGATGCCAAGAGCGAGATCTCGCTGGGCGGATTCTTTGGCGCAGGTGTGGCTTATGAGATCAGCCCAAGTTATGACATCCGCATCGGCTACCGTGGATTTCTGGCAAAGGCACCTGACTTCAAGCTCGACAACCTGAATTTTAAGACGGGTCGCTACGAGGTTGTATCCATGCCGACAGTCGGCATCGCGTACCACTTCTAGAGTTCTGTAGGCTTCCAGAAAAGGCCCCGGGTCCCCGGGGCCTTTTCTGTGTTTCGGCACGAATCAGAAACGGTAAGCCGCCCCCAGCGTGGTCACGGTGGGCTGCAGACCATGCGGCGGAAAGCTGAGCCAGCGCTGTACCTCGTACTCGCCACGCGCATAGATGTGCCGACTTAACCGGATGTCGGCACCGCCAGCCACAGTAAACATGTTGTAGGCGAGGTTGGCCCCGTTGTAGGGATAGTTGAAAACGCCGCGACCATACGCGACCCGAACGAAGGGTTCGAAGCGGCCGTAGTGCAGAACATATCGTGGCCCAAGCTCGTAGGTGCGTTCATAAATGTTGTTATCGTATTGGGTGTTTACCTGGTGAACCATAAACTCGGCCCCAAGATGGGTCGTGATGTCATACGTGCCGTATACGGACCCACCCCGGAACACCTTCTGTGAGTAGTCCGAATCCCCCAGAGAGTAGCCAATACCGACCTGCAGCGAAGATCGCCGGATAGCTGTCGGTGCGGCACCCTGGGCATGCGTGTGCAATACCGATCCCAGAAAGCATCCGCTGAGGAACAAGACGCGAAACAGCAGACCGGATCTTGCCGGTGAAGTAATAGTCCTAGAACTCATATTTGAAGAGCGATCGATTTCGATTTTTTGCATGGCACACCATTCCAGCGACGAGGCGTGAGTCCACTGCTGCTGCCACCCAAGGCGAGCAGTTGTGCAGAGAAGAGGCAGAAAGACCGGACAAATGCCCGCCGGAGGATCGCTCCAGCGGGCCATCCGCTTACTGCTGTGTGGCTCCGGGCGGGGTGGCCACAGCAGGCGCGCCCGTGGACGGAGCCGCTACCGGCGTACCCGGATCGGTGACGATTGTAGGGCCAGGATTCACTGTGCCCGTAGCAGGCGCTCCGCCCGTCACAGGAGCAGCGGCCGGGTCTGCGGGCGATGTCGGGGCCTTGTAGTAGGTCAGCTTCAGGTACACCGGGGTGACCTCAAATGGCATCTTGTCCCGCACCGAAAGCAGCGGCTCAAAGGCGGTATGCATCTGCACCACCTGGTCTGTCCAGGGATCGAACCGCAGGAAGGATGAGAGCGGCATGGCAGCGTTTTGCTTCAGGTTTGCCACGTCCAGCTTTGCGCCTTTGCCTACCAGCGGCTGCAGCCAAAGCGATCTTGTCTTGGTGTCCTTGATGAGCGAATCGCCCAGCATGGGCTCGTTCAGTGCGGTCAGGGCCTTGCTGCGTTCCTGCAGCTGCTCCAGGTAGATGCCGAACTGCGCGGCGGCTTCATTCAGTTCCTTCGGCTGCAGCAGTTCCACAGTCTTCTTGGCAGCTTCCTCGTTGTCCTTTTCCGTGTGATGCATGGGAATGTGCGTAAACGCCGAGGTGTCAGGGAACAGCAGGCGGTCGTTGAAGGCGTACTTTGTATCGAGCCGGTGACCCTGGATGATGTGCGCAACCTGGAAGGCCAGCACGGCATACAGGTTATTCACCTGCTCGTTGTTATTGCCGGGGACTGCCGTCGTGTCGATCAGGCTCTTGGAGACGACGATGGTATTGCCAATGGCCAGCGACTCCAGCGGCTCGGTCAGCAGCGTCCGAACGCGGATGGGACGCGCCGTCTGGATGTTGTTGTAGGCCAGCACATTGTTCGCGATCTGCTCCATGATCTTGTCGAAATCTGACGGAGCGTCGATCAGGCCTGCCTGGTACAGGCGGTTGACCACATTATCTTCAGCCTGCTGCACCCAGGCGCGCTGCGCTCCCAGGGGCGATACGTCCTGCGCGTCGTTCGACACGTCGGTTGCGCCCTGCACCTGGACGTCCACATTTTCAGCATCCGATGCGGGCGTCTTCAGGGCGTAACCCCAAATGTGGTTCACGGCTTTAAACTTGACCGTGTGTTCTGCACTGCGGCTGTCACTCTCTTCCACGTAGAAGGCTGTTGGCAGCCACAGGTTCTCCTGCACATTCGTGCGCCACGAATCGAAGTGGTAGTACTCCTTGTAATCCTTCTGTGTGCCTGCGAACGATCCGTTAAAGCGGACTACGTTGCCGTTCCGGCGCTCGACCCAGATGCGCCCGAAGAAGCGTCCTCGTTTGCTGCCCTTGGCCGGCTCTACATCGAACACCATGGTCGGCACGTTCCCAAGAAACTCGTTCCGAACAAAGCCGAAGTTGTACTCGTTCCGGTCGAAGCCATGGGCGTCGATCAGGATCATCTGAATAAAGCCGGTCTCGTTGAACTGGAGATGGAGCTGGCGATTCAGGCTGCCGATGTACGAAAGCGAGTTCTTGAAGAAACCCAGCTTTCCCGTGGATTTGTGTGCATCTTCGGTCTCGTACACGTCGCCATTCAGAACCTTCTTGAAGTCCACCCGACCCAGAAAGTGCTCGTCCGACTCAGGCACCTGCAGCATGGCAGGGTCTGGCTTCATGTTCTGAATGTAGGTTTCCACCAGCGGCGAACGCTCCTGGATGACCTTGATGACCTCTGCTTCGCGGGCAACGGCCTTGTCAACCAGCTGGCTCTGCGCAGGCGTTAGCTTGTGCGCGGAAAGGTCCTCGGTCTTCTTCTTCCCAAAAACCGGAAAGGCTGCCATGGCCGGGTTGGCGGAAGCGGCAAACACTGCCGCAGTAAGTCCAGCCATGCAGGCTTTTCGAAGGTTCATCGTCATCGCTCTCTAACTCCCGCTGGTGAAGCCTCCCGTTGCGGGGACCCAATCCAGCCTATACAAAGTCTTGTGTCAAGAAACCTGCCAGCTGATTAACCTGCCAGCTGAAAAATGATGTTGACTACGCCGTCCCAGTCCGCCGGTTGCCCGTTCTGCAGTGCAGGCTGAAAGCGCATGCTCTGGACCGCACGAACGGCAGACTGGTCCAGGCCGTGCCCAAGTCCACTTTGCACGCCAACAACTGAAACAGAACCGCTGGCCGCAACGTGAATCTTCACGTAGACGGTGCCTTCCAGGTGCATCTGCCGGGCTTCGTCGGTGTACTCAGGCCGCGGCTTGAACAGCAGCTTGGGCGCAATCTTGGCGGGTGTGGCAGTTGGCTGCGCAACCGGGATGGTTGGGGCCGGAGTATTCCTTGCGATCTGGATGGCACCGACCGGGCGTGCTGTTGTCGGGCCGGTCGCGCCTGCCGCGCCAAGGCTGATGCCCTTGACCGGCTGCGGTCCATTGTCACGACCGCCCATGGTGCCGTTCGGGGATCCAGAACCATTAATAGCGATTTTTGATGGTGCGCCGAGCCCAGTGTTGCCAGACGGCATGCCTGGAGCTCCACTGCGGCCCAGGTTTACCGGGGAAACCGCGGGACCCGCCGTGTTGTTGACAGGGTTGGACATGCTTCCAAGCCGAATCGCCGCAGGGTGCGGATCGTTGTTAGCCACAGATGCGGCCTGCGCGATGTTGATCGCCACGGGATGGGGTGCTGGCGGAGGCGTGACCGCCTTGGGTGCCGGGTTTGGCGGCGCAGGCGTTGGTGCTGCCTTGGTCACCACGGGCTGCACCTTGGGTGGTTCAGGCACTTCAATCTTCGGGACATCTGGCGGTGGGGGTGGAACTTCCACCTTGACCACGGGCGGTTTTGGAAACTTTGGCGTGGGCGGCAGAGGTTTTGGCTCTTCCGGTGGCTTGACTGGAATGGGCGCGGTCAGCGTGGTGACGGTCACCGGCTTGATAATCTTTTTCGCCGTGAGGCTTACCAGCAGCACCAGCAGAAGGGCTGCCCCGTTCACCAGGAGCGAGGTCGCAACAGAGCTTCGTGTTTGCTGACCCGCGTCCAGCACACCGAAATTTTTGAAGGCAAGATCCCGAGAAGCCGCGGGGGCGTTGCCCTGGGCCGGATCCGCCAAAACGGGTGCAGATGAAGCTATTTGCTCATCCTGAAGCTGCTGGTGTGACTTCAAATCCGCCATCCTGAAGGATCAGTGTTCGAGTGGAGGTGTAGCAATAAGCCACGCAACCGCCCTGAAACAGTTCAACGGCCACAAGGCCCGCAACATGAGCGAAGATCTCGTCCGCGCAGCATGTATGGGAAATCCCGCGGAACGCTACGTACCGCAACATCCATCATAAGTTAGACGTGTCCGAATTCTGTACACCGGACTGGTAGCCCCGACCGTGTGGAGGTACTTTCGTGAACCATTACGGAAATGAGACGCCGCGCGTGCCCTGGCGACTACTAGGCCCATGCAAGAATGTGGTGTTGCGGCTGCGGGACGGCTGCACAAGGACAGGTGTTGCATGAATTATCTGGTCACGGGCGGCGCTGGATACATCGGAGGAACGGTCTCACGGCTACTGCTGCAGCGGGGACACTCCGTCACCATCTATGACAATCTATGCCACAGCCGACGTGAAGCGCTGCCAACCGATGCCGTGTTTGTAGAAGGCGACCTGGCCAACAAGCAGTTGCTGACCGACACCCTGACCACAAACCGCTTTGATGGTGTGCTTCACTTTGCTGCCCTGATCGAAGCCGGCGAAAGCATGAAGTGCCCGGATGTCTACTTCCGGAACAACACGGTGGGCACTCTCTCGCTGCTGGAGTGCATGCACGCGACCGGCACCAGCCGGCTAGTGTTCTCGTCAACTGCAGCCTGCTACGGCGAGCCGAAACGCACGCCCATCATGGAAGAAGACGACCTGCAGCCGACCAACGCCTACGGCGAAAGCAAGCTGCTGTCGGAAAAGATGATGCAGTGGTTCGGCAGCCGCTTGGGTTTGCGGTATGTCGCTTTGCGTTATTTCAACGTCGCAGGCGCGATTGAGGACTACGGAGAAAATCACGAGCCCGAATCCCACTTGATCCCCCTGGTGCTGGACGCAGCGTTGGGTCTGCGCAAGGACATCCGCATTTTTGGGCAGGATTACCCCACCAAGGACGGCACCTGCGTGCGCGACTATGTCCACGTCCACGACTTGGCTGAGGCGCACCTCTTGGCCATGGAGTCGCTCGATCGGCAGGCCTATGCCGTGTACAACCTGGGCAATGGGCAGGGTTTCACGGTGCGCGAAGTGATCGACAGCGCACGGCGTGTGACCGGGCGAGACATCCCGGTGGTAGAGGAGCCTCGTCGCGCAGGCGACCCTGCCGTGCTGGTGGCCAGCTCAGAAAAGGCCAAACACGACCTGGGATGGACGCCAAAATTCGCGGACCTGGACAGCATTGTCGAAAGTGCGTGGAAGTGGCACCAGCAGATCCGAAAGGGAGCGCAGTAGCGCACGTCTGCATGGGAGTTTGCGTGTTCTGGAACGGGATGTGTCAGCGTAACCTTTTCCTATGTTCCACGCCATGTTTCACCTCCCCGTCCCCGTGCTGGAGAAGGTTCTTCGGCCGATTCTTGTGTACCTGTGCATGATTGTGTTGCTGCGGGTGTTTGGAAAGCGCGAGCTGGCCCAGCTAAACCCGTTCGACCTAGTGGTTCTGCTTTCGCTCTCGAACACAGTGCAGAACGCGATTATTGGGGACGATAACTCGCTTTCCGGCGGCATTATCGGTGCGTTTTCGCTGCTGGCAGCAAACTGGACGCTGAACCGCATCCTGTTCCGTGCACCCAAGCTGAACGACGTGCTCCAGGGGAAGGAGACGGTGCTGATCTGCGATGGCGTCGTCGACCAGAAGGCCATGGACCGCGAAATCCTGACCCGGGAAGAACTGGTTGGGGTGCTGCACAAGCAAAATATCCGCGGCCTGGGCGACGTGAAAGAGTGCACCCTGGAGCCGGGCGGAACCTTCTACGTTGAAAGCAAGGAAGACAGCTTCCCCCGCGCTCGTCACGAAGAGATCCTGAAAAAGATCGACGAACTGATGCGGGAAGTTCAGCAATTGAAGCAGACCGATGCCGAGCGGACAAAGGCGCTGAAGGCCTGATCTACTGCGCCTTCTGATCTGCCTTTTCAACCTTTGCAAGCTCTTCAAGGTAGCGCTTTGACTTCTCCGGCAACGCCGCCTCGCGCAGGGCGGCGCGGTAGCCGCCCATGAAGATGGAATACATCACGGCCAGCGCGCAACCGACACCCAGCATGAAGCCAAGCAGAAATCCCATCAGGCTGTATCCGGAAAAGCCGTACATGCGTTGAGGCTAACAGCGCGTCCCGAGCCAAGCGTAGTGCTGAACGGCTAGAATCTCTGCGATGCGCTTCCGTGGTTCACACGGGCAAGCCACATTTGCAAGCAGAGGAAACACCGCAGCATGCCTGACGCACAGCCGACCACCGCCCTTAGCTCTTCCTTACGTGAGGACCGCAGCTTCACACCGCCTGCAGAGTTTGCGGCGCGCGCGCATATTCGTTCCCGTGAAGAGTATGACGCCATGTACCGGCGCTCCATCGACGACAACGAGGCGTTCTGGGCAGAGCAGGCGCAGGAGCTGGACTGGTTTACCGAACCCGGCAAGGTGCTGGAGTGGAACAACCCCGAGGCCAGATGGTTTGTCGGCGGCAAGCTGAACCTGTGTCACAACGCCGTGGATCGTCACGCGCTGGGCAGCCGCGCGGGCAAACTCGCACTGGTGTGGGAGGGCGAACCCGGAGAAGTTCGTTCACTTACCTATCTAGAATTGCATGCAGAGGTGCAGCGCGTTGCCAACGTGCTGAAGCGCTTCGGTGTCACGAAGGGCGACCGTGTTGCCATCTACATGGGCGTTTGCCCCGAGATTGTGATTGCGGTACTAGCGTGCGCTCGCATCGGCGCGGTCCACAACGTGGTCTTCGGTGGATTTGCTGCGCAGGCGCTTACCGACCGCATGAATGACGCGCAGTGCAGGCTGCTGATCACGCAGGACACCAGCTATCGCCGCGGCCAGGACATCGGTTTGAAGAGCATTGCCGACGAGGCACTTCTGCGTTGCCAATGCGTGGAACACGTTCTGGTGCACCAGCGCAGCGGTCGCGATGTGCCCATGAAGGAAGGCCGCGACCACTGGCTGCATGAGGAAGTTGCTACCGTCGAACCGCACTGCCCGGCCGAGCCCATGGACTCCGAGGATCCGCTCTACATTCTGTACACCAGCGGCACCACGGGTAAGCCCAAGGGCCTGGTGCACACCACGGGTGGCTACGGCGTGGGCACGCTGCTTACGGCGAAGTACATTTTCGA
>JBPBPZ010000041.1:0-11106 GCA_050954525.1 Janthinobacterium lividum
GTACTCCACCTTGCGCCTGTAAGCAGGATCGACGCTTACGATGTCCGTCTTGTCCGGGTCGTTCCAGTACGTGTCCTCGTGTGGCACGATCATGTTACAGCCTGCCTGCACGGCGTCCTGCATTGCGCGGTAAGTACAAAACATCGTTGTAGCCACGCCTGTAACTATTGTCGTGGGACCTCCGAACTTGAAGGTGTCGCGGTACGTTGTCTCCCGCCAGGGAACACCGAGGTTCGCTTTGATTCGATCGACGATCTCGCCTGCTGCAAGCGTGCTCATGCGGTCGGCCTCCAGTAGGGATCGCCTGCAGCGCACCACGTAGTCCGCAGCTCCGGTACCAGCGTCTTCAGCCACTGCGCACACAGCATCATGCCAGGATCTTCGGAGACGGTGCGACCCACGTAGATGAGGGACTTTTCGCCAGTGAGATCCACGGTGTCTCGCACGTACTCAACAGCTTCCCATTCGCGGACTTCGCCAACGATCAGCGTGTCCACCTGTGGCAGCATCTCCAGTGCAGATTTCAGCGAACTGGAACCAGGCAACAACGCCACCTTGCGGACACGCAGGTGGGAATCACCAATCACGCGCATACCGCCACGACTCTTCAAGCTGCGGCTCGCGTGTGTAACCAACGCGTCGAGCGATGTCTCCGGAATCGTTAGCTGCGATGGATCGGCCAGACTGGTGTACTGTGACCAACCCAGCCGGTCGGCCAAGCCGGCGGAAAACGGATTTGGCCTGCGTGTTCGCCAGTGATCGTTCAGCCGGTAGACCACCAGTCCATGATCCCTGAGAAACGCTGCTTTGGCTGTAAACACCGGATCCGGCAGTGCTGGTACAGCGGCTGCTAGCGCAGGTGCACCTGGCAATCGTTGTACTGGTGCAGTTCGTGTGTCTGCTTTGGAGTAAAAGGTCGGTTCGCAACTGATGAGCATATTTGCGCCGACCTTTACTGCGGCCCGCAGAACTTCCATTGTGGCCAGTGACGTAGTTGCAATTCCGGTGACCGGCGTGGATGGTTCCCCGGCCTTGAAGGTCTCGACAGGGTCGATATCTGCATCGTTCCCCAAGGCTTTGCGAATGCGATCGATGACATCCTGTGCGGTAAGCGGGGCTAGCGCATGCAGCGTACTCTGCGACGCCACCGCGCTTGCGGCTGTCCATGAGAGGAATGTGCGTCTGGATACCTGGTTCATGAAGTACCGGCTCCTAGCGGCAGCTATTGTCAGGTCGATTGCATACGTGCGGACCAGTCAGTCGTCCCCTGTTTGCAAGTACGACTTCTAGCTACATGGCCAGGTGGGTTGTCCTGTTCTGTTCGCTATGTCAACTGGCGTCGGCGTACCTCTGACATGCACTAACCGGCAAACGATAACACGAATGGCGTTGCCGCAAAAACATCCCCTTTGTTGCGTCTGGCGAACTGCCTATTGCGTCCTTCCCACAATAACCAGTTGCGCAACGTCCAAACGTAGGTAGAAAATGCTCTGCGCAGGTGTAGTGCCTTACGTGGTGAGCTTGTGACGCATCATCGGCACCTGTCTGTTACGCCACGCACCAGCAATCCAAATGGATCGGAATTTCTGCATGAGCAAAGCTGGATCTCTTTTACCTGCCGTTCTGGCGGCCACCCTGATGGCAGCCCCGGTAGTAGCTGCCCAGCAGGTGCGCACCACCTGGCATGACTATCTGGGTGGTCCTGACAGTTCGCACTACTCCGGTCTGAGCCAGATCCATACAGGCAACGTGAACAAGCTGGAAGTAGCCTGGAGCTATCCCACAGGCGACGATCTTATCTACACCTTCAGTCCGCTTGTAGTGGACGATCTAGCCTACTTCGCCGCCAAGCAGGGCTCACTGGTGGCCGTAGAGGCTGCAAGCGGCAAGGAGATCTGGACCCACAACTTCGGTGCAGGTACCGGTTCGCAGGCCCGTTTTGCGGGCATCGCGGGCATGCGAGGCTGCAATTACTGGGAGAGCAAGGACCGCAAGGACCGTCGTCTGCTAGTTACTGCAGCCGGAGCCATCCAGGCACTTGACGCTCGCACGGGCAAGCTGGTGGAGAGCTTCGCCGACCACGGCAAGCTCGACCTGAAGACAGGCATCGACCGCGCCACCCGTCCGCTGGCATCTCGCAGCGCTGGTCGTGTCTTTGGCGACACTCTCATCCTTGGCAGCGCTACCGGTGAGGGCTACCTTGCACCGCCGGGCGACATTCGCGCCTTTGACATTCCCACCGGCAAACTCCTGTGGGTCTTCCATACCATCCCGCGTCCTGGCGAGTTTGGGTATGACAGTTGGCCTAAAGACGCATACAAATACATGGGTGGTGTCGACGTCTGGGGTGAAATTAGTGTGGATGTAAAGCGCGGTATTGCTTACTTCCCGGTTGCCTCAGCAAAGTACGAACTCTACGGCGGCGACCGGCCCGGGAACAATCTTTATGCAGACTGCCTGCTTGCGTTAGACATTCGCACCGGTAAACACCTGTGGCATTACCAGACCATCCATCACGACGTCTGGGATTACGATCCGGATGCCGCACCGCAGCTCGTCACAGTGAAGCACGAAGGCAAGACGGTGGATGCGGTCGCCCTGGCATCGAAAAATGGTTTTCTGTACGTCTTCGACCGTACCAACGGCAAGCCGCTCTGGCCTATCGTGGAGAAGCCTTTTCCCGCAGGGGATGTACCTGGCGAAACCTATTCGAAAACGCAGCCCATTCCGACGGTCGTGCCACCCTTTGTGCACCAGGGCATGACGGTAAAGGATATGTACACCGGCTTTATGCTGCCCGAAGACATTCCATGGTGGACCGAGCGCCTGTCTAAAGCACGCACCGGCCTCTATACCCCGCCTTCGACCAAATACGACACCATCAACGAACCCAGCGTGAACGGCGGTGCACTCTTCTTCAGCACGGGCGCAGACACGACCACGGGTACCGTCTTTGTGCTGGGTAAAAATATGCCATCCATCGTCAAGCTGGTGGAGGCAGGTGGGTCAACTACCGCGAACGCTGGCGGGCTGGTACCATCGCGTCCGCCGGGCACGAAGCGCAAGCCAGAGGCTGGCGGCGTAGCAACCAAGGAGCAGCTTGGCCGCGCAGTGTTTGAGAGCAACTGTGCAGTGTGCCACGGAGCCGACCTGAAGGGTGATCGGGGCCCGGCCATCGACACCGCCGTGGCGCGCCTGGGTGTCGACGGTGTGCACAACACGCTTATGACAGGCAGACCCGGTATGCCCAGTTTCGCAGGCCTGCCGCAGAATTCTATGAGCGACCTGCTGTCATTCCTGAAGCAGCCGGATCTTGCCCCACTGGGCACTGCCGCTACGCCCGCGGCACAGACCATGGCGCGCACCATCGCCAGCATGGAGCCAGCCTACCCTGGCAAGATCGAAGAGCCACCCTCTCGCTACAAGACTGGTTACGGAAACGAGCCGTACATTGCGCGTCCACCGTGGACCACCATTACCGCATACGATCTGAACACCGGCAAAATTAAATGGCAGGCTCCTGCGGGCGACCTGCCACAGGCAGGCCCGAGTGACACGCTTCGCGGAAATGTTTATCCAAAAAGTGGCTTTGTCATAACCGGCGGTGGTCTGGTCCTTTTTGCAGGCAACGATAGCAAGCTGTATGCCTATGACAGCAAGACAGGCAAAGTTGTCTTCACGAAAGATCTACCGAACGGATCACAGGGCGTGCCTGCCGTGTACGAGGTCGGCGGGCGCGAATACATCCTGCTGGCCGTGAGCGGTGGCGCAACGCCGTACCCGGAAGGCGCGTACATGCCGCCCGGTGGCAAGGTGCCCGCCGCCACGTCGAAGAGCTACATGGCCTTTGCACTGCCGGTCGGCGAAAAATAAGACGCAGACAGGACTTTCTTGAAGAAGGGGCAATGCCAAAGGCATTGCCCCTTCTTGTTTCATGGCGACGCTGAAAGCTGATCTGTGACAGAGATAACTCACTGAGTATAAGATTCCTGACCGTAACGCAAACTTACTTGCGCCATGCGCAAGAGGCATGCAGCCAGCAGTTCAGGGCTGCAGGGCGGGGAGACTTACATGATCCATGCTGGTTCCTGGTGCAGGCTTCTGCTGTATGCATCTGCAATGACGCTGGGCCTCACGGCACAAACGCCGAGCTTTACGCCCACCGGCACGCTCTCTGGCAGCACGCTCTCGCAGTGGAAACACCTGGGCGCTGCAAGCTGGGCGGCAGAAGACAAGGGCATTACCGTTGTCGGTAGCCCGGGTGTGCTGATCTCAGAGGGGTCCATGCAGGACGCGGCAATGTACCTGCAGTTCCGCTGTGAAGGCGCGTGTGACGCTGGTGTGCTGATGCGCATGGAGCAGACCGGCTCCGGTTACCACGCTGTGATGATCTCTCTTGAAGACAAGGAGCAGGCTGCTTACGAGGTCACGCTGGACTCGCAAGGCAAAATCACCAGTCGGACGAAGCTGCGCAGCGCAGGCGGCCAAATTCGATTTGCGCCACCGCCCCCAACCGGTTCAGCGCCTCCACGTCCCTTTCCAGCACCCAGGCCCGCACCCTCAGGGGCGATTATGCCGATGGAGCGCGTCAAGCCTGGCCTGCGTGCGAATGAATGGAACGACGTGGAAGTGCTGCTGGATGCTGACCTGATTCGCGCATTTCTGGACGATGGCGGCGCTCAGGTGAGCGCTGCGACTCCTGACATGAACGGCTTCGGACCCATGGGAATTTACTTTGGCGGCGGATCAACGTTGCACCTGCGCTCTGTCAGCTACCGCGACCTTGCCGTGCACGATGATCCGGTCGAGAAGGTAGGCGCGGGCTTCCATATGCAACGACTCAGCCCGTTCTATTACGGCTGGTCCGCAGCGGCAGCAGACTTTGACAAAGACGGCCACCTGGACATTGTTTCCGGGCCTTACGTTTACTTTGGGCCTGACTACACCCGCTCCCGTGAAATCTATCCTGCCGTGGTGGTGAATGCCTCAACAAACTATTCCATGGACGACTGGGTGGAGCATGCAGCTGATTACACCGGCGATGGCTGGCCTGACGTCCTGACTACCAGTCACGCAGGCGGCGGCAAGGACGGTGCCATTCTCTACATCAACCCACGCGGTGAATCGCGGCGTTGGCGCAAGGTGCAGGTAGTAAGTCCAATCGATAGCGAAGCTACGGTGATGAGGGACGTGGACGGCGACGGCAAACCGGACCTGGTCTATTACGCCGAGGGTTACATGCGCTGGGCTCAACCCGATCCGGCGAACCCCGAAGGCAAGTGGCTCGTCCATACCGTCTCAGAGGCTGGCCCGTGGCCTGCTCACGGGGTAGGCGCGGGCGATGTCAATGGCGACGGCCGTGTCGATATCCTGGGCGCCTATGGCTGGTGGGAGCATCCTGCAGGCAACGCAGCAAGCGGCTTGTGGCCATACCATCCTGTCGCCTTTGGCGAATGGGGCCGCACCTCGGCGGGCGGCGCAGAGATCGGCGTCTACGATGTCAATGGCGACGGCCTGGCTGACGTGGTCACCACCATGCAGGCGCACGGTTGGGGCATGGCCTGGTTTGAGCAGAAAAAGTCTGCATCCGGCGAAATCAGCTTTACAAAGCACCTGGTCATGGGTCGGACGGCTGCGGAAAGTGCCGGCGGTGTTGTCTTTACAGAGCCGCACGGGAGTGCCATTGCAGACATGGATGGCGACGGAGTTCCCGACTTTGTGGTGGGCAAGCGCTACTGGTCGCACTTGGATGACTTCTACGATCCCGATCCCTACGGAGCGGCTGTTCTGTACTGGTACAAAACGGTGCGTGACAAGAGCGCGCCGGGCGGTGCCCGCCTCGAGCCGCACCTCATCCACAACCGCTCTGGCGTTGGCTCCGACGTGTTGCCGGTCGACCTGAACGGTGACGGCGCAATGGATGTAGTCACGTCTACGCGCAGTGGCACGTACATCTTCTGGGGCGAACCGAGCAAGAACACGCCACGTGCACGAACGCGGTAAGCGGAGAACAAAGGCAGTGCGGCGGATGGAGTTTTCGCCGTCGCACAGACCCTTTCTTGCAGACGTGAACAAAATCTCCATCATGGGCCACACACCTGTTGACTGTTTCGAAATCGTGGTGCTACTGTTCGGCGTCCCCATTTTCGTTTGCACAATGCGCAATCAACATTGCGTAAAGTCTCAGCCCTACAAGGAGTGTTCCATGTTTCGACTCAAACTAGCTTTCCAAACGATTGCGCTGGGTCTGTTCTGCAGCCTGCTGGCGATACGGCCCGCGGCGGCACAGAACACCACGGGGTCTATCGTGGGAACCATCAACGACACCGCCGGTGCAACGGTCGCAAATGCCACCGTCACCGTGATTAACAAGGCGACCAATGACAAGCGAACGGTGGTATCCAGCAGCGGTGGCGAGTACCAGTCGCTGAACCTGCAGCCAGGCCAGTACCGCATCGAGATTGAAGTGCCGGGCTTCAAACGATATGTGCGCGACCCTGTGGAGGTGCAAGTCGAACTGGCTTCGCGCATCAACGTGGACCTCAGCGTCGGTGACGTGAACGAGACAGTCACCGTCACCAGCCAGGCACCCATCATCCAGTCAGAAAACGCAGCGCTTGGCCAGGTGGTGCAGGGCCGCGCTGTGCAGGAGATTCCGCTCAACGGCCGCAACGTGCTGGCGCTGGTCGGCCTTGTCCCCGGCGTTGTGCCGCAGGGCAGTTCATCCGGCAACCTGACCGGTCAGAACGTCTTTGCCGCAGGTAACTACCAAATAGGCGGAGGCAGTGCGAACCAGAGTTCCACGCTATACGATGGCGCGCCGGTCAACGTCTCCTATGGCAACGCGACCATTCTGGTGCCATCGCAGGACACCGTGCAGGAGTTCCGCGTACAGACCAGCAACAACACCGCGGAGTACGGCAACTACACCGGTGGCGTCATCAACATCACCAGCAAGTCCGGCACCAACAGCATCCACGGCACCGTGTACGAATACGTGCGGAACACTATCTTCAACTCCACACCGTATTTTGCCCGGCACTATGCAAATTCAAGCCAGTACCTGCCCAAGAATCCGCTGCACCAGAACCAGTTCGGTGCAAACATTGGCTTCCCCATCATCAAGGACAAGCTCTTCGGCTTCTTTGATTACCAGGGTTTCCGGCTGGCGCAGTCGCGACTGTACACCAACGGTCCGGCAACTGTTCCTACGCAGTTGATGAAGACAGGAAACTTCTCTGAACTTTGCACAACTGGCTTCACTGCTGGCATCTGCAACCCGCTGCCCGGCGGTGGTTCCGGCACAGCGTCGACAAACACCAACCAGGTGTCGTACCAGTTGTATGACCCCTGCGGCGGCACCGTTGCTGCCGGCCAGGCTTGCCCTAACTACACGGGGCCACGCACGCCATTTCTCAACAACATCATTCCCACGTCGCGCTTCAGCAACGTAGCCCGTAACCTGCTGAACTTTCCGTACTGGGCGAATCCGAACTCCACCGGAACAGCGAACAACGGCACCACTGGGAATTTCCGCACCTACACACGTTCGGGCGGCATGAACAACCAGTACAACGGACGGCTTGACTTCACGCTGAGCGACAGGCAGCGCATCTTTGGACGTTACACGCAATGGAACAGCGGCAACCAGGCAGCGCAGCCTTTCGGCAACGGCCTGTTGGCAGGCGATCCCGTATCACCGGAAGCGTTCAAGACCTATCAGACGGTTGTGGGCGACACCTACCTGTTCAACCCTTCCACCATTGGTGACATCCGCGTTTCATACACGCGGTGGAACTACAAGCGCACACCCGGCACCCTAGGCTACAACGAAACGCAATTGGGTTTCCCGAGCTACTTTGGCAACATCGACGCTCTGAACAGCCTGTCACCTTCCACCACGCTGCCCGCCATCACCCTGTCGAACCCGACTGTCAACAACGTCGGCACAGGTCTGATCATCTCGGTCAACCAGAACTACGTTGTTGCACCCACCTTGACCAAGACCATCAAGTCGCACACGCTGAAAGCCGGAGCGGACCTGCGCCGGCTTGAGGAGCAGTACTTCCAGAACAACGCGCCCGGCGGTACCTTCGCTTTCGACAACACCTTTACGGGACGCTCCGCTTCCAACGCGACCGGCAGCGGCAATCCATTCGCGTCCTTCCTGTTGGGATACGCGGCAAGTGGTGTTGTGCAGATTGCGCCGACCACCTACAACACCGTGTACTACCAGGGCTACTACGTGCAGGACAATTGGATCGTGAATTCCAAGCTGACCCTGAACCTCGGCATCCGTTATGAGATACCGGGTACCTATCGTGAGCGTAATAATCGGCAGGCAACGTTCAATCCCACAGAGGTCAATCCCCTTCTGCAGGGCGTTACGGTCAACGGCAATCCGGTGCTCGGAGCCTTTGACCTGGTGGCGTCTACCCAGCACCCTGCCGCGGGTCTGCGGAACGAACACTTCTCAGAGTTCTCACCCCGTCTTGGCCTCGCCTACCGCATAACGGATAGCACGGTACTGCGCGCCGGTTGGGGTCGCTTCCTGATCCCAAGCACGCTGCAGTTCCCTGAGTCGCCCGTTCAGTCGCCGCTCAATTACCTGAACAATAACGTCACCGCGTCCACCAATAGCAATGCCACGCCAAATGTTGACCTGGACAACCCCCTGCCTTCCGGCCTTACCGGCGCACCTGGACGTAACCCGGTGTACCAGCAGGCTCTATTAGGATCGGGCGTCAACGCGTTGCTGCAGGACGAAGCCTGGGGCGCAACGTACCAGTGGAATGCTGCCATTCAGACGCAGCTTCCCGCCGGTATTGCACTAGAAGTCGCATACGCTGGCCTGCACGGCTCCAATCTGCCGGTAAGCCGTTCCATCAACCAGGTGAGCGCAGGTGTACTTGCACAGGCTGCGGCCGATCCCGCCTGCTCACCCGCACCCACCGCGAACTGCTTCTTTACCAAGACGGTGGCCAACCCGTTCAACCGGGCACTGTTTAGCCAGGGTTCGCAGCAGAACGCCACCTTCGGTGCCAACCAGCTATACCGTCCGTTCCCGCAGTATGGGGCCATCTCCAACACGGGTAACTACGTTGGATTTTCCAACTACAACGCACTGCAGGCAAAGGTAGAGAAACGCTTCAACTCTGGCGGCGTTCTGCTGGCGTCGTACACGTTCTCAAAGCTGCTGGCCAACGTCGAGTCACTAACTTCGTGGCTTGAGGCCACGGGCGCACCCGGTTACCAGAACAACAACAACCTGGACGCGGAATACTCGCTTTCCGGCTACGACTCGCGCCAGCGTCTGACACTCGCATACGTCTACATGCTGCCGTTTGGCCGTGGACAGAAATTCGGCGGCAACACGTCGGGCTTTCTGGACAAGCTGGTGTCTGGCTATGGGATCAACGGTGTAACCACCTTTCAGCAGGGTTATCCGCTTGGCCTGAGCGTTGCCCAGAACAACGTCAGCACTTACTCCTTCGCGGGCACAACGCGTCCGAATGTGGTGCAGGGTTGCGACAAGGCAGTCGGCGGAAGCGTTCAGTCTCGACTGGGTGACTCCACCACGACCAAGCGATACTTCAACACAGCCTGCTTCGCCGCACCGCCCATCTTCACCTTCGGTAACGAATCGCGAACGGATAATCAACTGCGTGCACCTGGAATTGCTAACTATGATCTGGCCTTCTTCAAGGACACAACGCTGACAGAACGGGTCAAGCTGCAACTGCGGGTGGAGTCGTTCAACCTGTTCAACCGCGTGCAGTTTGGCGGCCCCAACACCTCCATCGGCAACGCAAACGCTGGGCAGATTACAACCCAGGTCAATGATCCTCGATTGCTGCAGCTGGCAGGCAGAATCAGTTTCTAACTTCCACACAGACCAGGTACGAGCCGCCGGATAGTCCGCGCGGCTCGTACCTGTTTTATCCTTCAGGCACTTCAATCCCTCATGACAACACCGCGGCAGAAGAACCAACGGAAGGTGCGGCCTGTGGTGCAAGCCGGTCCAGAGATCCCGGCCGAGATCCCTGCGAAAGCCCCTGCGCGGCACAAAGCTCACGTTCTAGCTCGCCTATGGCCGTTCTTCCTCGCCGCGGCATGCATCTTCTTCGCGACTCTCCTTTACTTCTCTTACATACGGCGCGCACATCCCGCAGCCGAACTTACTGCACACTCTGATTACGTCGACAGCGCGGAGTGCGAAGAATGCCATCAGGAGATTGCCGCAACCTATCGCAAGACCGGCATGGGCCGATCGTTCTATAAGCCCACAGCCGCCAACGTGATTGAGGACTATGCAAAGCACAACACCTTTGATCATGCCGCGTCGGGAATGCAGTACCGCATGATCCAGCGTGACGGCCGCTTCTTCCAGAGGAGATCGACGCCCGGTCTGAACGGTGCCGAAACCAACGTGATGGAAGAACCGGTGGACTACATCGTCGGTTCTGGCAATCACGCGCGAGCCTACCTTCATCGTGACACGCAAGGGCGACTGGTGGAACTGCCCGTGAGCTGGTACGTGGAGCAGTCGGGCTACTGGGCGATGACTACAAGCTTCGACCGGCCTGACCAGACGGACATGCATGGTGTCATCAATGCGCAGTGCATGTCGTGCCACAACGGCTACCCACAACTGGCAGATGCCGCCGCGCGCACAGGCGTCAACGACAACCGCTTTCCCGCGAAATTGCCCGAGGGTATCGACTGCCAGCGCTGCCACGGTCCGGGCCGCGCCCACATCGAAGCAGCCAACGCGACCGGTGCACACATGGAAACGATTCGGGCGTCCATCGTCAATCCTGCGAAGCTAAGCCGCGAGCGCCAGATGGATGTCTGCATGCAATGCCATCTGGAAACCAGCAGCCCGCACGCGCCAGCGGAGATACGGGCCTATGAGCGGGACATGTTTTCATTTCGCCCCGGTGAGGCACTTACCGATTACAAGACCTTCTTCGAGCGTGTCAGAGGACCCAAAGCAGACGACTTCCAGAACGCGCACGCGGCGTACGGTCTGCGCAAATCTGCCTGCTACCTGCAGACGCAGATGACCTGCCTTACCTGCCACAATCCGCACGACGTGCCCCATGG
>JBPBPZ010000225.1:0-10992 GCA_050954525.1 Janthinobacterium lividum
CACCAAATGCTGACTACTGATGGCTCGTCTTTCTTTGCCGCCAGAAGATGGCGCCGCTCAATAATATTCCGACGCTGGCAACTCCCAGTTGCAGCTCATACGCACGCTCATCGTTGCGCCCCTGCATTAAAGCCTGATAGGTAGTTGCGCTCTCTTTTGCTGCAGACAAACGTTGACCGAAGTCTTCTGGTGCTCTGGTTCGCGCTTCGCGTTGTGCTAACTGCGATTGAAGCTGCTTGTCAACCTGTAAAGCGCTGCGCAAACTGTTGTATCGGAAGATAGCCACGAAACAACAGATCACAAGCAAAATCATGCCCATCGTTCGCCACTTCATACTGTACGACCCTCGCCCTTGGTCGGTGCTTTCCCCATGCGCTGCTATGCCCTCTGGTCTAGCGTATCCCGTCTTCGACTGCCGACAACCGCGTTTGGTACGACTTAGTTGAAGGGGAGGCGAGTATAGGTGCCTTCGTCCGTCGCACCATGGTCCGGCTGTCCTTGATGTGAGTCACTATAGAGTATGCCTTTGCAGTACCTTCGTCGCCTTACCGGAACCGAGCGCACAGAACGAGCCAACCGGCACCTAGCACGAATCCTGGCTGGAGTTGCTGGCGCGGTCAACGCTGGTGGTTTCTTTGCAGTAGGCCAGTACACTTCCCATATGTCCGGGATCGTTGCGGCAATGGCGGACAATCTCGCACTTGGCGGTTTGCTGCTCGTCCTGAGAGGAGCTGGGGCTGTCTTGTCTTTCATCTCGGGAGCTTATGTAACAACTCTCATGATTAGGTATTCACGCCAACGCTCCTTGAAGAGCACCTATTCCGCGCCACTCGTGCTGGAAGCTGGACTGCTATTGGTCTTCGCGCTGACCGGACAAGCTCATCTAGCAGGTCACGCGTTGTCCTGGACGGCAATTCTGCTTTGTTTCACGATGGGCGTACAGAACGCAATGATCACAAAGATATCTGGCGCTGTGATTCGCACCACACATCTCACGGGGATGATTACCGATATCGGGATCTCACTCGGTAGAGTCACCTATCCGGGCCACGGAGAAGAGTTCACACCAGCCAATGATGAGATTAATCGGATGCAGCTGCATGCGTCACTCGTCTTGCTGTTCCTTGCGGGCGGGATTACCGGAGCTCTTGGCTTCCGTCACGTGGGCTTCCTGTTCACGGTGCCGTTTGCTATGGTTCTCTTCCTGCTGGGGGCATTGCCTATCGTGGATGATGTAACCGACTCAAGACGCTCGCGTCGTGGAGCCGCCTCCTAGTCTCATGATCGACAATGGAACACTATCTGCCCGTTGGGTAGAAGGCACAATACTGCGTTCCCAGCTAGGGTTGTAAGGGAAGGCTGGTTTCTGAAAGGTCGCATCGTAGGAAATGATTCGAACCGATCCATTTGCTAGCTGCCTCGGATATCTTGACTGACGACACGTTTCCACGAAGACCATGGGCTTAAGTCCTAAGCATCTTGCAGGCGATAGTGTGATACTCCTCAGCGCTCAGCCAATCGCGTCTCTGGGAACCCTACTCCACTACATCGTCTTTGCAGGCCACGTTCCACAGCCGCACCCAACTCTCCACTGGTCAATGCTGGCAAGTCATGCTTCGCTTGAGTATGCTCAGCCGCCGTGCCTTCCTTTTTCAGTCTGGCCTTACTGCATCCGTAGTGACAGGTAGCCCACGCCTGCTCTACGCAGCATCGCCACTGTTTCGGTCCTTAGCCGCATCGCTGGCTACGATGGAGACGACAAATGGTGGCCGCGTCGGTGTAGCTGTGCTGGACACGTCCAACGGGGAGCGTGCTGGATACCGCTCGGACGAGCGGTTCCCATTCTGCAGTACCTTCAAATTCCTACTCGCTTCGGCGGTGCTGCAACGGGTCGACCAGGGTAGCGAGCAACTCAACCGGCAGATTTCCGTGCCCACCAAACCGCTGCTTGGAAATTCACCTCTCACTGAGCCACACGCCGGTGGCACGATGGACGTGAGCTCTTTGTGCCACGCCGCCCTCACACGCAGCGATAACACCGCTGCGAACCTTCTGCTCGAGACACTTGGCGGTCCGGAGGGTCTGACTTCGTTCGCCCGTTCCATCGGTGACAGTGTTACCCGTCTGGACCGCTGGGAGACCAGCCTGAATCAATCTCTTCCGGGCGATCTGCGCGACACCACCTCTCCCACAGCCATGGCGAACAACCTCAACAGAGTCCTGCTCGGGAGCGTGCTTCAGGCCGGCTCGCGCGATCTTCTGACCAGATGGATGGAGTCGAACGTCACAGGACTTGACCGCCTGCGCAAGGATCTGCCGCAGGGTTGGCGAGCCGCCGACAAGACCGGCTCCAATGGCGATCACACCTCGAACGATATTGCCGTGCTGTGGCCGGTGCGTAGATCGCCGATCATCCTTACTGCGTATATCACCCTTTGCCCGGGACCAGAGTCGAAGCGGGCTGAGATGCTGGCGGCCATCGGAAAGCTCGTCCATGGTCATCCTGCCTGAGAAGCGAGTAGCCGACAGCAGCCGATGCCCTGCGCAATGTGCCGTTGGCTTGGCACCGGTACCCACAAGTCGCAATATCATCAATAGCGAGCACTCGGCTGAAGCTTTCTTGTCAGGCGTTTTCTTAGCGGAACTCGTCAGAGGGTGCACAAAACGAGAATGCGAAAAGGCAATGGTTCGACAGAGAGCATTCTCAGCTGGAATGCTCTCATAATCCTTCGTTTTGAGAACAAGTGAAAGCGGCTGCTACTGAAATGTGCTATCTCACCGAGATGGGACTCTTAGTGCCGGAGTGCAGGTCCAAAGTGAAATGCAGGACCGATGGAGTAGCGGTAGGAAACGCTTCCGTGATCAAGCAGATTGGATAAGGGATGGTTCCAGCCCGCGTCGAACTGAACACGAGCGCCAAGCCAATGGGAGACAGGCAACTCGACCGCACCCCCCGCGCCGTATGTGCCGAACCAGTCGGTCAGGTGACCGTTTGGAGCAAGCTGAAACGCAACCAAGGTAGAGACGGGATCGCTGGGGTGGGGTGTTGCGTCAATACGAAATGCCGCTAGGACCGGGTGCAGATAAAAGGTGGCTCTGCGGTAGCGTCGAATCACAATCTGACCACCGCCGGTGAAGCTCTGTGTTGTCGCGCTGAACGGCAGGTTAAGTCGGTATCCAGCCGGTAGTTCTGCGGCCAGCTGCTGTTGAAGAGGGACTCGAATCAACTCCGGCGTGAGATACCCAGAACCTCTTTGAAGACTATAGTCGGCACCCACGTTGACCCAACTCGAAAGATTGATACCGGTCTGCAGGTCGAAACCTACTTGGTTGAGACCGGTCAAGCCCGGAGTGTTTAGGTCGCTGAATCCGGTGTACAGTTCGTATCGCGGAACACTAGCCTGCTGAGAAAAGGCAGGAAGACCTAGGATGCTTCCGAAGAGACACGACAACAATGCTGTAGGACATAGGCGCAAGGCGGATTCCTTCTGACGTCACGGTAGAGCATGCGAGCATCTCGAGCACTTATCGACCTGCCATCGTCAATCTTCAGGGTTGACATGGGAAAGAATGGCCCCGTTCCAGATCTAGATCGCCATCCGTCCTTGCTCCGCTTTCACTACAAGGCGTTCACTAAGCTAGTTTGATCTGCAGGGCGAATCACGAACTCTTCAAACTGAAGAACCGTCAGGGGTCGGCTGAAGAAGTAACCCTGAAAGCGATGGCACCCATGGGTGACGAGGAACGCTCTCTGGCCTTCAGTTTCCACGCCTTCCGCAAGAACCTCGATCCGAAGGCTTTGTGCAAGCAGTATTACAGTACGAGCTATGGACGCGTCAGTTTCGCTATCCAGCACTCCAATCACAAAGCTTCGGTCAATTTTCAGTTGATCCAAGGGTAACCGCTTCAAGTAGGCCAAAGAGGAGTGGCCGGTTCCGAAATCGTCCAAGGAAAAGCGGATGCCTTTAGCGCGTAGTTCGAGCATGCGCGCGATACCTTCCTCTGCCCGCTCCATAACAGCAGATTCGGTAATCTCGAGCTTTAGGCGGTGAGCTCTGAGCCCACTGTTTAGAAGGGCTTTTTCGACATCGGACACAAATTGGGAGTCTACTAGCTGCCGTACGCTGACATTGACCGAGATTGTTAGTTCATCAAGGTGCAATGTAACGGACCACCTAGCCAATTGGGAGCAGGCTTCTTCAAGAACCCACTTCCCGATCGGCACGATCATGCCGGCCTCCTCAGCGAGTGGAATGAAGTCTGAGGGTGGTACCCAACCTCGTTGAGGATCACACCACCGGATCAGAGCCTCCGCACCGATAAGGTGTCCGTCTGCATTTACTTGAGGTTGATACGCAAGGGTGAACTCGTGGTTCGTCAACGCTCTACGCAGGTCTCTGGCGAGCCTCGCACGAGCAGCCACCCGCTCCTCCATCTCCGGGACAAAGTGACAGGCACAACTCCTACCGATTGCTTTCGCACGCATAAGGGCTAAGTCCGCTCGTCTCAGCAGATCTTCGGCAGTAGCGGTGGGGAAGGAAAGGCTTCCACCGATACTGGCAGTGGTGAAGCATTCGTGCTCGCCTACGCGAAAGGTCTCGTTAAGGGTGGCGGCGATTTGAGCACATGCCGCTTCTGCAGCCCGTCCGGCTTCTTTGCTGTCAGGTGCCAGATGCTCCAGAACTAAAACAAACTGATCGGCTCCGAGATGAAGAAGTGTTTCTCCAGCCTCTCTTGTGGTCGCCAATCGATTTGCGACTTGCTTCAGGAGTTCGTCGCCTACAGCGTGTCCTAAAGCATCGTTCAAGGTCCGGAAATTGTCGAGATCAATCACGAGCAGGCCGATGCTTGCCTCGGACAAGTTCTTCAGCAGGACCCCAAGTTCACGCTTCAGCGCGGAGCGGTTCGGCAGGTTCGTGAGCGAATCGTGGAACGCCGTCCGTTCGACGAGCTCTGCCTCGGCCCTCATGGATTCGACGCGTTCCTTTTCCAGCGTGTAAGCAGCTCGATACCTGGTAAGTGGCTCAAGCATGACCCCCAGCATCGTGTGGCTCAGAACCAGGTTGATCAGCAGAAAAAGGCTCTGTTCTGGAAGCACTTCTCTCAGTCGGACCCAGGAAACCACAACAATACAGAGTGGAACAACTAGGATCGTCCTGCCCAAGATTTTCGCTACCGCTGGTTGATTCACCAGTTTGTTGAAGACCAGCAGTGGAGAAAACCAGAGAAAGAAGAGCATGACGTAGCCTGCCATTTGCCTATCGTTCAGGCAGACCATACAACCAGCGCTCAGGTAAACACCGAAATAGACGCTGACAGCAACTGCTACTGGCTCGGGACGAGTCCGGGGGAAGATGAGCAGTCTAAGAATCACCGCTAGTTCAACGACGACACTCGAAGCCAGTAAATACTTCGCCGGTCCATACATCTGGCCGTGCGCGATTTCGGGAAAGCTGGCCAGAGAACCCACCAGCGCCAGAGCTGCGCAGATCAGAAGCGAATGTCGAGCCAGCTGAGTCGAATGCTCCTGCACCCCAAATGTAGAAGCGGATCCGTCGCTGGGAGCGCCTGTTGCCCCCTGAATCCTTGCTGCTACAAACCCGGTAATGACTTGCGAGTCACGCATCTTGATTTCTAGAACACCCGATTCCTTTGAACGGTGGGAATCCTTCTTTGTTGAGAACTACACGCTTTTGAGAACATGCAACAGTGTGCTGTTCACCGGTTGGACCTGTACGGAAAATGCTGTCAGCCAGCACAGAATGTGCACCGCCCGGCAGCTTTCGCGCGATATAGAGCAGCATCGGCAGTGTGCAGCAGAACGTTGACGTCAAGATCTTCACCAGGGGAGCAGGAAGATGCTCCGATACTCACCGTGACTATGTCGTGTGGACTTCCCTTGTGCGGAATTGCGAGCGAAACAACGGCTTGAACGATACTCTTGCTGAGCGTCAGCGCTCCCGCAGCATCCGTGGCCGGAAGGAGTGCAACGAACTCCTCGCCTCCGTACCGTGCAAACAGATCTGACTCACGTCGAAGCATATGCTTCACCATCTGAGCAATCTGCTTTAAGCATTCGTCGCCTGCAAGGTGCCCGTAGATATCGTTAAACTGCTTGAAGTGATCGATGTCGAGCCACAGCAGAGAAAACCCTTTCTCGGAACGGGTCTGCCGTAGACTCTCGGTACGAAGGGCTTCGTTAAACTGACGACGGTTCGCGATTCCTGTCAGTTCGTCCCGGAGCGCAATACATGTCAGCTGATGGTTCTCTGCGGTGAGATGGTCGGTCTGCAGCTTCTGATCGGTTATATCTCGAACAAGGGAAACGTACCCCCCGAGACGATCCGTTCCGTTTTCCAGATAGCCAGTGATCGCCGCTTCAACCCACCGGTACTGTCCACTCTTCTGTAGAGCGCGATAGCGAAAGACCTGTTGGAGTAAGCCCTCTTTTAGTTGGTCGACAATAACTGCGGCCTGCTCTCGATCTTCAGGATGTAGGAAGGCCCACTCGGGAAGAGCGAGGTACTCTTCTGCGGTGTAGCCGGTAAGTCGACCGACTGCGGGAGAGACAAACGAGGGCGTTCCTGAAGGTGACACTAGGACCATCATCTCTTGGGAGTGCGCTACCAGAAGCGTAAAGATCGCTTGGTTCTCCAGAGCGAGGCGTTCGGCTCTCCTCAGTGCCTCTTCGTTCTGCTTACGTTCCGTAATGTCGACAAACGTCGCGAGTGCCCAACCCGTTGCAGGAAGGATGATGCCGCTGACGATGACCGTCTTGAGTTCCCCGGTCTTCGACCGAACTAAGATCTCGATCGGGTCGACAGGAGACTCTTTACTCCCGGGCTGCTGGAAGTACTCTCCCCACCTCTGACGCGCCAAAGCTCGATCGCTTTCCAAAGGGTATCCACGATCTATCCAGTCATCGATGTCTTGGAAGTCGCGTGCTACGTAGCCGAACATTTCAGTGAACTTGCGATTCGTAAAGATGATCGCCTGATCTTCCGTCCGAGCCCATGACACTCCTACAGGCAGGCTGTTGAGAGCTACCTCAAGAGCGTGGGCGCTAAAAGGCTGAGCTGGGCCTGAGAAATTTTCCACCCGATTTCCAGGCGTACTCGCCCCGTACTCAGGCAGCACAGCCCTCAGTAAGGTCTCTGCGGATGTAGCGTTAGCTATCGATCCCATGCATGTAGATCCAATGCCGATCTGCCGAACCCTCAATCTAGAAAGGTATCGGCCGTTCGGAAGAGAATCATGAGGTTACAACATCGTCACACAGCGATCGAAAGGGAAAGCGGCAGTTTCACAACCTTCGTTTGTGAGAAGAACCAAGCACGCGTCCTTCACTTTTGGCTCAGCCATGGACAATGACAACACAGATGCAATCGCGTATCGTTTGCCGACATGAAGACACGCTTCACTTATTGTTAAAAGCCGGGTAGCGATCAGGAACAGGACTAGGCTGTGGTGATTAACTATTGAGGTGTCGCATCTGTGATTGCTCCTAGATTATTTACCGTAGAAGCATTGCTGGTTCTGGGTATGCTGCTCCTTGCGTCCTCATTGAAACCTGTGCTCGACATTCTCAGGATGCTTCCCGCAGGCAGACTTCGTAAGAGCTGGATCGCTCTTGGAGTCATGATCCTATCCTTTTTTGTCGGATATGGATTCTTTTCCTGGTCACTGCTTCGTGCCGATCTAAAGGTAGAAATCGTTGTCGTCGTTTTGATCATGTTCTTGGGATCTTGTTTTGTGGCCAGCGTTACCCTGCTCTCACGCCAAACAGCAAGAGATCTCCTACATATGGTGACGTTGAAGCAACAGGCCAACGTAGACCCGCTAACGGGACTATTTAATCGACGGTATTTGGATGAAAAACTGGCTGAAGAGCTGGAACGTGCAGAGCGCTACGGATTACCTCTTGCAATCCTTTTGATCGATGTGGATAGATTCAAGGCAGTGAATGACACCCACGGTCATCAGACCGGTGATGAGGTGCTTACCCGTGTCGCCCAGGTCGTATCGTCAAACGTCCGGGTCAATGACATTGCCGTTCGTTACGGGGGTGAAGAAATCCTTGTGGTTGCTCCTGAAACAGATCGTAAGGCAGCTTTTTCCTTGGCAGAACGTTTACGGGGAAGCGTTGAGGCCCTTAGCTTACGATCAAGTACCGGAAGCACGTTACATGTATCGATCAGTGTCGGCGTAGCTCAGTTTAGGCCAGCTGAACCGGGTCCTGCTTTCGTAAGCCGGGCAGACCACGCGCTTTATGAGGCCAAAAGCAACGGACGCAACCGTGTTTGTGATTCTGCATAGCTGCACTAGCGGCTTGGAGGACGCACAGGGGCTTGAAGTGCTCCGGGTTGGTTCCACGCATTTTGCAACGTTGCACTTCTCTGCCCAACTGCGTTGCTCTACGCGTCAAACTGTCTCTGGCGTGGGATGGATAGGCTGGCCTTCCGAACAACCCCATGCTTTATCTCAGCCTCGTCGGCGTGCTGTGAGGCCTTTCTGTTTGTTGGGAAACAGGTTTAGATCGGTAGCCATAACCGCCAGACCAATTCCAATCTCATTAGGAAGGTTTTGCTTTTGTTGTTGCTTCTGCCGGGTTTGGGGCGCAGTTCCAAAAACGGGCCGTTAGGCCCTCAGTCTGCGTCCGAACGACGTGCTCCGCTTGTTTTCCACGGATTCACCGTTTCCAGCCGATTACATCCTGCATGCAACATCCAGCTCGCAAGCAGCGAACGGCTCAGAAGCGCACAGTCGAATACAGCAGAGCCATGGAAAAGACGGCGATGAAACCGCCTTGGAAAACGCCCAAAAGCGTTTCCCACTTTTCGCACAGCTCCGGGCGACGAAGGCTCAGCGTTTAGAGGATTGAGCGGCGATACAGGATGCGCCTTTTACCCGGACCCAACTGGCTGGCCATTGCGGGATATTTGGGGTTGGGAGGCCAGTTCCCTTGAAGGGGTCTTCCCGTCTTTGGCAGGTTTCACCGTGAGCAGATGGGAACAGCATCCGGCGGTATACGCCTGAAGTTCCACCGTAACCATGTCCGGAGTCACTAGCGTGACCTTGGCTGGCTCGCGTAGTGCTCCTGCATTTGGGCGGGCTGCTGAACACGCTTCACATGCCGTACCCGTCCTGGAACCTGCAGGTCATCGGCCCACGCCGTGAACGAACTCTTTGCATCTTGTGGGACATGCAGGCAATTGTTCATGGGGGAGGTGCTTCCCAGCCAGGTTCCCACCAGCGGACTTGGGTGGGGACGGCTGGGACGCTTGAGCTTTACCGCACCTACATGGAAGTTCCCATACTCGAAGCGGACTTAAGCCCACCCATATAAGCTCAAGCAATTTGGATTCCTACGTGGGCGCGGCAGTACTGCGAGGCACCTACCTTGCGGTACTGTCAGACAGACCGTAGATTACGCCGGTCGCATTCACGAGTCGGTGATCTGAACTCAACACCTAGACGCACGCCAGCGTTGCCGTAGTAACGGGCTTAGCTCCAGACCTAAAACGGTCCAGCTTGGAAGCGCCGAAGCGGATGCTCCCGCGAGAGTTTGCCTCCGCATGTGACAGGATCTCATCTGACAAGAGCGATCCCATCAACGCTCGAAGGAGTAGCGAGTGCAGGCATACACGAACATCATGCCGAAAGAGGTAGACGCCACTGCTTTGCAAGAGAACGCACGCGTCGAAGGCGAACGACGCTTATGGGCACTTGTCAACGCCAGCTCGGATGCGGTTTATCGCATGAGCGCAGACTGGGACATCATGTACCAGCTGAAGACTCACGAACAAGGTAGTCACTTCCTTGTAGATACAGCAGAGGCAAATCCGCATTGGCTCGCACAGTACATTCATCCGGATGACCAGCCGCGCGTTCGAGCAGCTATTGAACGCGCAATTCAGGGCAAAACTGTGTTTGACCTGGAGCACCGCGTCTGGCAAGCAGACGGAGGTCTTGGATGGACCCACTCGCGGGCAGTCCCCGTTCTAAGTGGAGATGGCGATATCCAAGAGTGGTTTGGGATGGCAACTGATGTGACTGAGGTGAAGCGAGCAGCCGATTCGCTCGTACAGAACGAAAAGCTCGCTGCAATGGGCAGGCTTGCCGCTTCTATCGCACATGAGGTCAACAATCCCATGGGATCTGTCGCCAACCTGATCTTCCTGGCCCGACTCAGCGACAATCTGTCTGAAGTACGGGATTACCTCGATAAAGCGGATCAGGAGCTTGGACGTGCCATTGCGATCAGCAATCAAACGTTACGTTTTTACAAGCAGTCTTCGAATCCAACGGCGATCGGTCCCGCAGCGCTCCTGGCAGAGGTTCTCCTTGTTCACCGGGGGCGTGTCAACAATGCCAATGTCCAAGTGGAGGAACGATTCCGTGGACAAGCCCTTGTTTGTTGCTATGAGGGAGAGATTCGGCAGGTTCTCAGCAATCTTATTGGAAACGCAACGGATGCCATGCGGTTGCATGCTGGGGGTCGCTTGCTTCTTCGGACACGTGAAGGGTGCAGCTGGCAGACTGGTGAACGAGGCGTCTTCATTACTGTCGCAGACACGGGTGCAGGGATGTCCCGCGACACCCAACGCAAAGCGTTCGAGGCTTTTTACACAACAAAGGGCATGGATGGCACAGGGCTGGGCCTTTGGGTCAGCAAAGAGATAATCGAACGCCACCGAGGGGAGCTCCGGCTAAGAAGCTCCGAGAAACCTGAGCGCCACGGAACTGTCTTCAAGTGCTTCTTGCCATTCCAAGCGGTCCAGCGCTGCGGAACATAGCTGTGCCGGCGTCCCACCCCTAAGGAAATGACTCATCGCACGATGAGAACAATGCCTGGACACGGTTAGTTGCCCCTCTCATGCCGTCATGTCCCAAAATGAATACAATGTCGAACATGCAAGGTGAAGGCGTATGTCCGGCTTCAGATCTTTCAGCGCGGATCATGGTGATCGACGACGAGCAGATACTCGCATG
>JBPBPZ010000293.1:0-10962 GCA_050954525.1 Janthinobacterium lividum
CGCGCCCAGGCTGACCATGTACTTGGCTTTGATACGCAGTACAAAGAACAGCAGGAACTCTACATCGCCGAATAAAAGGGCGAACGCCACCAGCACACCGAAGATCGGGGCCGAGATACCCGCAGCCGCAGAGATGGGGCTGATGCCCAGGAAGCTGATTCTGCCGCCGGTAATCAGCGGCAGCGCGACCAGCAGGGTTGCGAGTGTGGCACCACCAAACACAGAGATGTAGAACAGTTCCAGAAACCAACGGGGTCCGCGGCTGTCTTCCAGCATGCTGCCGGTAAACCACAGGGTCAGCAGTGAAAATGCGGTGTTCAGAATGCCAAAGTTGAGAAATGCGTAGCTGAGTAGTTGCCACAGGTAAAAGTGCCGGACAACCGCCGCAGGCTCCAGCAGCATGGCGGCGCGCACAAAGGCACCGGCGGGCTGTGACACAAAGTCGAGCAGGGCGAGTCCGAAGAACAGCCCAACCAGGACAAGAATTAGCTGGCGGACTGCACCTCGAAAGGCAGGCAGGGAGAGCGTAACTGGACCGCGGGCTGGCACCTCTTCATTTCATCACACCCTTTGGTCTGCCACCGGAACTGTAGAAAATCGTTACTGCAGCGGCATGTCGCGCCCGATAAGTGACACGAGGCAGTTCCGCCAGAAAGATAAACAACCTGCATGCCGCAAGGTGCGTCTTCACACAAAAGCTGTTGTCGGCCAGGGAGCTCGCGCTCTTCAGTTGTCAATTTCTAAACTTCGCGTCCCTCGCTGCAGGGGCAAAATTACACGGCAGTACAGAACGAACATGGAACAAGGAGTACGTGATGGCGAAACTTTGCCCTGAGTGCGACAACCCTCTCGACATTGATGAAGATGATATTGAAGAAGGTGAAACGGTCACCTGCGATGAATGCGGCGAGGAGCTTGAAATTATCTCGACGGATCCGCTGCAGATTGTGCCCGTTGACGCCGAAGGATATGACGACGAAGAGGACAGCTATCCGGCTCGCGTAACGGATGACGAAGAGGACGAGTAGTTCACAACTCCAGCGCGCGCGACTATGAGCCTGCCAACGTGTTCTTTCACATAGAAGTACCCATGCCACAAACGGCACGGTAGATGTCGAGGATGGATCATGAAGCGTTTGAAAGTAGTTTCGTTGGCCTTGTTCTTAGCCCTGCCCGTGACAGCGGCTCTGGTTGAGCCTCCGGTTCTGCAGGCCCAGGCGGATGCCATGCGCAACCTGACCGGCGATGTAACGAACAAGGCAGGGAACAAGGTCAAGGGCGCGGTAGTGCACCTGAAGGACACACGTTCCTTGGCTCAGCGCAGCTACATCACGGCCGAGGATGGCGTGTTCCGCTTTGGACAGCTTTCGTCAACAGCTGACTACGAGGTTTGGGCCGATCTGAATGGCAAAAAGACACCTAGCAAGACCATCAGCTCTTTCGACAGCAAGAAAGCTGTCGATCTCTCGCTCAAGCTGCCAGACTGAGACTGTTTTACTAAAGTGAAAAGCCCCGCATCGCGGGGCTTTTCATTTTCACTTGTGAGTAGATTAAGCAACAGGCTCGATAGCAACAAAGCGTCCGTGGTTGCCACGATCCATGAACTGCACGCGTCCGCCGATCTTGGCGAATAGAGTGTCATCCTTGCCGCGACCTACATTCAGGCCGGGCTTCAAGGGGGTACCGCGCTGCCGAACGATGATGGAACCGCCGGTGACCAGTTCGCCTGCAAAGCGCTTCACGCCGAGCCGCTGTGCGTTGGAATCGCGGCCGTTCGATGAAGAACCGCCGCCTTTTTTATGTGCCATGCTCTTGCCTCATCGCGTGTGAGCCCTGCCGGCTTCAGACGCATTACCTGTAAAGTGTAGGGCTTCGCCCGTGCTTACTTCGCTTCTGCCTTGAAGCTTTTGCCGTTCACCAGAATCTCGTTGATCTTTACTTCGACGAAGTTCTGACGGTGACCTTGCATCTTCTTGTACTGCTTTTTGCGCTTGAAATGGAAGACGAGGATCTTTTCGCCGCGGCCTTCGCCCACGACTTCTGCCAACACCTTGGCGCCGCTCAGTTCCTGCTCGAACTGGCCCGCTTCGCCGCTAACGGCAAGAACGTCTGCGAATTCGATCGCACCATCTGTGTGCGCTGTTGTCTCGATCTTCAGCGTGTCTCCGGGAGTGACACGGTACTGCTTTCCACCGGTACGAATGACTGCGTACATCAAAAACCTCCACGCCCGACCGTTCTGCCGGTGCGCCTGAAACCTGAACCTGACTGTGAAAGGCGATGGGGAGGGATTCATACCTCACCGCGTGGCATGACTGGAGACTCCACAGCCAAAGATCCTGCTACGCCAAACCTGACAAGAATATCGGGAATAAGGTAGGCGGTCAAGACCAATGTGAGGCCCAGACCTAAGTTCGTGTATCTGGCTGGTGGGGACCAGGTGTAGGCTGCGTCAGGCGTTCCCAGTTGCCGTGGGCAAACAACTCCCGCTCTGCGGGGGATAGCGCTGTCTGGTCGAGAAAGGCACGGGCCCCGCCACCAGGGCGGTACTGGTACGGGTAGTCCACGGAGAACAGGATGCGTTCCGGACCAACAATCTCCAGGGCACGTTGCAGGTACGTCTGGCTCCACATGCCGCTTGAGGTCACATACAGGTTGTTGCGGAAATAGTCGGCGGCCGGCCGTTGCAGACCGGCAACCCGGTCCAGTGCATTAAGCCGCTCAAGGTAGAACAGGACCACCTCACCCCAATGCCCAAGAATGATCTGCAATCCAGGATGTTCGTCGAAGACACCGGCAAGCACCAGTCGCACAAACTGCATGCCAGCCTCGTAGTGCCAGCCAAGGCCAAATGCAGCAAAAGCCGCGTCTACCGTACTGCTAAAGCCTGAGTAATACACATCCCTCACAGCCTGTTGTGGCACCTGAGGATGCACAAAGATGGGTACCCCCAGCTTCGCCGCGGTCGCAAGCACCGGACGCAGGTCCGGGTGGTCCAGGTTCTTGTCCCGCGTTCGACCACACAGCATGGCACCGCGAAAACCAAGTTGTTGCACGCTTCGCTCCAACTCAAGCGCAGCGTCCGCCGGTGCGGCGGTGGGAAGCGTCGCGAATCCCTGAAAGCGCGCAGGATACTTCGCAACCGTTGCAGCCACCAGGTCATTCGTGCTCTTCGCCAGGCGTACGCTCTCATCCGGATCAAGGTTGTGCAACGCCGGCGTGGTCACGGAGAGGACCTGTACGTCCACACCGCTCTCGTCCATCAACGCGATGCGGCCTTCTCCCAAATCGTCCAGCCGCTGCTCAACCTCGCCACGGTCGAACCCTGCGGTACCCTCTCGGCCAACACTGGACGCGGCCCATGCCGCTCGAATCTCCGCGGTCAGAAAATGTTCTTCAATGGCGATCAATTTCATACGTGTCTATTCCCCTGCCTGCAAGACGCGCCCAAGCCCCTCCAGGTCGCGTTCCCCATGTGACTGCCTCAGGAAGATGTCCAATTCCGCATAACGGCGGGCGGTATCCGCGTTCTTCGCCAGTGGCCCGGGGCCCATGCAGCGCGCAAACCGGCGCAGCGTGTCGGTACATGCCTGCTCAACCAGATGCCTCACTTCCAGGGCTCGAACCATGGCACTTCCCTTGGAATCTGCGTCAAATTCTTTCGCAGCAATATCCAGGAAGCACTGTGTTGCCCAAACATTGGCATGCATGGCGGCGCGGTGCGCAGCGGTGTGCGGGTCGTCGCGCTTGCTGTTCATGACGAAGTCAAGCAGGCCCGCCGCGCCACCCGCCCAGGCTGCCGCCGGGCCGCACGCACCCTGCCAGAAGCCGGGCCGCTGCACGTACCAGTTCTCCCTGCCGACGACCCCATGCACTGGGTAGCTGTCGAAGGTAATGGCAGAGGTGTTCGTCATGCGAAACGCGTCTACGACCCAACCGCTGTTATCGACGACCAAGCGATCTGGACAGGATCGCAGGTCAATCTCCACAAGGTTCGATCCACCCACTCCGGCGGTGATCAAAGCGCAGTCCACCAGGCCTGCTCCGCTGCAAAACTCCTTTGTGCCGCTGACGGTCAGTCCGTCAGCGGTCTCTGAGAGCTGCAGCTCACGACCCGGTACTTCAGAGGCCCAAACTGCGTATCGTGCGTCAGGCAAGGGTCGGCGACCGCTCTCGCGCAGAATGGCCACTGCGTCCCAGTGTGCTTCGGCCAGCTTGGCCAAGCTGAGGTCCTCGCGCCCTGCCTCGAAGATGCGCCTATGCCGGATTGCCGAAGCCCCGGATCCCGGCGAGGGCAGATCTTCTCGGCAAAGCTCAGTAAAGCGCAGCAGCAGATGTTCTTGCGTCACGCCGCGGCACCTTCGGCTGGGACTTCGTTGTGCTTCGCCAGGGCTCCAGCAAAGCCGAGGGGCGCACGTCCGACGCGGCGACCACTGGTCAAGACCTGCAAACGCGCGTCGGACAGGCAAGGCAAAGTGCCGTTCCGCAGCCGCTTCCACAGGTCGTGGTCCTCTGCGGTGGACAGCGGGTTCCAGGCGCCCGCGTGAAGGTAAGCGTCCGCACGCACCCCTAGATTGGCACCGTGGACGTGTGGGTGGGTGCCGTCTGCATGAAGAATGTAGCTGCTACGAAATCGGCTTTCCACAAAGGGCAGGTGTTCGGCAAAACAATCCACATCAATGATGCCGGCAACCGCACCGTAGCCCTGGTTAGCCAGATGCAACTGGTCCAGCAGCCAGGTCGCAGGCACCTGGCAATCGGCATCGGTATTTGCCAACCAGCAGCGTGACCCGTCTCCACGGAAACGTACAAGGGCTTGCTGCGCGGCAAGACCGCGTGCCACACCCACATTCCCGGCATTGACGCTAAGTACCAGGCCTTTGCCGTACAGCATGACTTCCGCACACTGGGCCGTTGCGTCGGCGCAACTGTCTGCGACAACGATCACATCGGTAGTTACTTCTGCGGGCAGCAGTTCCAAAGCCTGCAAGACGGAAGAGAGGCAGCGTGGCAGCAGCTGCTCTTCGTTGCGGGCTGGGATTAGAACGGCGATATGCCAGCTGCCGTGGAGCCGCGTGGATGTTGGCATCATCGCTTCTTCCAGCGGTCCAGACGAAAGCCACCATGCTCTGCATTCGGGTGCCTTTCACCATGTTCATGCTGCAGTTCAGGGTTATCGATCAGGCTGTGCACCTCGTCACCAGACAGGACGTGATCCGGCGATCTTCCAAGCCAATGCGATGCCAGCAAAGTTGTTCCTGGCTGCATAGCTGCCACTGCTGTGGCTATCAGCCGTTTCCATTCTGCGGAACTAAAGTAGTAACCAATTTCACTGAATACAACCAGGTCATATTCGCTGTAAGCAGCCGCATCGGTTAGGGATGCCTGGCGCACCGACACACCAGGAAGGATGCGGCAGCGCATCCGTGCCTGTTTCACGGCGGCAGAAGAGAAGTCGCACGCATCGACACGTTCACAAATGCCTGCCAGTTTCTCCGTCAAGACACCGACCGAACATCCAGGCTCAAAGGCATATCGGTACGGCCCGGGTACAAGTGCGTTCAAAACAGTGCGGTAGCGGAACTGTTCATAATCGCTGGTGGCAAAGTCCCAGGGATCGTTGGACCTCTGGAACATGGCGTCGAAGAATTGAGCGGATGTGTCCGGATTCATGCTGGGAGAAAGACCTCGAACGGCCAGCGGGCCGGTCCCAGCAGGCGTTCAGGCAAGATGGGCTGGTCGTCCGGCCAGTGCAGCTGCGAAGCGTGGCATTGCAAAGCCTCTTCTTTCAGGCGCAGAGCTTCTCCGCCTGCAACAAAGCGGCGGACGGGAAGCTGGTCCAGTACGGAAGCTTCTCCACGGTGCCACGTCCAGAAGAAATAGGAGGTAAGCGGCAGACCCAGGGCATCGGCCACACGCGCGGCAGAGTGCGCGCAGGCTTCATGGTCAGGGTGAAAGTCGCCTGACCAGGGTGCAATCAGGTGCATGCCGGTGCTTGCAATTTTCTGGATTGCGGCTGTTAAATCGTCCTCCTGCAGGTGCAGACCACTGTCATTCAGGCGCAGTCTGTGAACATGCTCTGCAGGCACGCCCAGCATAGCCAGTGCTGCAAGCTGTTCCTTTTCACGTGTGCCACGCATTTCTTGCCGCTCGTCTGCGGAGATGTCATAGCAGTTCTCCCCGTCCGTTGCGGCAACTACTGTGACCGGGATGCCTTGCGACCGCAGGGTAGCAATCAACGCGCCCGCGCCCAGCGTCTCGTCGTCCGGATGGGGAGCAATGATCAGCGTCGGCATGGCAGGCGGCTCCCAAGCAGGTAAGGTGGCCAGTTTGGTCTGCCAGGAAAGATCGTCGGTCAGGGAGATGATCACAGCAGACAGTGTGATGCACGCCAGGCAAGTTTCATGAACGCTCAAAGAGCGCTGTTTGTACGTGACGAAAAGCTACATCGAGCAGATTACTTATTACGAATGGCTTTCGGAGGGTGCCATGAACCGGAGCAGCACCGGCGAAAACGTCGCGACCGCGGCGATCACCAGCAAAGCGACAAGTGTGGAGTGGCGGTAGCGTAGCGAGAAGACAGCCCATGAGGTCAGCACCCAGAAGGCCATGTTTGCGGATGCAGCGAGGTAGACCCAGTCAGAAAACTTGTGCTGGTCGCGCACGAAATCCATGGTGCGCAGGGTTGGGTACACCTCGTTTTCATGCAACGTAAGACGCAGCAGAATTACGGGCAGCAGGTTAAGCACCAGCACCAGCGCGATCCACACCATTGGGGCATATACCTGCGGAAAGCGCGGCACCAGCAGCCACGTGACGCTGATCGTCAGCAGGATGTTCACGGTGGCACCCGCGTTTACCACGGCAGGGAAGTGGCCCATGTCCGCCAGCCGGTCCATCTGGTTCAGCCGCTTGTCTGCCGCTTCTGTCATGCTGCTCACCCTGTTGAGCAGTGTACGGCGACTGCATCGAATACCCGTGCAGGAGAAGCAGAATGAGCGAATTGGAAGTGGAATCGGTTTGGGATTACCCGCGGCCGCCGCGGCTGGAACGGAGTGCGCGGCACTTGCGCATCGTGCATGGCGGCCAGCAGATTGCGGAGACCACGCGTGCCTGGCGCATCCTTGAGACCAGCCACCCACCCGTCTATTACATCCCTCAGGCAGACATCACGATGCAGTTCATGGCCCGGTCGACGCGGCGCAGCAGCTTTTGCGAATGGAAGGGTTTTGCCACGTACTGGAACATCGATCTGCGCAGCACCGTGCCGGGCAGCGCAGTTGTGGCAGACGCTGCATGGAGTTACCCCGAACCAACCGGGACCTATGAAGGTCTGCGTGACCATCTCGCGTTCTACGCCAGTCGTGTGGACGAGTGCAGCGTGGACGGCGAACGTGTACAAGCCCAGCCCGGCGACTTCTATGGCGGATGGATCACATCCCACGTGCGTGGACCGTTCAAAGGCGCGCCGGGTACGCTGGGCTGGTAAAGGACGCATTCTGCGACTTAGGCGGTGCCTGATATGAAGCGCTCAAGAAAAGACATGAGTTTTCGCATTAGCGCCGCCCGACTCGGGCACGTCATGATGACAGTTGGGCTCATCGCCGCAGATCTCCTCATCATTTGTTTTGCGATCGTCGGAGGCTTCGGATGGCTGTACCTGGCCCCTGCCCTGCTAGGTCTGCTTTTCTCTTTTGGCGCGGCATCGCAGCGCATTGACGTCGAGGCTGACAAGCAAATCTTCGCCGTGATTGGAGCCGCACTATGTGCCGTTCCAATCATGGCCGCAATCGTTCAGTTAAGCCTTCCTCTGTTCCGACAAAGCCTGTGGGACTGGGGAACGTATGTGCCGGTCCTCTGTCTCAGCCCCGTACTCGCATACATCGGAGTACTTGTCGCTTGCAGAATTCGGCATCGTACGAGGTTTGCGGAGCGCTGAATCGTTTACTCCGCCCCCTCATCGTCGATCTGAGCCGCCGCAAAAGGATGGGGTGCACTTGGCCCATCTCCCAGCTTGTCACCGGCGTCGTTCATGGTTTGGCCGGTCAGGGCTGAGGTGACTGCGGTATCCATCATCAGCTCCGCGAAGCGATGCGTGCGCTTGTCCAGTTCTTCAATGCCGCGACGAATCAGCTTGTACTCGTCACCTCGAACGCTGGCATCCAGTTCCAATGCCGCGGCGTGAATATGTTCGATTTCGTCACCGGTAAGCTTCTGCCAGGCTGGGTGCTTCTGACCTTTCTCCACGGCTTCAAGAATGGTGCGGGCTTCGTTCTTTGCCTCAATTAACTGGCGCTGGTTCAGGTCGTCTTCGGCGTGGTCGAACGATGCCAGAATCATTTCTTCCACCTGGTCATCGGTCAGGCCGTAGCTTGGCTTTACCTCGACTTCGGCGGCCTGCCCGCTGCGCTGTTCGCGCGCGCTCACCTGCAGAATGCCGTTGGCGTCAATCAGGAACTTGACCTCGATGCGTGGCATTCCCGCTGTCATGGGCGGGATGTTTTTCAGGTCGAAGCGCGCCAGCGAGCGGCAATCTTTAGCAAGCTCACGTTCGCCCTGCACCACGTGGATGGCGACGTTCGTCTGGCCGTCGACGCCGGTGGTGAAGTGCTCCGTGGCGCTGGCCGGGATGGTGCTGTTGCGCTGGATGATCTTCGCCACCACCCCGCCAAGCGCCTCGATGCCAAGCGAAAGCGGAGTCACGTCCAGCAGCAGGAGTTCGTTGGTCGCCGCAGAACCGCCGGCCAGAATGTCTGCCTGCACAGCGGCTCCAAGCGCGACAACCTCGTCAGGGTTCAACTCGGTATGTGCTGTCTTGCCGCGTGCGGAGAGGCCGAATACATCGTCCACCAGACGACGCACGGCGGGAATCCGCGTCGATCCACCGACCAGCACAACTTCGTCGATGCTCTCAGGCGAAATGCCTGCATCCTTGATGGCCTGCTTGGCAGGTCCCGCGGTGCGCGCGATCACGGGCGCGATGAGTTGCTCAAACTGCTCACGCCTAATCTCGCGCTGGTAGGTCTTGCCGTCGGTCAGCAGGAGATTGAACCGCGCCGAGTCGGCGGACGACAGCTCGATCTTGACCTCGATGACAGCCTTCCGCACTGCCTGCACAATCTCGGGCGTGGCAGGCAGGCCAAGGTCGTTGGCAATCTCGTCCAGAGCGATGTGCATCAACAGGTTGTCGATGTCGTCGCCGCCCAGGTGCGTGTCACCGTTGGTGGCGATGACCTCGAATATGCCGTCGTGCAGCTTCAGGATGGACACGTCGAAGGTGCCGCCGCCGAAGTCATACACCGCGACCGTGCCTTCTTTTTTGCGGTCCAGGCCATAGGCCAGCGCCGCGGCTGTCGGCTCATTCACCAGTCGCAGAACTTCCAGGCCGGCGATGCGCCCTGCATCCTTTGTGGCTTGCCGCTGGGCATCATTGAAGTACGCCGGAACGGTAATGACCGCACGTGTGACGGGCTGGCCAAAGTAGCGTTCGGCGTTGCGCTTCAACTGGCCAAGCACAAGTGCTGAGATCTGCGGCGGCGTCAGGACTTGATCGCCCACCTGCAGCCGAAGAACTTCATCGGCTTTCTGGTCGTTGGCAATCTTGAACGGAAACAATGCCAACTCGTCGCGCACATCGTCCATGCCGCGGCCCATCAGGCGCTTGGCGCTGTACACGGCATTGCCCGGTTCGGTCAGCAGGGTTCCGCGTGCGCCGTTGCCTACCGTGGTCTGGCCGTTTGCAATGGCAACGACGGACGGTACCAGTGACGATCCATCCTCGCCCGGAATCACGATGGGAGTGCCACCTTCAAGAAATGCAACCAATGAATTCGTGGTGCCAAGATCGATGCCGACGACGCGATTCTGCTCTGCCATGATTCTTCTCTATCCCTGCGCATAGGATGCTGCGCTCTACGTTATCCATTGCGTTCAGATGCGGAAGTCTGCGCGCCGACAGGTCTGGTCCTTCGTTTGCAAGAAGAAAGCCTGCCGATAGAACGGCAGGCTCCAAAATCAGGACGAGCCCTACTGCTTGCGTGCTTCGCGACCCTTGATGCGAGCCTCGTTCAGCTTCTGAAGCATGCCTTCGTGGTTGCCGTTTTCCGCTGCAAAACGCAACGGTCTCACGCGCTCGACCAACACTTCCGCAGCATCGGGCTGGCTCTGCAGGATGCTGAACGTCTCCGCGATGTACTCATCCAGTGGCATGGCCATGGGGTCCGACTTCTGGTGCTCGCCAGTCAGTTCGGTCTGCACGTACGGCGGCACAATCTCGATCACCTGCACGGACGTACCCTGCAGTTGATAGCGCAAGGATTGCGTGTACGAGTGGATGGCGGCCTTGGTGGCGCAGTAAGTTGGCGTCAACGAGAGCGGTACGAACGCCAAACCAGATGTTACCGTGAGCACCGTAGCAGATGGCTGCTGAAGCAGGTGTGGTAGCAAAACACTATTCAGACGGATGGGTCCGAGCAGGTTGGTGGTAACCGTAGCTTCTGCTGTTTCCGGATCACCGGCTTTCAGGTCCTCATCGCGCATGATGCCCGCATTGTGGATGACTGCATTCAGGGCAGGGTACTTCGCGAGCAGCTCGCTCCCAAAGGTCTTGATCGCCTCAGGGCTGTCCACGTCGAATGTCTCGGCCGCCATACCCGGGTTCGCCGCGACCACTTCGTCCAGCACCTGCCTGCGCCGTCCGGCGATGATGACCTGGTTGCCAGCCTTGTGAAATGCTTCCGCCAGGCCGCGCCCGATGCCGGAGCCGCCTCCCGTAATCAAAATCGTATTGCCAGTAATCTTCATGTGTCCTTGCCTATTCCAAAGCTGCGTTCACGTCGCGTACTAGATTCCGAAGGTACGACCTGCGATTCAGAAGGGCCACCATCTCGTCTTTGGCCGCGTCCTTCGCGCCGTCGTCGCCGCTATCTACGGCCGCGTCCCAGCTGGTCCACTCTGCTTCCA
>JBPBPZ010000249.1:0-10954 GCA_050954525.1 Janthinobacterium lividum
CCGTACCCGCTGTTGCCACCAACCGGCACCAACCGGCCTGTTGCCGGATCAAAAGCAACGAAGCGGTTGGCGCCCTCGGTCGGCGCGCCGTTCCACTCAAAGCGAACGCCTGCGTTCAGGGTGAGGTGATCCGTCAGCTTGAAGGCATCCTGCGCAAAGCCGTTTACAGCATTGGTGAAGATACGCGCCGCTGGAAAGCCCTGCGTCACGCTAAAGGCATTCGCCTGCTCTGCAAGAAATGCCGCGGGCGTCGCAAAGGTGAAGCGGCCTGTGTTGCCCGTGGTGTTCGACGAAATGAAGCGGCGATACTCACCACCCACCTTGATGTAATGACGGCCCTCCAAAATGCTCAGCGTGTCGTTCAACACGGCCGTTGTGTCTCCACGATACTGCGGGTACGCGGATGGCCCGCCAATGGTCAGCGCAATGGAACTGATGGTGATCTGCGGCAGGCCGACGGGCAGCGTGATGCCATCGTTGATGCCGTAGTCCAGCGGATTTGCCTGGAATGCAGGTAAGTAATTCGGCCGCAGACGGCTGATGCCGAAGCGTGCCTCGTTCACCACGCTCGGCGAGAAGGTATGCGTTTCATTCAGCGCAATGAACTGGCGGCGGAAGTAGCGCTGATCGCCGAAGCCTGGCACGGTATCGCCCTGCAGTGTCGGCTCGCTGCGCTTATCCGTCTGAAAAACGTAGAAGCCGTTCAGGGTGTCGGCTGCGCTGAAGTTGTGGCTTAGGTTAGCGGACCATTGATTGATGTTTACGGGCGCTGAAGCGGAGCCCACGAACGCCGTGCCGGTCGCATTGTTGGCCTGCGGAATGAGCGCAATCAGCTTCTGCAACGTAGGGTCTGCTGTCACCCGCTGCGCCGGGGTCAGTACGCCGCTGTTGATCGTGACACCCTGGCGCTGCCGTAGCCCCTCGTAGGTGACAAAGGCGAAGGTGTGGTTCTTCCATAGCGGCCCGCCCAGGGAAGCGCCAAACTGGTTGCGCTTGAAGGGCGACATCGCCACGCCTTTGGGATTGAAGAAATTGCGCGCGTCGAACCAGTTGTTACGAACAAACTCGAACACCTCGCCGTGCAGGCTGTTGGTGCCGGTGTGCGTTGCGACGCTCACAATTACGCCTGCAGAGCGGCCGTACTCCGCATTCGGTACGGAGTTGTCCACCTTGAACTCGCTTACGATATTGATCGTCGGCTGAAATGCGATCTGGTTTTGCTGAAGATCCGTGTGGGCGATCCCGTTGATCATCAGGTTCGTCATGTCTTCGCGATAGCCTGCGGAGTTGAACCCGCTGGCTCCAGTGCCGCGCGTCGGGGCCGACAGGCTCCCCGTGGCGGGCGGTGTCACCGTGCCCGCAACCAGAGGAAACAGGTCGATGAAGTGACGCCCGTTCAACGGCACCTCCTGCACTACGGTCGGCGTCAGCGTCTGGCTCTGCGCGGCCGAGGTGACATCCAGCGCTGTCGATTCCCCGCCATTCACCACCACCGTCGTAGTGGTCTCCGCAACCTTTAGGCTGAAGTTCAGCGACACGTCACGCCCCACGGAGACAATCACACGCTCCTGCCGCACATCGGCCATACCATTCGCATGCACCGTCACGGTATAAGTGCCCGGCGGCAGCGAGGCCGCGGCGTACTCGCCTGTGCCGTCTGACTCTGCTGTGCGCAGCAGGCCCGTTTCTACACTCAGGATCTCGATGCAGGCGTGGGACACAACCGCGCCTGAAGCGTCACGCAGTGTGCCTCGCAGAGTGCCGGTAGATTGGGCTTCCGCAACGTACATAGAAGTAGTCAGCATTGCCACCGAAACGGTGATACGAGCAGGAGACAGCCTGAAGCGATTCACGTGGAGAGCACTCTTTCGAAGCAGAGGTTCGCTGGGTAATATTTGGGAGGTCAACGCTATGGTCTTCCGTTTGTATGAATAGGCGCTGAATAGCACGTGAACACGCGATGTACGGACTGTCCGCTAACGTCCTGAATGGTCAGCAGCCTTCAACCTTCAGTAGCATGTTGTTCAGCAGATCATGCGCGCGCCGGTGCTTTCCGAACTGGTGATCGGTGCGTTTGGTTCCTGCTCGCACGGGGTGCTATCGAAGTACTGCTACCATTCTTTCCGCGTAGGGTGATGAACGGTGTAGCAGTAGGGTGCGGTCGAGATCGGCAGGATGCGCTGTTGATCTAGCACTTTCTATCAGGCAACAGCCGGGCTAACGAAGGAAGTGATGGCGCATTCCGACCCAACTAGCCCGCTGGCCAGAAACTTATCACCTGTCACCTTGGCTGTCTCATCAGGCCACGTTCGTAATTTCGTAGGGTCTATGTTTCCAGATAAGCACCGTACAAACTAGGCAGCGTCGTGGCGCGTGGTACAGTTTGCGTTATTCGAGTGAGCTTAGTGCTCCCCGGCTTCTATTCCGTTGAGAACATATCCACGAAGGTGATCTAGATGCCGTCAGGAATCTTTGGGACCGCTTTGTTGTTCGTCATTGCCGCAAGCTCCGGCTTCGCACAGAGACCATCCCCGGATTACTCCAGGTATTTCTATGGTCGTAACGGCACGGTCAAAGTTCTTCAACATGTTCGGGTATTGGATGGCACGGGTGCGCCAGCCGTAGCTGATCAGACTATCGTGGTGGCAGACGGCAAGATCCAAAGCATAGCTGCGGCTGCCGTTATACCCACAGGAGCAGAGGTGTTCGACCTGACCGGCTACACCGTTCTGCCGGGGCTGGTCGGCATGCACGACCACATCTATTACCTGCAACGTCCCAACACCGATGCCGCAGGTTCTGAGTCGCCCACGCTGCTGCCGCAGATGAACTTCTCCGCGCCTCGCATGTACCTTGCCAACGGCGTCACCACCATTCGCACGGCGGGATCGGTAGAGCCGTATGCAGATATCAACCTGCGCCACCTGATCGATGCCGGTGCCCTGATCGGACCGCACGTTGAGCCGACCGCGCCCTATCTGCAAGGCAAGAACGACATCTTCATGCAGATGCACGCACTATCGGGGCCGGCGGAAGCGACAGCGTTCGTGAACTTCTGGGCTGGGCAGGGAGCCACGAACTTCAAGGCGTACATGCACATCACGCGCGCAGAACTGGGTGCCGCCATCCAGGCCGCGCACGCTCTGCACCTGAAGGTCACTGGGCATCTCTGCTCGGTTACCTACCCCGAGGCCGTCGAGCTTGGCATCGACAACCTGGAGCATGGCTTCTTTGTAAACACGCAGCTTGATCCCGGCAAGCAGCCGGACGAATGCTCGCGCGAAACCGGCAGTGCAACGCTTGCGAAGATGACGCCGGACAGCTCGGAAGCGGCGGCGCTGATCAAGTTGCTGGTGGATCATCACGTGGCGCTGACCAGTACGCTGCCGGTGTTTGAAGCCACCCTGCCCGGCAAGCCCGCGCTTCGGCCCAAGGCGATGGCGACACTGACGCCGCAGGCGCTTGAGGCGTACCTGTACGGCCGCGACCGTCGCAGCACCGCGCCAACCTCTCCGGCGCAGCAGCGCGGCATCACGAATTACGGGAATGCCGCGAAGCTGGAACACAAGTTTGTGGAAGCCGGTGGCTTCCTGATGGCGGGGCTTGATCCGACCGGCAGCGGTGCCACGCTGCCGGGTTTTGGTGACCAGCACGAAGTGGAGTTGCTGGTCACCGACGCTGGATTTACACCGCTGGAAGCGATTCGCATTGCCACGCTGAACGGTGCCATTTACCTGGGCAAACAGGACACCATTGGAACAGTGCAGAGGGGTAAAGACGCCGACCTGCTCATCGTCAAAGGGGATCCATCGACGCACATCAACGACATTGAAAATGTCGAGATCGTGATAAAGGATGGCGTGGCCTACGACTCCGCGAAGCTGCTGGAATCGGTGCGTGGACGCTACGCGGAGTACTAAGGGTTTATTGGTGCGCGGGCGTCTGGTTGTAAGTCGTGCTATAACTCACCACACCGGAAGCATAACTTGAGAGCACACGCCGCGCCTCTACAGCGCTGCGCGCCATGAGCTTGTTTCCAGGCAATCTTCACGATTTTGGGAGTGGGTATGCGCAAGGCCTGGTGGACGCTTCTGCTGTTGTTCTTCGCCGCTGTTCCGGCTGTTTCCTGTGCCGCAGAGGTTTCAGGCAAGTGGGTTGCCGAGATGACCGGCCCAGGTCTGTTGGAACCGGCTTATGCCCGCGTTGCACTCGACCGCAGCGGTGATACGCTCAGCGGGAAGTGGGGCGAGAACAACCTGAAAGGCAGCGTCAAGGGCACTTCCATCACTCTATCGCTGACCGACGAAGCGGGTACCGGCGCGGGCTCGCTGACGGGTAAGGTGAGCGGCGATTCGGGTGAGGGTGCGGGAGAAGTCGCAGGTCTGGGACGGCGCTATCCCGGTCGCGTCAACCCTCCGCAACAGGTGCAATGGAAGCTGACACGCGAACTGGTGCCGCCTACCATACCGCGCGACATCCACTACGAACCCACCACGTTTCAGGCTTATTACTACGCAGGGAACAAGCCGGGCATCCACATCTTCCCCGGCGACATTGTGCACACGTGGTCGGTTGACTCCAATGGTGTGGACAAGAACATGAAGCGCCTTGCCCTCGGCGGCAATGCGAACATTGGCCCCATTTACGTGGAAGGTGCCCTGCCCGGCGACACGCTAGTGGTGCATCTGATCAAGATCACTCCCAACCGCAAGACGGCCCGGCAGGGCAGCCGCATCCAGCAGTTTGGCACCACGCCCGCGTACAACCTTGCCGCCAAGTATGACCCGCGCTTCAACGGCGAATACCAGTTGGACAATGCGACGGGCATCGCTGTTCTTACCGAACCCACGCCTGCGCTGAAGAACTTCAAAGTCGAGATGAAGCCCATGCTCGGCTGCATCTCGGTTGCTCCTGCGGGTTTTGAGGCGTTCACTGGTCCTCACCTTGGGCCCTACGGCGGCAACCTGGATTACAACGGCACCGTTTCCGGCACCACTATGTTCTTCCCGGTCTTTCATCCAGGTGCGCTGTTCGGCTTTGGTGACGGCCACGCCGCCATGGCCGATGGCGAAGTGACACAGACAGGCCTTGAAACCAGCATGGACGTAGACTTTTCCGTGGAAGTGATCAAGGGCTATCAGACGGCGGGCGTCCGTGAAGAAGATGACGATTACATCATTTCGTTCGGCGTGGCTGGCTCCTTGCAGGAGGCGTTGAAGGTGTCCACGGCGCAGCTTGCGACGTGGATCAAGCATGACTATGGCCTGTCGGACAGCGAGGTCGCGCTGTTTCTGGGGGCCGAGATGAAGCTGGAAGTGACGGAACTGGTCGACCCTGAGTTTGACGTCGTCTCGAAGGTGCCGAAGAAGGCGCTGGCCATGTTGATCCCGCAGGCTGGCGCAGCGAAGCTTTAGGCGCAGCACCAAGTCAGAAAGGCCTCTGCTTTCACGTGCAGAGGCCTTTATGTTTGATGCGCGCGCCTGTTCTCCACAGAAAAGGCTGTGTCTCTACGTAGTTCTACGGATGCGCGCGCACCCCTCTTTGACCCATAGTGGAATGGAACCCCACAAAGAGGTAACACCATGCACTGGGCCACACGCACGTCGCGCACGCGCGGCACTGTTTCTGCAGCCAGCATCGTCCTGTTTTCGGCAGGACTTGCCGCTGGGCAAACCTCGACGACCGGCGCCATTCGCGGCACGGTGACAGACGCGCAGGGATCCGTGATTGCCGGTGCCACGGTTACGGTCACGTCAAAGGCGACTGCCAAGGTTCAAACCGTTCGCACGGGCCGCGATGGGCAGTACTCTGTTGGCCTGTTGCCGCCAGAGGTGTACACCCTCAGCGTCACGGCAGAGGGGTTCAAGACAGAAGCTCCGCCAGCGGTGACCGTGCTGGTTACGGAGACCGCCCGAGCCGACGCAAAGATGGTGCCCGGCAGCGCGGGTGAGACGGTAGAAGTGTCTGCAGCGGCACCGCCCATGCAGGTGGAAAATGCCACACTTGGGACCGTGGTGGAAGGTTCCACCATTCGCGAACTGCCCACAACCAACCGTAATTTCACGCAGATCCTTACCATTTCCGCCGGTGTTGCGGGTGACGTGAACAACGCCGCCGCCCTGGGCAAGGGGACGCAGGACGTCTATGTCAACGGTGCCAGCAGCATCAGCAATAACTTCCACCTGGACGGCGCGGACATCAACAATTTTGGTTCTGGGCGCGCAGGAGATTTTGTGCAGCAGGCCGGCATCGCTATTCCGAATCCCGACACGCTGCAGGAATTCAAGATTCAGACGACGAACTACGACGCAGGCTTCGGGCGCGACGCAGGCGCAAACGTCGACGTCATCACCAAAGTAGGCAGCAACTCCATTCATGGCTCGCTTTGGGAGTTTTTTCGCAACGATGTTCTGAACGCGAATGACACGTTCCTGAAAATCGGCGGCCAGAAGCGGGCAGTTAGTAAACAAAACCAATTTGGTGCCACCATTGGCGGACCCATCCTGAAGGACAAGGTGTTCTTCTTCGGCTCCTACCAAGGCACGCGCCAGGTGAACGGCCTCAGCTCCAGTTCGCTGGCCAGCAATACATTGTTTCCGCTGACGGATGACCGCAGCAATGCCGCCATCGGTGCCATCGCCTGCCCCAGTGGCTCGGCCGGCAAAAACTGGGCACCCTACAACGGCGGCACGTATCGCGGCGGAACGCAGGTGGCCTGCAATGGCTCCAACATCAACCCGGTTGCGTTGAACCTGCTACGGCAAAAGATTGCGAACGGCACCTACCTGATACCGACGCCGCAACGTATCAGCACCGACACCAATGGCAATCCTGTTGGCCTGTCCACGTTCAGCATTCCGTCGCACTACAGCGAAGACCAGTTCCTGGTAAATACGGATTATCTGTTCTCGCAAAAACACACGCTTTCGCAGCGATATTTCTACTCGCAGCAGCCGCAGAACCAGCCTTTCAGCAGCACGGCCAACACGCCGGGGAACGGTGTTTCGCCTACCTTCAACAACCAGCTTGGCGTTCTAAAACTGACGTCAGCACTTAATTCGCACTTGCTCAACGAAGGTTTGATCGCTTACATCCGTAGCGTCGGGCGGCTCCAGACGCAGGCGAACTTGACCTACGACCAGATTGGCATGACCGCACCAAGCGACCCAACCTATCCGCTGTCACCGATCTTTTCAACGAGCGGTTATTTCAACCTGGGCGGTGTGAACAACGACGTTTCGTTCTCAGCGGTGAACACGTTCGAGATCAGCGATCAAATTTCGTTTACCCACGGCAAGCAGACCTTTCGTGCGGGCTTCACGGGCGAGAAAAATCAGTTCAACTTCGACGATCCGAACAACAAACGCGGCAGCGTTACCTACCAGACCTTTCAGGATTTCCTGCTGGGCATGAGTGCCGCGCAGAACGGCACCAGCTTCAGCAATGTGTACACCAGCGGCAGCCAGCAGGGTTCGTACTACAAGGGCTATCGCGGCACGTCCATGGCGATGTTTCTGCAGGACGACTACAAGGTCACAGGGAACTTCACCTTAAACGCGGGCGTTCGATGGGAACTGAACAGCGGAATCAGTGCCAACCACGGGCAGCTCAGCAGCTTCTACCCCTCGCTGGTCACACCCTTTCAGCCGGTTCCTGCAGGTGGTTCATACGCGGGCTTTGTTGTGCCCAACAACTATCGCCTTACTCTCCCAGCCGGTGTTACCAGGCTGGGCAGCACCAGCCTTTCTGACAATGACATTCCGTTGCATAACTTTGGCCCACGGCTCGGCTTTGCCTGGCAGCCACACGGCGCGGACACCTCCACGGTTCTGCGCGGCGGCTTTGGCCTGTTCTACACGCTGCCCAATGCCAACTCCGTATTGCAGACATTGGGCGGCCAGCCTTTTGTCAGTTCAGCCACGCTGACGGGAACGGCGAACGCTGCTGCAACGTCGCAGACGCCATTCACCACGGTGCTTACGCCCGGTGCATGGCGGCCGCGCTCGCCTAACTACACGCTGACGGTAACGGGTGTTGCGCAAAACATCGACTCGCCGCTGGTGGAGCAGTACAACTTTGAAGTGCAGCAGCAGTTGCCCGCAAAGCTGGTCGCCGAGATCGGCTATGTTGGAACGCGCGGCACGCGTCTTGCTGAATCACGCGGCCTGAATCGCGCCTACCTGGCAAGCCCGTCGAACCCGATCAACGGTGTCACCACCAACACGGTTGCATCGGCAAACCTGCAGGCGCGCGTGCCTTACCAGGGCTTCACGCCCAACGGTGTCACTCGCATCGAGACGTATGGATTCTCCAACTACAACAGCCTGCAGGCGACCCTGAAGCGACAGGTAAGCCACGGCGTCTTTATCCAGGCCGCCTACACGTGGAGCAAGGCACTGACCACGGTGACGGGCGGCGACGGCACCAACGGTGTGTTTGCTGGTGGCAGCGGCAACAGCAACGACCCGAACAACCGTTACGCCCGCTACGGCCTGGCTGCGTACGACCGCACCAACCGACTTGTGATCGCTTACACGATCCAGTTGCCGAGCCTGCACGGTGGCAACGGTCTTCTGCGTGGGGCTTCTTCAGGATGGAAGTTCAACGGTGTTTCCACGTTCCAATCAGGCAAGCCGCTCACGTTTACCGACACGCGCAACGGCACAGCCTACGGCACGGCAAGCCGTGCGCAGTTTGCACCGGGCTTTAGCAATGGCGACATCAAGGGCAAGACAGGTGGATCCATGCTGGATCGGGTGAAGGGCAACAGCTACCTTGCATCGGGTAATACGCTGTTCACCACAGCGCCTGCGGTCGCTTACAGTGTTGCGGCCGTCGCGGGTGGCCCGCTGGCCACTGACTACGGCAATAGCGGCGTCGGCGTCGTACGCGGGCCAGGCAATCAGAACTGGGACATGACCCTGGTAAAGACCACCCGCGTTGGCGGCCTGCGTGAAGACGCAACGCTGGACTTCCGTACGGAGTTCTTCAACGCGTTCAACCACGCCCAATACGCCAACCCGGGAACGGCTGTGGGCACGGCAAGCTATGGTGTCATCAACGCATCTTCCGTGGCGCCGAGACTCATCCAGTTTGCGTTGAAGTACCAGTTCTAACTGCATCCGGAGCTTGCCTCTTCGTAAGTCGAGGCAAGCCTATCCCTGTTTGTTCCGCAGCTTTGTGAGGGCCAGCTCCATGAAACGTCTGTTTTTGTTTGGTGCAATGCTTTGTTCCTGCTCACCCCTGTTCGCCACGGACTTTACCGTTCTGGCGACCCCGGCAACAGTGGAGTGGGGGCACTATGCCGCGGGCATTCCCCCGGCGATTACTGTTCACAGCGGCGACACGGTCAAGATGCAGACGCTGTCCACCTGTGGCCCCAATAGCCGGATCATGGCGCAGGGCGTCAAAGCCGAGGACATTCCGGCGTACAACGATGCTGTCTACAAAAACTACCCGGACAAGGACAAGGGGCCGGGCGGCCACATCCTGACTGGCCCGGTCGCTATTACGGAAGCGGAGCCGGGCGATGTGCTTGAGGTGCAGATCCTCAAGATCGACCTGGACGCAAACTTTGCCTGCAACGGCTTCGGTCTACATCGCGGATTTCTTCCCATGGAGTTCCCGCACAGCCGTTCACGCATCATCCCTCTCGATCGGGAGAAGATGATTGGCCACTTCGCACCTGGCATTGATGTTCCTTTGCGGCCGTTTTTCGGCAGCATGGGTGTGGCACCGTCCGCGGGCCGGGTTGATTCCGCGCCGCCGTTTTCGCACGCGGGCAACATGGACCTGAAGGAGCTTGTCGCTGGAACGACGCTCTACATCCCGGTCGCGGCCAAGGGCGCGCTGTTTGTTGCGGGCGACGGGCATGCAGGCCAGGGCAACGGCGAGGTCGACATTACCGCGATGGAAACCTTTCTGACCGGCACCTTCAAGTTCGTCGTACACAAGCACAAGGAGATGCTTTGGCCCCGCGCGGAGACTCCCACCCACTACATCAGCATGGGGTTCAGTCCTGACCTGAAAGAAGCAACCGAACATGCGCTTCGCGACATGATCGACTTTCTGGTGACGGAAAAGCACATGACCCGCGATGACGCCTACATGCTTTCAAGCGTTGCCGTAGACATGGACATCACACAGCTGGTGGACGGCAATGTGGGCGTTCACGCGATGTGCCCCAAGAACATCTTCACAACGTCGGCTGCAGGTCATTAGCTCCTGCAGGTAGCAGGGTAAGTACAAGAAGGGGCGGCCCGCACATGGGTCGCCCTTCTGTTGTCTGCGCGGCAAGTAGGGGTTGATGTAGCGCTCTTCGCTGGGCCATCTTTGATACACTCTGGTTTCACCCGTTGTTCATACTTCGCTTTCACGAGACGCAATCGTTCCAGAACGAGGCTTATCATGAAGGATCTTCTGTTTTCTGGATCGGAGGCTGCGCCTCCGCTGCGCGCCAGCACCCAGGTAGAGGCGCTGATCAGCAACAGTCCCATCGCCATTGTGGCCCTCGATGGTCAGCACCGCTTTATCACCGCGAACCCTGCATTTCTGCAACTGTTCGGATACACACCGGACGATTTGCGTTCGGGTGACTTTGACGCGATGGTGGCCGCGCCAGGGATGGAAGAAGAGTCACGGCAGCTGAGTAAGACAGTGCTCCAGGGCGACAAAGTACATGTAGTGACGCGTCGCCGAAGCCGCAGCGGTGCCATCATCCAAGTCGAAATATCGGGCATACCGCTCATGGAGAATGGACATCTTGCAGGTGTCTACGCCCTCTACCAAGACCTGACGGAACGCACCCGGGCAGAGGATGCACTGCGGGCGATGGCCGACCGTGTTGAGGCTGCCCAGGAATCTGAGCGGCGGCGCATCGCGCGCGACCTGCATGACTCAACATCCCAGGAACTCACAGCACTCCTCTGGAATCTGAATCGGTTGCATCGCCTTG
>JBPBPZ010000313.1:0-10922 GCA_050954525.1 Janthinobacterium lividum
CCAGTACTTCAGCCTGGAACAGACAGGCGAAGTCTGGGAAGCGTTGGTCCGCGCCCGCAACTTCGCCGTTTATGTTTCGGATGAAGTGGTCAACCCGCAAATGGAATTGATCATCCTGCTGTCAGCACCTGCCTAGACAGCCGCACAAGCTGCGAAGGATCACTTCCTTCGCAGTACCAGAAATCCAAGCACGATCAAGCCCAGCAGCAACAAAACATTCATCACCACCAGAAGAATGACAAGCGTTCGTGACTTCTTGCCACTTGGATCTTTGGACGTATCCTTGCCTGGGGACCCAGCAGGAGCTTCCGCCAGGGCCTGGACCGCAGGAGCAGGCGAGAGCGACTGGGAAGCACCCTCGCGGCGCGCAGAGGCACGCTGTACGCGCGTGAACTCGCTTTCCTGCCCTGGATAGCTGCCCGGTGTGGGGACGGACCCAAAGAAGGCATGATCAGCGCCTTCGGACGCTTGCTCCTGTTCGCGAGGCTGCGCAGAAGGCGACAGCGACTGCATCAGCTTCGTGAATTCTCCATTGCCGGGAACAGTTGCGATTGCAGGCGAAGGTGGAGCTGAGGGTTCAGCAGGCCAGGTAAAGGCACCAGCGCCAGAGAGCGGCAAAGCGCCTGAAGTGGATTGGGGACTCACGCGCGTTGGCTGAAACAGCTCTGTGAAGCCGCCGTGTGCTGTGGGAGCGTTCTGCTGAGGCAAACCCTTGCTGGACATGCCTATAGGAGGGTTCTTCCCCCCTGGGGTGGCGAATACATCTGTAAATGCGCCCGCACGTGCTTGCGGCTGGCCAAAGGCAGGCAGCACATCCGCAGACGCTTGCGGCGGAGGTGAGCCTGAAGCACTAAACGCGCCGCCAACGGGCGGAGCAGCCACGTGCGAAGGCGAAGGCTGCATCTGCTGGAAAAGCTGTGTGAAGGAGCCGTCCTGTGCCGCGCCAGCCGCCGTATTCTTCGAGTCTTGATCAATTGCCGCGGCAGGGGATCCTTGCGCGTTTACGTGTGGCGGATGGGCCACTGGCTTCTGTGTCTGAGCTTCCTGTGCAGAGTTTGACCGGGACCGTGCCACCTCTAAGTCTCCTCTCTGCGCCGCGATCTCCCGTGCGGAAACAGCGCTGAAGAATTGTGTGAACTCGCCGGAAGTAGGAGGAGCTGCGGGTGCTGGATGTGAACTCGGTGCGGGGGCGACCGGCGGAGCAAGTGCGGTGAACACCGTAGTGAACTCACTCGCGGGGATTGCCCTGACGGGCAAGGGTGCGGACTCGGGTTGCTGTTGCGTTGCAGGAGCTAACGCAGCGATATCTGAAGCCGGCAGCGCCTCGAAGATAAGCGTAGCGTCTGCTGCCGTTGGATGTGCATGGTCCGAGCGGGTAGGAACTGCATCTGTCCGCTGAAGAGGCACTGCATTTATCCGCTGAAACAGTTGCGTGAAACCATCCGCTGCGGGTGGCGGATCGTGGGATGGTGTAGCCGCAGGCTGCACTGCTAGTGGAACTGCGGACGAGAAAAGTTGGGTGAACTCGCCGGAAGTGGGAGAGGCTAGCTCGTCGTGTCGCTTGTCTGGAAAGCTAGGGTCGGGTTGATGAGGAGTGCTGGGCACCTGATGGAACCTCCCATGGTTTCTGTTGCAGTGTAAAGTGGCTCTGCTGACAGTGCATGCAGTTGCGACAGCTTAGATTCGCACGGCTATACTCGCAGAACATCTTGGTCATAGACCCTGAGGCCGCGATGCGTTAGCATTCCGTGCTGTAGCCTTTTGGCGCACTTACCACTCCTTTGATTTACCACGGATAACCATGAAACTGCTTTCCCATGTGGTCTGGTCCGAGGGCATGTACCTTAGTCCGCTGCATTTTCAGACCCAGACGCGGCACCAGGAAGACACGCTGTCATTCCTGGTCTCACATCTTTGGAACCAGCCCTGGGGCTTTGCCTATCTGGAACTGGATCATGAAAGCGTTCGCAACGGAACCGTGGCATTGGTGCGTGCTGCGGGCATGCTTGCGGATGGCTTGACCTTTGATTTTCCTGCGTCTGATGCGTTCCCCTCAACACGCGCTTTGAGCGAATTATTCGCACCGACAGATGCCTCTCTGTTGCTCTACCTCGCAATTCCGCGTCGCTCCACTTCCGGCCAAGTGGTGGATCTGAAAGAACAGGCTGGTCGGCTTCGGTACTCCGTTACAAATCGGAATGTGACCGACGAAACCAATGGGACGGACGTCCGCGAACTTGCTTTTGCAAGGAAGAACTTCTCCATCGTTTCTGAAGCGGAAATCAACGCCGATCTGGTTACGTTGCCTATTGCGCGCGTAGTTCGTGACGGACGCGGGCACTTCTTCTACGATCCGGAATTTATTCCGCCATGCTTGCAGATTGGTGCAAGCGATACGTTGATGCTCCTTTTGAAGCGACTGCTCGAGGGAATGCAGGAGAAGATCTCCACCTTGACCGCTTCTGCCCACAGGCGTACAGGCTTTGAGGCAGGATCGTCGTCGCTGGACGTGGCGAACTACTGGTTTCTGCACGCGCTTTCCAGTTCCGCGCCGGTTTTGCAGCACTTCTTTAGAACGCAGCAAAGCAGGCCGGAGCAGGTGTTTATAGAACTTTCCCGGCTGGCCGGATCGCTTTGTACGTTTGCCGCGCAGTCCAGCGTAATGGACCTGCCCACATACGACCATTTGCATCCAGGCGACAGCTTCTTTGCGTTGGACAAGCACATCCGCCGACACATGGACATCGTGCTACCGACGAGTTACATCCAGCTGGCCTTCTCTCCAGGAGAGCCATATTTCTACGAAGCGGATGTTTCTGACGAGCGATGCCTGCGACGTGCGCGATGGATCCTTGGCGTGAGATCGTCGCTGGGTGAGGCTGACCTGATCCGCAATAGCCAGCGGCTCATCAAGGTGTGCTCCGCACGCTTTGTGCCCGAACTGGTGCGACGAGCTCTTCCCGGACTTACCTTGAACCACCTGCCTGTTCCGCCTTCAACGATTCGTGCGGAAGCAGACAAGCAGTATTTTTCCATGGAACTGAGCGGCCCCTGCTGGGACCACATTCAACAAACGCGGCGCGTTGGTGTGTATTTGCCAGGCGAGTTGCGCGATGCGGAGTTTGACCTAAGCATTCTTGTGGAGCAACCGGCATGACCGAACCACTCACGCAGGTGAAGAAGACGACTAATCTTGCCTCCTGCTTTCAGGAGGTGCTTACAGCCGTACTGCGCATCCGTTCGCAGCGGCAGCAGGTACAAAACAATGATACTTTTCGTGCCCAACTGCGCCAGCTGCTGCAGACTGCCATGAATGATGCTCGGGCGCTTGGCTATAACGCGCAGTACATCCAGATGGCAGTCCTGGTGACAGTGGGCTTCATGGACGAAACAGTGCTGAACCTGGGTACACCAGCAGGCGCGGAGTGGGCGCGTCGGCCTTTGCAGGAGGAACTGTTTGGAGGCCACGTCGCGGGCGAGACCGTGTTCGCAAATCTCCAGCAATTGCTTCAGCAGCAGGACGCCCCTGAACTGGCAGACGTACTCGAGATTCATTGTCTCTGCCTGGAGCTTGGATACAAGGGTAAGTTTGCCTTCAGCAATGGTGCAGAGCTGAGGCAAATTATCCAGATGTGCCGTGAGAAGATGCTGCGCATTCGGGGTCAGCGTCCACTATTCCCTGCTGCAGCCGCCGCGCCTATCACACTGACACTTCGAAAAGACAGCCTGGCGCTTGGGCTGCTCGTCATGGCAGTCGTGCTTGCCGTCGTTACGCTTTTGGCTTTCGCGGTCTACACATTCTCGCTGTCATCGGGTTCTTCGCGCCTGAGCAGTAGCTCTGCCGCTATGCATGAGAGGATTTCATGATCTTGTACATCTGCGCTGCTCTGGCATTGCTGCTGTCCATTGTTTTGTCGGTGGCTGTTGGTTCCATCTCCATGCTGCATGGTGCTGCCCTTCTCATCGCGCGAATCCTGCTGCTCCTGCTTGGTATCGCTGGCGCGGGTTTACTGGTGTGGCTGGCCCGGAGACGGTCCGCTAGCGCGGGCAGTCACGATGGTGTGCCTGTTGATACGACGGCTCTTGATGAGCACCTTCGTGAGGCAAATCGCAAGCTCTCTGCGTCCCCGCGTGCAGGTGCTAAGAAGCTGAATGACATTCCTCTGCTGTACGTCCTGGGTGAGGCGAACAGCGCGAAGACGACCGCGGTCATCAAGTCAGGACTGGAAGCGGAGCTGCTGGCAGGCCAGGTACATCGCGAGACAGAGGTCGTGCCAACTTCAGTCGTGAACGTCTGGTACGGGGGCAAAGCCGGCATCATCGAAGTGGGAGAGGCCATCCGTCAAAGTCCTGGCTTGTGGACCCGCCTGATCGCTATGACTCGCCCCAGTGCTTTCCGCGCTGCATTCCGAGGCGCACCATTCCGGGCGGCCATCGTCTGCGTCAGTTGTGAGCAGTTTATGGGGCAGCAGACGTCTGAGTCCATGCAGGCAGCTGCGGCACTGCATGGGGCAAGACTTCGTGAACTGGCTCGGCAAACGGGTGCTCAGCTGCCGACCTACGTCCTGCTGACAAAGCTCGACCGGGTACCTGGCTTTGTGGAATACGTGCAGAACCTTTCGCCAGACGAGGGGTATGTCCTGCTTGGCGCAACCATCGATCTTGTCTCGCGCGGTTCGGGCTCGCGGGCCGAATATGCTCTGCATGCCGTCTCCGAGTCCTATGACGAACTGCTTTTTGCTTTAGGCGAGGCACGGCTGGAGCTTCTCTACCGCGAAGCAGATGCACAGCGCCTTGGACCCGCTTACGAGTTCCCGCGGGAGCTTCGCCGATTTCGCAACCTGTTCAGCGCCTACCTTGCGGAACTGGTTCGCCCCAGCCAATTGAACAGCAACCCCTACCTGCGGGGTTATTACTTCACCGGCGTGCGCGCCGTTGTGCAGCAACAGGTGGCGGCAGCTGCACAGCCTGCACTCAGTGTCTCGAACACTGCATCGGATGCAACCGGTGTCTTCGCAGTGGCTAGGCCAACCCCCACCCGGGTCACGGCCCCGGCTATGGCCTTTGGGGAAAAGATCGCACAGTGGACGTTTCTGTCACGGTTTTTTCCCGAGGTAGTTCTGGGCGACAGCGCTGCTTTGCAAGCAACTTCGCAGACCGGCTATGGACGGGCTTTCCAGCGCTTCCTCTACGGCGGCGTTGCATTTCTCCTTCTGGTGTACCTGGTACTGCTAACAGTCTCGTATTTCAACAACTCAGCCTTGCAGCAACGCATCCAGTCGACCACCAACCTGCTGGCCGCAACACCCGGGGGCAATGCAGGCCCAGTGCCGTTGCAACAATTGGCGCTGCTGAATGGTCTTCGCCTAGATCTGGAAAAGCTTGAGCAATACCGCGCAGAGGGCGCTCCGCTTCCTTATCGGTGGGGTTTGTACCGTGGAGATAAACTTCTGGAACCGGCCCGCGGGGCTTACTTCCGGAGTTTCCGCAATTTCTTACTGAGTCGAACGCAGAACAATATTGCTTCAACGCTTGCCGCACTACCCGCGGCTCCAGGGACTAACACACCCGCTGGCGCTGATTACAACAGCATTTATGCTTCGCTGCGCGCCTACCTAATTACGACGACCAATGCCGACCGCAGCACCGTAGAGTTTCTTCCGCCGGTGCTCATGCGGCATTTGGCCGTGACCGGTGCGGTAAACAGCACAGAGCAAAGCGCCTTGGCCGAACAACAGTTTGCCTACTACGCTTCCGTATTGCCCAAAGGAAATCCTTTCACTGACTCGCCTGCCGCGCCAGCCGTAGCACATGCACGTGGCTACCTGGGTGCCTTTGGAGGTTTCGAACGGATTTATCAAAGCATTCTTACGGCCTCAGCAAAGTCGGCGTCCCCCGTTCAGTTCAATGTGCAGCACCCGGGGTCAAGCGCAACCGTAATTGAACCACACACGATCGAGAGCGCTTTCACCCAGTCTGGCTACACCTTTGTGCATGACGCACTCGAACATCCGGAGCGGTACTTCAGTGGAGAAGCGTGGGTGCTTGGCGATCAGGCACCTCCCTCCATCGACACAGCAGCAATCAAGGGTCAGCTCGCTACGCGTTACACGGGCGACTACATCGCGCAATGGCGCGCCTTCTTGAAAGATGCCAGCGTGGTCCGCTATGCCAGCCTTCAGGATGCGGGAGAAAAGCTGGGAGTTTTGTCGAGTAATAGTTCCCCACTCCTTGCGCTGGTCTATACGGCATCCCGCAACACCAATGTGCCTGATCCGCAGATCTCGTCCGCGTTCCAGGCAGCGCAGGCGCTCGTACCCGGGAGTCCAGATGAGGTTTATATCGGCAGTTCTAATAAGGCCTATGTCGACTCGCTGCTGGCACTCGACGGCGCACTGAAGCAGGTTGCGCAGAGTCCAAATTTAGGCGACCCGACCACGGCTGCTCCCGTGAACACGGCTGCGGCTGCCGCTCAACTGGCCGCACAGCAGGCCGCCCAGGCGTTCCATGTGGATAGCCAGGCCCGCCTTGATGCGACCGTGCTTGCCCTTATGCAGGCGCCAATTACGAACACTGAATCCCTTGTGCGCGGGTTTGGACCAGCACAGCTCAACGCCGGTGCGAGGAGTTTCTGTTCTGCCTTCTCTGCGGTATTTGCAAAAGCTCCATTCAACCCGCGATCGGCAGCCCAGGCCACACCGGCAGAACTGTCGGCTCTGCTTCAACCCGGAACCGGTGCACTCTGGCAGTTCTATAACGGAAGCCTGAAGGCGCTTCTGATCCAGCAAGGCTCAGAGTACGTGCCCGCTCCAAATCAGGCGACACAGGTTAGTTCTGACTTCGCAAAGTTCTTTTCAAAAGCCGCGCTCCTGTCCCGCGAGATGTTCCCTGCGGGTGCAACGGCTCCTACGCTTACGTTTGAATTACGCAACGTGCCAGCGAGCGGGATTCAAAACACATCCATCAGGGTCGATGCCCAGTCACTCAGCAACGCTGAGGCGGGCAAACAGTTCACCTGGTCTGCACAGAACGCCACCCAGGCAGGCCTGACGGCAAACGGTCTACCCCTGAACTTTACGGGCACGTGGGCCATCTTCGAGTTGTTCAACAAAGCGCGGGTAGCGAAAAGCGCGGCAGGTTATGAACTAGGATTTCCGCTAGAGGTTGCGAACACGGCAGTCAAAGCACCCGACGGCACACCGCTTGTCGTTCGCTACGAGTTGTCAGGTCCTGGGGCGGATGTACTCGCACCTGGCGCACTAGCAGGGCTCCGGTGTGTTAACGTCGCTGCTCGATGAGCCTGAGCTCGAGAGTCACGAAACCAGCTACTGAGTTAAATGCTTGCTCAGTAGCTGGTTTTACGAGCAGACCACCACGCCGACGAAATGCAGGAACGGATGACCCGGCCGACAAAGTTGCCCTGCAGGTCATTCGTCTTTATCGAAGCCTAAGGCGTAGTTGTCGCAGTAGAGTTGCCGACAGTATTCGTCAGGGTGACTGTGACTCCCTGTACCTTGGCATCCGCATCGCTCAGGGTGAATGGCTGTGTGTACGTGAAGATAGAGCCTAAAGTAGAGGAGCCCGGATCCTGGAACCACCTGCTGAATATGCTTGTCACGTCCTGGGTCAGAGACGTGACCGCGAGGCTCGTACCGGGCGCGGGTATGAAGTTGAATGTCGCCTGCGAAGCCTCTCGCGTGTTCGTGTAACCCACCACTGTCACAATGAGCGTCGTGCCGGTCTGCGTAAAGCTTACGCTGGTCGCCGCCGGTACCTGAGCCGGGATGACTACAGTAGTCGTCCGTGCCGCCGCAGGCGTTACATCTACTCCACCTGCAGTCAGGGAGAGGCTGATGTTCACCGTACCTGCCAGCGTTCCTGTCTGGAAAGCTACAGGCAGCGGTGCGGTGGTACCCGCGGTGACAACAAAGGGGTAGGTACGCGAACCATTGCTGAACATAATGCTCGTGTCATCGATATTCACACCGCTCAGCGGCTTGAAGCTGAGCGTGTAAGTGCCTGCAAGATCGACCGGATACGGAGTCTGCAATGTGAGCTTGAGCGAGGGCTGCTGCTGTGAGGTTGCCGTCGGCAGAGGTGCCAGTGTGGCTGCTGCTGCTGGTGCAGTCACCGAGATCAGGAGTGGTGCACTCTCAAGGCCAGATGCTGGATCAAACACAGTCACGCTGAGAGCCGCAGTGGAGAGAATGGCAGGTAAGGTTGCCCTTAGCTGCGTTGTGCTCTGCCCGGATGTGGGCAGTACCACTCCGTTTAGGCGAATTACCGAGGTTTGGGTAAAGCCACTCCCATTTACGGTAATAGGCGAACCTGCGGAAGAAAGCGTCACCGCGTTCGGAGACACGCTCGAAGCCGCCAGGGGTGAAGGGGAAACCTGGATCGTTTGGCTACTGCTTGCAGCGGCGTAGTTCCCGTTCCCGGCCTGTGTAGCCGTGACAGTAACCACACCGGAGCCAGTATAGGTAAGGGTTGACCCTGTTACGGTCCCTGGCCCTGTAATCGTATAGGTGACAGGCAGACCCGAACTTGCGGTGGCAAGGAGCGGTGCGGTCGCTCCTGACGTGAAGACGACGGGAGTTTGCAGACGCGGAAAGTTTATGGTCTGCGGCGCAGCCGACACATTCACCAGGTACACGCCGCTGACCGTGGCCGCGTGTGTGGTGTTACCTGCATACGAAACAGCGAGTACCTGCAAACCTCCAGCAAGGAAGCCCAGATCAAAGCTAGCCGTGTTACCGACAATGGGAGCGGTCAGTACCGGCTGGCCGCCAACATTCAATACCAAAGCGCCGGTCGCCGCGCCAAGTGGACTGGCGAAGGTTGCGGTGAGCCGATTGCCGGACGCTCCGTATGCCCCCGCAGCAGGACCGCTCAGAAGGATGCCTTCTGTAAGGGGCGGCGGAGCACCCGCGACCGTCGTAACGATTCCCGACGTGATGGAGCGGACACGCTGATTGCGGCTATCGGCAAAGGCCAGAAGTCCGTCTGGTCCCGCACCGACAGCGCGTGGCGTGTCCAGCACCGCAGCTTTCGCGGAGCCCAGGTCTCCCGCGAAACCCTGTTCACCGGTTCCCGCTACCGTGCTGACGGTTCCGCCAGAAAGCGATCGGATGACGTGGTTGCCGCTGTCCGCGATGTACAGCGTTCCACGAAGGTCCACACTTAGCCCAGCAGGGTTCAGCAGGTTGACGCTCGCCTGCGGACTCGATGATCCTGCACCTGCTACGGTCGACATGATCCCGCTGCTATCAAGACGACGTACACGCTGGTTGCGAGTATCAGCGATGTATATGCTGCCGGTCCCCGAAAGGTCGGCTGCCACACCGGTTGGGGTATCCAACAAGGCATTCACCGCCGCCGAGCCATCTCCACCAAAACCCTGCTCTCCGGTTCCAGCCACGGTAGAGATTAGACCTCCCGCAACCTTGCGGATGCGGTGGTTGTTTGTGTCCGCGATGAACAGGTTCCCGGCAGCATCCAGGCTGATAGCCGACGGCAGATCAAGCTGTGCACCCGTAGCTGCACTGCCGTCACCCGAGAATCCGCTAGTTCCCGTTCCAGCAACAGTCGTGATGATGCCGTTCGCAACACTGCGGATCCGATGATTGCGACTGTCTGCGATGTACAGCGTACCGTCGGTGCCGACCGCGATGCCTGTTGGTGAATCCAGCAGCGCACTGCTTGCAGCGGCTCCATCACCGGCAAACCCCTGCTGTCCGGTTCCCGCGACCGTGGTGATCAGTCCAAAGGCGTCTACCTTGCGAACAACGTGATCGTTCTTGAGCGCAAGGTACAGATTGCCTGCAGCATCGTACGCAACGGCACCAGGCGCGGCAGCGAACACGGTGGTGGCTTCAACACCGGACGGGAGAGTCTGCTGCGCCGCAGCCGAACTCACTACAAAGCAGGCGAGCGACAACGATCTCGCTGTTCCTCTCCATCGTGAGTATCCGACAAGCATTAAGACTTCTCCGGCAAACCTGAATACTTCCATGGAAGCGCAATACATCGACCTAAGCCATCGCTGGATTTAGGCAATCCTAATTCATACCGCAATCTCAGCTTGTTATATTTCGCCTAGAACTTATCACGGCGCGCTGCCAATTACACGCGGCAACTTTCTGAAGAAAAAGATTTTGGCTGGCGGTCGGAAATGCAGAGCCTTCATGTAGCCTGTGGGCGTCGCGCTTCTTGAAGAAAACCTGTACTCGTTTCTAAGCGCTGCCACTGCTGGGAGAATGCATGCTGCAAAACCGTCTTCGTGTACCACTCAAGGGCAACTCCTCGGAGCCACAGACCAGTGCTGGACGGACGTTGCAGCGCATAGCAATCTCGGCCACTGTTTTGATCGTGTCTGCACCGGTCGCACATGCGGCCGACGTGAAGCTGCTGGCGGACGCCCATGTAAGTTCCACCCGATCCACCACAAACTTCGGGACGCTTTCAAACGTAAGCGTCGGTGCTGGCACCACAGGGCTGCTTCAATTTGACCTGACGGAACTGCCGGCGAACACGTCTGCAGCCCAGGTGGCGAAAGCAACACTTCGGCTTTACGTGAATCGTGTTTTCACAGCTGGCACGGTGAATGTGTTCACACTTGCGGGGTCGTGGACAGAAGCCGCTGTGACTTTCAACACCTTACCTGCTCAGGGAACCTCTGCGGGTAGCAGCCAGGTCGTGGCTGCTGGGCAGTTTGTCAGTATCGATGTGACCTCGGCAGTACAGCAGTGGATGAATTCGCCCAGCAGCAACTACGGCTTCGCGCTTCTGTCATCAGACGGCAACGTGCTATTCGACTCCAAGGAGAATGACCAGACAGCGCACAGCGCCCATCTGGAAGTTTCGCTCGTGTCGCAAGGCGCGGTTGGGCCAACCGGGGCGGCGGGCCCAGCAGGCCCCGTTGG
>JBPBPZ010000193.1:0-10861 GCA_050954525.1 Janthinobacterium lividum
CCGGCGCACGAGCCGTTGTCACGGGACAGCAGGTCGGGCTTTTTGGTGGTCCGCTGCTTACGCTGCTGAAAGCCGCAACGGCTATCCGCAAGGCGCAGGCAGCCAGCGAAGCTGGTGTGCCCCATGTGCCCGTGTTCTGGATGGCAACCGAGGACCATGACCTGGACGAGGTCAATCAGGTTTCGCTGCTTGGGAAACAGGGTGTCGAAACGCTGCGGTCGCGCTTCCCGGGGCACAAGCAGCAGCCCGTCGGTAACCTTCTACTCGGAGCAGACATTGAACCGGTGCTGGCCCAGGTGGAAGAATTACTTGGGTACGCTCCCATTACGGAGCTGTTGCGGTCCAGCTACACACCGTCCGACACCCTTGCCTCCGCTTTTGGCAAGTTCCTGAGCGGGGTCTTCCACGAACATGGCCTGATTGTGCTGGATGCCAGCAGTCGTGAATTCCACGCGATGGGTGCACCTGTTCTGCGGTATGCCATCGAGCATGCAGACACTCTGCATGACTCGTTGCTGCAGCAGAACCAGACCTTGGAAGCCGATGGCTATGCCCCGCAGGTTCTGGTCACGGATGAGTCGTCGTTGCTGTTCCTGATCGACGAAGACGGAAGCCGCCTGTCGTTACGCCGTCCTATCGTCGCTAGCAAACGCGAGTGGCAGGCAGGGGGAAGCAGCTACACGGCGGATGATCTCTTAGCGATCCTGGACCAAGCGCCGGAGCGCCTGAGTCCAAACGCGCTACTACGGCCGGTGTTTCAGGACAGCATCCTGCCCACATCGGCATACGTGGGCGGACCCGCGGAGATTGCCTATTTTGCGCAATGCAGGCCGCTGTACGAGGCCATACTGGGCGGGATGACACCCGTCCTCCCGCGATTATCCGCTACGCTTGTACCCCAGGCGATCCGGGTGGTGATGGACCGGCACGAGCTGACCCTGCGTGATGCCCTGGTATCTCCAGATGAGCTGGCTCAGCGTCTGGGCGCGCGCGCCATGCCCATCGAAGGCAAGCGTCGATTGGCCTCTGCGGGAAATGCGTTGGATGGGGAACTGAACGAAGTGCAGCGATGGATGGAAGCCATGGACACAGGTCTGGGCCGGTCTGCAGGCGTGGCAGCCAGCAAGATGCGTTACCAAATGAATCGCCTGCGTCGTTTGGCCGCCAACTGGCAGCTCGATAAGGAAACCCACCTGCGCAAACATGCTGACGCCATCACGCGCACGCTGTACCCGAATGCCCACATTCAGGAACGGCTGCTGACGGGTGTGCAGATGCTTGCCGCAAGCACGGTCGATCTGCCCGCCATGCTGGTCGCCTGTGCGCAGCAGGAATGCCCCGGTCACCGGGTGTTCGACATCTAACTGCCTCCATTCCATCTGGCAGAGGTCGCGACTCGACGCGTAGAATCCTGCGATGGCGAAGAAGCAGACGAAAGAGATTGGATTTGAGGTAGCCTGCCCGGACTGCGGCGCAATGCTGCGGATCGACCCGGTGACACAGTCGGTGATTTCGCACACTCCAGCGCCGCGCAAGCGAACCTTTGAGGATCTATCTTCGGCTGCGCAAGCCGCGCGCGACCAGGACGCGCGCCGCGACTCGATCTTTGCTCAGTCTGTTGAGGCCCAGAAGAATCGCGACAGCATTCTTAACCAGAAGTTCGAAGATGCTTTCCGCAAGGCCAAGGAATTGCCAGACACCGGCAAGCCGCTGCGCGAGTTCGATCTTGATTAAGCATGGTCTGTGCGTGCTGGTCGCGCTGGCTGCCGCGCTGCCTATGCATGCCGCTACACTGCTGGCGAATGACTATGCCGCTAGGGGCGATGGCGTGACGGACGACACTGCGTCCATACAAAAGGCGCTCGACGCCGCCGAAGGCAAGCACGATACGGTTACGCTTCGTCCCGGTACCTATCGGATTGGCGCGATCTTTGTGAAAAGCGGATCGCGGCTCGACCTGCCCAAAGGCGTGGTGCTGCGTGGCGTGCAGAAGCTGTCCGGATACCCTCTGATGCCGACGCGCATTGCCGGCATCGAGATGACCTGGCCCGCTGCCCTGGTGAACGTGTACCGGCAGCACGATGTGCAGATTACGGGCGAGGGCACCATCGACGGCGACGGATCGTACTGGTGGAAAAGCTACTGGGATCTGCGCCACGAGTACGAGCCAAAAGGGCTGCGATGGGCGTCGGACTACGACGCAAAGCGGCCGCGGCTGATCCAGATCTTCGATTCGTCCGACGTAAAACTGGATGGTCCCATGCTGACGCGGTCCGGCTTCTGGACGGTGCACATCTGCTACTCGCACAACGTGGTCGTCGATCACATCACCATCCGTAACAATCAAGGCGGCAAGGGGCCGTCCACTGATGGCATCGACATCGACAGTTCGCACGACGTTCTGGTGCAGCACGCCGACATTGATGTGAACGACGATGCGCTATGCCTGAAGGCAGGCCGCGACTGGGACGGTTTGCGCGTGAACCGGCCCACTGAGAACGTCGTCATCCGCGATTCGATCATCCGTACAGGAGCCGCAGCGATCACGTTTGGCAGCGAAACCTCTGGTGGGTTCCGCAACATCGAGGCCTACAACTTAACCGCAGAGCGCGGCGTGCCGAACGGTGTGCTGTTCAAGAGTGCTCGTGTGCGCGGCGGCTTTGGCGAGAACCTGCGCATTCATGACCTGCACCTGGACGGCGTTTCCACACCCATCCGCGTCACGCTGAACTGGAACCCGAGTTACAGCTACACATCGCTGCCCGCGGGTACCGACCCGAAGGCAGTGCCGCCGTACTGGATCGCGCTGACCACGCCTGTGCCGGAGGAGAAGGGCCTGCCGCACTTTCGCGACGTACACATCTGGAACATCGAAGCGAAAAACGCAAAAACAGCCTTCGACATCAGCGCCTATCCGAATGCCACGCTGGATAACTTCAGGATCGACCACGTCACTGTGCAGGGTGAAAGCGCAGGCAGCATTGCAGACACACGTGGTCTGAAGCTGAGTGACATTTCCTTGTCAGTCACAGATAGCAGTCGCGTGAAGTCGGCTGACAACACGGGTGTGCAGGGGCTGGATGCCATCCGGTACGCACAAGGTCCAGCGCCAAGGCTGGGTGCGCCTCAAAGCAGTATTCCAGACTGACGTGTCTACAGCTTGATGGTGACCAGCCCCTGCTTCGGTGGGCGGTCAAGGCCAAGCTGCTGCCTTGCTGCAGCGCTCATGCGCTCAGCCGTCCATGCCGGCTGCCAGACGATCTCCACGTGGGTTTGACTGACTTCGCGCATGCCTGCAAGCCTGTTCTTTACCTGTCCGATCAGCATGGCTTCGCGTTCGTCGCTGGGTGCGCGCATGGTCAGCGTAACCAGCACGTGATAGCGAGGTTCAAAGCCGGGAGCATCTTCGTCACGGTTGACGCGGATGCCATACACCAAGCCGAGATCGACGATGTTGACAGCCAGCTCTGGATCGAAGCAGACCCGAAGCGCTTCCTGAACGTCCGTTTCGGTCAGAGTCCCCAGCATGGTTAGTTTGTGCGCTCCACAAGGGCCCGCGCTACGGCCTTGAGCGGGTCGGCCCGTTCGCCGAAGCGGTCCAGTTCGGCAAGAGCGTCACGCAGCAGTTCGGCCGCGGTTTCACGGGAACTGTCCAGGCCGAACACGGCCGGCCACGTGGCCTTTGCGGTCGCGGTGTCCTTGCCTGCAGTTTTGCCCAACTGCTGCGAGCTTTGGGTTTCGTCCAGGATGTCATCCACGATCTGAAAGGCGAGGCCTGCACGTTGGCCGAAGCGTCGAAGGTGGGCGACCTCGTCTGCTGTAGCACCACCGATCAACCCCCCGGCGACGATAGAGACGGTGATCAGCGCACCGGTCTTTGCACGGTGGATTGCCTCGACCAGGTCCGCGGTGGGCTGCTTGCCCTCACCCTCCAGGTCCATGACCTGGCCGCCGATCATGCCGGGTGCAAGCCCTTCCGCGCCGACGCCGGTGCCGGTGGCGATGCTGACTTCCTTCACAATCTGGATCTTGGTTGCGGCGTCGCCCGGCAGTTCTGCCAGCGTCTGATACGCCAGGGTCTGCAGAGCATCGCCCGCAAGAATTGCGGTCGCCTCGCCATACACAACGTGGCAGGTGGGTTTGCCGCGACGCAGGTCGTCGTTATCCAGTGCGGGCAGGTCGTCGTGGATCAGTGAATAGGTATGCAGCATTTCGATGGCTGCGCCCACGTGTGCGGCACCGTCGGGCAGGCTGCCCGCGATCATGCGTGCGGATTCAAGCGCCAGCAGGGGGCGCAGACGCTTGCCACCCGCGAAGACGGAATGGCGCATGGCGCGGTGGATCGAGTGCGGCTGCGCCTCTGTATGCGGCAGAAGTTGTTCCAGCGCGGCATCCGTTAGCGAGACGCCGGTCTTTACGAGGTCAGCATAGTCAATGTTCATGCGGATGGCCTCATGATACCGGAGCGCCTTCGCCCGGCAGCGATTCCGCAGGCCAGCAAAGCCATTCCGGTGACGCCAAGGCCCGCCCACTGATCGGTTGTGGTTCGGTAAAGCACCTCGACCACGTGCGGTGCGCCTGGGGAAAGCGGCACGGCAATCAGGCCGTCGGGGCGTGTCCGCGGTTGTATCTCAACGCCATCGCGGAGCGTATGCCAGCCGGGAAACTGGCGCAGGCGAACGATCAAGAAGCTCGGCCTGATCGCAGCCTGAACCGCAAAGTGCAAGTCTTCCGGTTGCGTTCGATCCAGGCGAGGCACGTCGGGGTGGTGGCCCGGTTCGTCCTCAACGCCAATCGCCATCCATGCTGCCGGCAAGTGCGCCTGGAGAGCGTCGTTATCTGCAATGACGGGTGTGTACTCGTCGGTTGGTTTGACACCTTCTTCGTTGAGAAAGTGACCACGCTGCGCCTGTACAGATTCCTCCACTTCACAGCTCTCGCGGAAGTAGCGACCGCCGGCAAAATACCCGGCGAGCAGAGCGATCACAAGTGCGACGGGAATCAGAATCCGGCTTGAGAATCGTTGGAAGCTCCGCTGCAACAGTAGCGTAAGTAGAGCCGCTGCAACTGCCGATTCGGCTACTAGGAAACGCCAGGGGAACTGCAGAAACACAAGCTCTGGACCCATGTGCCAGACTGCGGCGCTCCACCTGGATAGCAAAAACAGAACGACGACGCTGAAGCCCAGCAGAACCGCACATGCTGCCGGGTCGGTGAATGCGCCGCCCGTTTGGGCATCGCGCATGTGCATGGATCGATACGCATGCACGGGAGCTGTGGTGCGTCGCTGGAGAAACAGAAGGATTGCCCCACACACAAGGGCGATGGTGCACGTCGCCACACCGATCCACGATGCCTGCATCAGCACATGCGTGTGAAACGCATCAGGATCCTGTGCGAATAGGAAGTTTCTGTCTGGCCGGGCAAGGGGAACTACGGCAAGTTCAAGCTGTACAAACCTGCGCTCCCAGCCCATGGGGATGAGGTAGAAAGCATCCACCAGCAGCCCCAGCAAAACACCGCTGCTGACGGTCATCGCCATGCGGAGTCTTCCACGCAGTCCCTCGCCACGCATCAGCAGCAAGCGACCCACGCCCAGCAGAAGTATGGAGTAGCAGCCAATGACTGCCGCCGGCGCGTTGCTTAGCCAAAGCAGGGCCACGACCGCAGCAACGCGCGGTGCCGTTAACCGCGTCCGCAGCATGGCCGCCAGCAGCAGCGGCATCCATGCTGCTGCCAGCAGTTCGCCATAGGCCGTGCGCTCGTACGCGACAAACAGCATGTACGGGTTCACCATGTACAGGCAGCCGCCGAACACGGCCAGGGATGGTGCCGTCCAGCGGCGCAGCAGGCGATGCATGGTCAAACCGCAAAGAAAAAGCACAAGCGCCGTGAATGCAGCCGGGACGGCGGACCATGGCAGCAGCAGTTCCAGCGCCGCACCCGTAATCCACGACAGCGGCGGGTACATCAGCAGGCGCGGCTCCCCGGCGTTGAAGGCAGGGGTAAGCGCCCACACGGGCTTCACGAGGCCGTGCTGCCACTGCGACGCAGCTTCCATCCAGTTCAGAAGGTGGAAGTCGAAATCGTGACCGCAGGAAACGCCATGCAGCACGAGTGGGAAAACTGCGCAGAACGCAGCCAGGGCGAAGATGGCCGCAGGCAGCAGCGAATGGATCCGCCCGCCCCGTGGTTGCCCGATTTGCTGAGCAGCGTTCTCGCTCATGGTGTTCCACCAGCGTATCGGCTAACGGGCACGAGCAAAAGTAGAGAGTGATCCAGAAGCTGCATGGGCGCAGGTCTTGTTCTCCGTGGCCACTGCTTCGTCCTGCTGAAAATTACGGCCGTTTCTGCCACACTGAACACTGTGCCGACGCCCCCAACCCACCTGCCTACTCTGCAGCTTGTGTTTCTCACATTGCTGGTGGCCATTGCGCTGCTTGCAGGCATTGCCCGCAAGCTTTCCGTGTCCTATCCCATCGTTCTGGTGGTGGCGGGTCTGCTGTCTTCGTTTATTCCAGGCATACCGCGTGTGCCCCTGCCGCCAGACCTTGTGTTCCTGATCTTTTTGCCACCGCTGCTGTTTGCCGCCGCGTGGCAGACTTCGTGGCTCGATTTCAAGTACAACATCATCTCCATCACGTCGCTTGCGGTCGGCCTGGTGTTCTTTACGGCCATCGGTGTGGCCTTAACGGCGCACTTCTTCATCCCGTCGTTCGATTGGCGCGTCGGCTTCCTGCTGGGCGCAATCGTGTCGCCGACGGACGCCGTTGCCGCCAGTTCGGTCGCCAAAAAGATCGGCCTGCCCAAACGCATCATTGACTTGCTGGAAGGCGAAAGCCTGCTGAACGACGCCACCGGCCTTCTGGCGCTGCAGTTCGGCCTGAACATGCTTGTGAACGGAACCACGCCAACCGTGTGGGATGGTGCACTGCGCCTGCTTTGGCTTTTCGCTGGCGGTGTGGGCGTGGGCCTGCTATTCGCTGTGGCTGTGGTGTGGTTTGAGAAGTGGATCGACGATGGCCCGGTTGAGATTGCGATGTCGTTCATCGTTGCCTACGGTGCTTACCTGGCGGGTGAGGCGGTCCATAGTTCCGGCGTTATCTCCGTGGTGGCATGCGGTCTCTATCTCAGCCGCAAAAGTGCGACCTTCTTTTCACCAGAGGTTCGCCTGCAGGCCAACGCCGTGTGGGAAGCGGTTGAGTTTTTGCTGAACGGCCTTGTGTTCCTGCTGATCGGCCTGCAGCTTTCCGTGGTGCTCTCAGGCATCCGAGAGTACAGCCATGCTCGCCTGTTTTTGTATGGCCTGGTGTTCTCGCTGGTGCTGATCGTTTTGCGACTGGTGTGGATGTACCCCGCAGCAAAGGCGGCCCACTTCCTGCGCACGCATCTGCAGCACCAGAACGAACCTGGCCCCCAGGTGCGTGGTGTTTTCATGCTGGGATGGACGGGCATGCGCGGCGTGGTGGCGCTGGCCGCCGCCAGTTCGCTGCCGTATACCCTGGGCAACGGCCAGCCCTTTGCCCAGCGCAACATGATTGTGTTTCTCACGTTCTGCGTCATTCTGGTAACGCTGGTGGTGCAGGGCATTACCCTGCCCGCCGTGGTCAACCTGCTGAAGTTGAACGGCGGTGCGCAGCAGGATGGCTGTGACGAAGGCGAGGCCCGGCGTAAGCTGCTGCGGCGAGCCCTGGAATACCTGCAAAGCTGCCGCACTACAGACGAACCCAACCTTCAGCATGCCTACGACGACCTGCTGCACCAGTATGGGCATCGGCTCGATTCCATTGTGGATTGCGGCCCGGGACTCCCTGCAGAAGATCGTCACGCCCGGACCATGGCCAATGTCATGCTGGAGACGGTGCGAATTGAGCGCGAAGAGTTGATCGGCATGCGGGAAAGCGGGCAGGTGGATGACAGGATCTATCGCCTGCTGGAACGTGAACTTGACCTGAGTGAAAGTCGCTTCGCTTCTGGCCTCTAATCACATCAGCAGGCCTACCGATAGACCAACAGGAGTCAGTCTTGAAGCTTCAGGTTCTGTTTCACAACAACTGTTTTGACGGCGCATGCTCCGCCTCGTTGTTCACGCGCTTTCATCGTGAGTGCCTTGGCACGGCCAGCGAATACGGCTACACAGGCCTGATGCACCGCGCGGGCGTGCAGTTCGATGAAGGCGACTTTCGCGGAGACGAGAACGCAATCGTTGACTTCAAGTACTCGCCGTCGGAAAAGATCACCTGGTGGTTCGATCATCATCAAAGCGCGTTTCTCACGGCGGCAGATCGCGAGCAGTTCGAGCGCGAACAGCAAGCCAGCCGGGAACACCCACGCAAGTTCTTCGATCCGCTGTACACGTCCTGCACAGGTCTAATTGCAGATGTCGCACGCGACCGCTTCGGCTTTGACACCGCTCCATTTGCTGACCTGCTGCACTGGGCCGACATCATCGATGGAGCGAAGTTCGTCTCTGCGGAGTCTGCCGTAGAACTGGCGGAACCCGCGCTGAAGCTGATGACCGTGATCGAGTCGGCCAGCGATCCGGACTTCATCCCGCGGCTGATTCCGCTGCTGACCTCGCAGTCGCTCGAGGCAACGCTGCATGAAGATTTCGTGCAGCATGCGCTCCAGCCCAGGCTTGAGAAGCATGACCGCGACATCGCCTTGTTATGCTCGCGCGCAGTCGAGGAGAGCGGCGTCATCACGTTCGACATCACCGACCAGCCCACCGAGGGCTACAGCAAGTTCATCCCGTACTACCTCCTGCCTGAAGCGGTGTACGTCGTGGGTGTGTCGAAGTCGAGTTTCCGCACCAAGATCTCCGTCGGAACGAATCCATGGACCACTGTGCCTTCAGACGATCTGGCCAACATCGCCGCCATTTGCGAGCGTTATGGCGGCGGAGGCCATGCACGGGTGGGCGCCATCAGCGTTCCGGTGGATCGTACCGAGGAGGCGCGGCGCATCGCGGCTGAGGTTACGGCGGAACTGAAGGAGCTGGACCAGCGAAATCGCCTGCCTGGAGATCTGGACTAGCGGTTCCGCTTCGCCTCGTACACTTTGAGCCTCACATAAGCCCCGGTCAGCAGCGGCACTGCTACACCCTTTGCCCGGGCAAGCAGATCGCCCAGGATGTGGTCTGCCTCCACCGGTGCACCCTTCAGCATGTCGCGATACATGGACGAGGTCAGGGAAGATCCATCCTCCGTCATGCGTTGTTCCTGCTGGGCAACAAAGGCAGGATCGGCGGGGTAGCCGTTTGCTGCGGCGACTGCAATGGCCTCGTGCAGGATGGCAAGGCCAATCGCCTTGCCGTGGGGAACCGCTGCCATCTCGCCGACGGTCCCGCCGGACACCACGCAAACAGCACCCATGGTCGCCAGGATCCACCATTTGCGCCACAGCGCCGCGACCATGTCGCTCGAAAGCTTGACCGTGTAGCCCGGCACGCGGAACACCTGCAGCATGCGTTCCGCGCGTTCACTGCGGCCTCCGCCCAGTTCGCCAAAGATGAATTCATCCAGATCGGTGAGCTGGTGGATGCGGCCTTCCCCATCTACATCCGCGACGATGCGAACAGAACCACCCATGACCCGTTCGCGTCCGAAACGGGCGCACAGCGTGTCAATGTGCCGCATACCATTCAGCAACGGCAGAACGACCGTTTCCGGGCCGACAGCAGGCGCGAAGTCGTCCATGGCAGCGTCAAGCGAGTAGGCCTTTGTGCTGACAATCACCACGTCGAACGGAGCTTCACCCGCCAGACTGTCTGCCGTGATCAGCTTCGGAAACACAGTGGCATCGCCCTGCGGACTGACGATTTGTAGCCCACGCGCCTGCATCTGAGCCACGCGTGCGCCACGCACCAGGAAGGTGACATCCCGGCCAGCCTGGGTCATCCTGCCGCCATAGTACCCACCGGTCGCACCGGCACCAACCATCAGGATCCGCATTTTGTCTCTTAACTCGGCTTGTGGGCGAAGATGGGTAACTTCGTCAGGTCGTTGAAGATGACGAAGACGGCGAAGAGCACAATGCAGACGAAAGCCGCCTGATAAATCCGCTCCTTCACGGCGGCGTTCACATCGCGTCGCATGATGCTCTCGACAACAAGGAACAGGATCATGCCGCCATCCAGTACGGGCATGGGCAGCAGGTTAAAGATGCCCAGGTTAAGGCTAATGCCAGCCATCAACTGCAGCACGGTCCACGAACCCATTTGCTGTGCCATGCCGACCTGCTGCGCGATACCGACAGGGCCGCTCAGGTTACGAACAGAGACCTGCCGCTTGAACATGCCGCTGATCACATCGAAGATCAGGGTCGAGTTCCGGGCAAAATCATGCCATCCAGTGGCCAGCGCACGTCCCAGTGGCTGGCGCGTAGTGACCACAGGTGGTGGAATCGCTGCGAACCCGAGGCGGTAGGCAGGTGTTCCGCTTGGCGTAGGCGACAGCCGCGGCGTGACTACCACCGTGTGCGTCGCCTGGCCCCGCTGAATCAACAGCGTCACCGGCTTGCCGTTTCCAGCTTTCAGGTAAGCGCTGGTGGCCTCCGTGCCGTGGAAGCTGTGGCCGTCCACCGTCAGGATGGCGTCGCCACTCTGCAGGCCAGCCTTTGCTGCAGGAGCGGTCGCGTCCGGCAGGTCCGCAACCAGGACAGGCCCTGCCTGCACACGTGGCACCAGGCCAAAGACATTCACCACGTCGTCCGGTCCAAACTCTTGCGGTGCTCCGCTGTAGTTCACCGGGATGTAGGTGTCTACGCGATGGCCGTCATGCTCGTAGGAGAACGGCAGCGTGTGGTTCGCCTTCAAGCCGCTCAGCAGCATGACATCTTCCCACGTAGGGTTGTTTACCGT
>JBPBPZ010000294.1:0-10807 GCA_050954525.1 Janthinobacterium lividum
CGTCATCAACAACAACCTGATTGACGGCCTGGATAACAACGAGCGCTTCATCGGCACCATCGGTGTTCGTCCCTCGATCGATGCCATTGCTGAAGTGCGTGTGTTGACGAACAACTACACTGCCGACACGGGCCGTGCAGCCGGTGCGGTCATCAACATTGTGACCAAAAGCGGTACAAACACGTTCCATGGTTCGCTGTACGAATACTTCCGCAATGACAAACTGAACGCTTACCCCTTTCAGTTTGGCGCGCACAACGCAAAACCACCGCTGAAGCAGAACCAGTTTGGCGGCAGCCTGGGCGGCCCCATCTGGAAGGATCACACCTTCTTCTTTGGCGATGCGGAGTTCTTCCGCCGCGTGGATGCCACACTGCCCAGCAGCACCATTGTGCCGACACTGTTCCAGCACAACAACCCCGGCAACTTTTCCGATAATCGCGCCAATTTCGCGGGTGCCACGCGCTCAGGTACCACCTTTGCACCTGGAGCAGCAGGATTTGACGCCTATTGCGCCAGTGCGCAAAGCACCACGGGAACTCCGAATCCCAGCGCACAGTTGAATGGTTGCGTCTATGACAGAGTCTCAGGCACCTACGTACCGGGCAACGTCATCCCCATTGCCCAGCGCGACCCCGTCGGCCTGGACTATTTTGCACTCTACCCAACGCCAAACAATGGCGCCAACCAGTACATCGGCAGCCGGGCACGCAACCAGTTCTCCACCGTGTTTGACATTCGTGTCGACCACCGCTTCAGCGACAAGGATTCGCTCTTTGCGCGCTACAGCAACAACGACGTCAGCAGCTTGACGGCAACGTCTCCCCTGCCGGTAGCGCGGGTGGCAGGCCTGACCCTTGATCCGCAATCTGGCTACGCAGGCCAGGCAGCCCAGCTGGCCCGCAACGGCCAGGTGAACTACACCCACACGTTTACACCTGCGCTGCTGTTGAACGCTGCTGTCAGCTTCCTCCATTTGGATAACGCCTCGTACCCGTTGAACCAGGGATTGAACCCGAACGCTGCGTTTGGCCAGCCCAACATCAATGTGAGCGATGTCACGTCAGGCCTTGCCTATGTGCAGGTCACCGGTGCCACCAACCTTGGCAACGGTGGGTACTACGTACCGCTTCACGATAAGGACAACGTCTACCAGGGTGCGGCGAACATGCTGTACACCAAGGGCAACCACAACATCAAGGTAGGCGCCAACATCATTCGTCGCCACTTCGCTCAGCAGCAGGATGGCGCGGGCGAGGGCAACTGGGTGTTCGGCAACGGACTTACCGGCCTGGTTTCTGGCGTGTACACCAACGTGACCCGCAACAACTCGGTGTACCAGCCGCATTACCAGGCCTGGGAATCGGGCATGTACGTGCAGGATGACTGGCACGCACTTTCGAAGCTGACGCTGAATCTTGGCGTTCGCTACGACATCTTTACGCCCTTCACAGAGCAGAACGGCCACATCTCGAACCTGGACACGGACAACTCGTTCCAGATGTTCCAGCCTGGGGTCAACGGCCATGGCAACACGGCCGGTATTGTGACGGACTACCGCAACGTATCGCCGCGTGTGGGCTTTGCGTACTCCGCTACAGAGAAGACAGTCATTCGTGGCGGCTACGGCATCGCGTTCTTCCCGGGCAATTTTGCTTCGCCCGCAAACCTGAAGAACCAGCCCAACATTGCCACCTATGGCGGCAGCTGCAATGCGGGTGTAACTGCCCGCAACGCGGGTTGCGCACCGGGCTTCGTCTACTTTGCACAGGGCCTGCCGTTGCCGCTGCCCAGCAGCGCCACCGTTCTTGCTGGTGCCATTCCCGCCGCGGAAGACTTCCACTTCCGCAACAGCTATCTCCACCAGATCAACCTGGCTGTTCAGCAGGAAGTTTATGGAAATAGTGTGACGATTGCCTATGTCGGCAACCTTGGTCGTTTCCTTTCCGACCAGGTCGGCGACATCAACCGCGTTGCTCCCGTCAATGGCTCAACCTTTAACCGGGCCACAAACAGCGTGTATGCGCGACGCTTTGCGACGCCGTTGCCGCTGGTATCCACCATCCAGCAGCTGCGGTCAGATGGAGCGTCAAGCTACCACGCGATGCAGGTCTCCGTGGAGCGCCGCTTCTCCAAGGGCTTCGGCTACAACGCAAACTACGTTCACTCTCAGAACCTCGACAACGTCCCCAATATCTCTGGCGGCGGCGGCGGTGGAACTGCGCAGGTGCTGGCAACCAAGAACATCGACGACTACGGCAGTGCCGATCTGAACCAGCGTGATCGTGCAATTGCCGCCATCAATTACACCTTTCCTGGCAGCCACCTGCACGGCTTCAAGGCGGTACTGGGCAAGGGATGGCAGGCAAACCTGATCAATGTCTGGGCGAATGGTCTGCCCAGCAATCCGGTAAACGGGTCGAACATCTCCTTCACCAGTCCGAACGGTGGCGCGGATCGCCCGAACCGCGATTACACACAGGCACTGTATCCAACTGCGAACCGCGGCATTGGAAACTACTTCAACAAAGCCGCTTACACTCCGCAGGCCGCCTACACGCTGGGTAACTCGCGCCGGAACGAAATCTTTGGACCCCACTACCGCCATCTGGATGTTTCTGCCTTCAAGGGCTTCGACATTACAGAGCGCGTTCGTGCCCAGTTCCGTGCCGAGTTGTTCAATGTGCTGAACAACACCAACTTTGCCAACGCAAACATGACCGTGACAGCGTCGAACTTTGGCACGATCACCTCGACCAACGTCAACTACAACCCGCGCCTGGCGCAATTTGCTCTTCGTCTCGACTTCTAATCAAACGGAAGCGAATTAAAGAAAGGGCCGACGCTTGCAAGCGTCGGCCCTTTTGCTGCACGACATGCGCAAGACCAGTCCTTCACGAGGACGGCCATGGACATGTCACGCCGATTAAAGACTGGTCCTCTGCTACAACCCGGGTTTGCTCCCGCTCCTCAATCATCCAAGACAGTGCCTTGTGAAGGCAGGCAAATGCCACGTGCGTCTGCCATTCGGCAGCACGCACAGCCCAACTGCCTGAGACCGCCTAAAATCCAGTGTGTGCCCTGGCTGACCACATCGGCTGTGACGTGGGCCTTTGGAGCTGGTCGCAATGCGTAATGTTCTTTCTGCTGCAGTATTGTTGTTTGGCTCGCCCTTGCTTTTAGCGCAATCCGCGAGTGACTGGGCATCGTTCAACCGCACGCTGGATGGACAGCGGTTTGCGCCGCAGAAGCAGATCACGCCTGCAAACGCAGCGCAGATGCAGGAGATCTGCCGCTACGATCTGCATCTGCAGACCAGCTTCCAGACCGGGCCTGTTGTGGTGGATGGCGTCATGTACCTGACCACGGGGCATGACACCATCGCCATTGACGCGGCAAGCTGCGCGGAAAAGTGGCGTGTCCACGAGAGCTACACACCGGCTGTGCCAAACGACACCAACCGCGGCGCAGCTGTGATGGATGGCCGCGTGTTCCGAGGAACGCAGGACGGACGTGTCCTTGCGTATGACGCCGCGACAGGCAAACGTCTGTGGGAAGCGACTGTTGCAGACAAAGCAAAGCAGGAGAGCATTCCGGCCGCACTGCTGGCGTGGAAGGGGCTGGTGTTCGCCGGGAACGCGGGTACCGAGGCGACTCCGTCCAAGGGACGCATGTACGCCCTGGATGCCGCTACCGGAAAGATTGTGTGGGAGCAGTACCTTGTGCCGCGCATGGTAAACGATGCCCTGCGCGGACCTGCCGCACCCGCCGCAGCACCGGTACCTGCGAGCGATGACGAACAGCTGTTTGGCGGCACGTCCTGGACAGCCTACTCACTGGATGCCGCGACGGGAACGCTCTATGTGCCGGGCGGCGACCCCAAGCGCGCGGTGCATGGCGACGGCAGTCCACAGAAGAGCAACCTGGTGGCGCTGGATGCCCGAACAGGCGCTGTGCGAAAGAGCGTTCCGCTGGTCGCACAGGACTTCCATGACTGGGAGGTGTCCGCAGCACCCGCGCTCTTTGCAGGCCGCGATGGACACCTGCACTATGCGGCGGCAACAAAAGACGGTCGCATGTACAGCGGCGATGCGGTGGCTGCTTCGCTCACATGGACCACACCGGTCACCACGGTAAGCAACGCCGACGCTCCTTTGAAGGACGCGCCTGTACGCTTCTGCCCCGGCACGCAGGGCGGCAATGAATGGAACGGACCGGCGTACTCACCCGTGACAGGCTTGCTGTACGTGGGGGCGGTCGATTGGTGCACCACGCTGACACGCGTCCCCGGCAAGCTTGATCCGAAGAACACGATGGATCCGATGGACTCTGCCACTGGACGCATGACTGCCGTGAATGCTTTGACCGGTCGCGTGGTCTGGCAGAGCCGCCTGGCATCGCCAGTCATCGCCGCGGTCACTGCAACTGCCGGGGGCGTGCTGTTTGCCGGCGATGTTGCAGGGACGTTCTATGTCCTGGACGCAAAGACTGGCGCCACTGCATGGAAGAAGGATATGGGGGCTGCGTTGGCCGGTGGCATTGTCAGTTATGCCATAAACGGTGGAGCGCAACGGGTAGCTCTGGCTACCGGTTTGAAGTCGGCAATCTGGCCCATGGGCAAAGGTGGAGCCCAGCTTGTGGTGTATGGCCTGAAGTGACCTGGATGACCGGAATATCCGCTCCGTCAAGCTGCGCAGCCGCAAAGGCAGCTATGCGCTAGTGCAGGGCGGTGTATGCCATGCCGTCATTGCGATCGGTCCCGGGCAGTTCGCGCGTCAGCGTCCACGTGGCCGTGTCAATCTCCGCAATCTGTGGCACACCGAACGACGAAGCCCAGGCGCGGCTGCCGTCCGGGCTGAACAGGATTTCCTGCGGCTTGCCCGCCACGTCGATCGTCTTGATGAGCTTCAGCGTCGCCATGTCGATCAGGCCCAGTTTGCTTGCGTCAGGCATGCAGATCAACAGGTACTTGCCATCGGCGGTCGGCTTCGAGCCAAAGCCGGGCGACGGCAGGTCGATCCACGTGCGGAGCGTGTTCGTTGCTGTGTCAATGGCGGCGACGCGCGGCGTGCTGGTGTCTGAGGTGAACACCGTCTTGTCATCACGCGAAATCGAGATGCGCTGCAGGTGCTTCGCTACAGGAATGGTCGTGACCAGCTTGTGCGTGTCCATGTCCATGACGGACACGGTTCCCGGACCCACGTTTGACGTGTAGCCGAAGCGCCCGTCATGCGACAGCACAAACATGTGCGACTCCGGCTGACCGGTGGGCACCGTGTACAGCACCTTGAACGTCTTCGCGTCGATGGCCGTCATGGCCTGCTGCAGTTCCGTGGTCACGTAGATAACCTTGCGCTTGGCGTCATAGGTAGGCTGGTGCGGCCGCAAGCCCTTGCCCAGGTCGATCATGTGCACCACCTTGCGTGAAGGGACGTCGTACACCAGGATTTCCGAGCCATCCGTGCCCGCACGGCCCACGCCTGCATCGCCGTAAATGGGTGCGATCAGCGTCTTGCCGTCCGGCAGCATCAGCAGTTCGTGCACCTTGATCTTGCCCTGCTCGTCCAGCGTCCCAACCTGCTTGCCCGTGGCCAGATCGATCATTGCGAGGTTGTTCGGACCCTGGTTCGCCGTGATCAGCGTGCCGGAAGGCTTGTCAGCAGCGTTGGCCAGCAAGGGCAATGCGAGAAGGAGCGCGGTCGCTTTGAACATGAAGAACCTCAACAAAGTGTGCGACCGTATGCTTCTGAGGCCGCGCAAGCATTGTGCCATGCAGACTGCACGTGTGGCTTGCCCTCTTCGCCGACCGGATCAATTGTGCCCGGTAGACCCGAAGCCGCCTTCGCCGCGATGCGTGTCGTCGAGATCTTCGACTTCTTCAAAGACGGCCTGGAAACGCTGCACAATGCGTAGCTGCGCAATGCGATCACCCGCGGCAAGTTCAATGGGCGCGTCGGTCACGTTGGTGAGCACGACCTTCAGTTCGCCGCGGTAGCCAGGGTCGATGACGCCCGCCAGCGTGGTGATGCCCTTGACCGCAAGGCCGCTGCGATCTTCCACAAGCGCACCGTAGTTCTCTGGAAAGGCCATGGCCAGGCCGGTTGCGACCAGCGCCGTCTTGTGTGGTTCGACCGTGGCGGCGTGAACACTGTAGAGGTCGGCGGCAAGGTCGCCCCACGCGCCGAAATGTGCGTAGCGTGGCAGCTTTGCTTCTGGATGGAGTCGTTTGGTTGGGATATACAGCACAACCCGAGCCTACCGCAGTTACGGCCTGCGACCTAGGGCAACCTGTTACGGCGCTACGTTCCAGCGCGAGATCACCCGCGTGCTGTGCTCCCACCCAAGTACGCTCATGGTTGCGGTGGACAACGACAGCCGCTGCCCGAAGGCACCACCCTGCTGCAGCCACATGCCCGTCAGGATGCGGAACACATGCGCGTGCGCAAACAGCGCGCACCGGCCACCGTGTGCAAGGCAGCGATCAATCACCTGCTGCGTTCGTGCGGCTACCTGCTCGATAGATTCGCCACCCGTGATGGGATCTTTCCACACGCCCCAGCCGGGATGCGTCTGCTGAATCTCCGGCGTGCTCAGGCCTTCGTAGTCGCCGTAATTCCATTCCTGCAAGTTCGGTTCTGTCTCGACGTCGCTGAAGCCCGCCAGGGCCGCAGTGTCGCGCGCGCGCTGCCGGGGGCTGCACAGGGCCAGATCGAACTTAACCTGCGCCAGGGCGGGCCGAAGGGCTTCAGCCTGCCTGCGGCCGTTCTCTGTCAGGGGCAGATCGGTATAGCTGGTGTGCTTGCCATTCAGCGTCCACTCGGTTTCACCGTGACGAATCAACCACAGCTCAGCTCGCTTTTTGTTCGCACTCATGGCACCAGTGTACGAGGGGTTCGAGTTATAGCGAGTGGCAGCAGCCGCTGAGATTCGTTACAAGGTGCGCAGGGCGCGGCTGATTTCCACCGACTCCGCGACCAGTTGGTTCGCCATGGCTCCGTCACCGCGCCGCTCTGCCTCTGCAATGGTGCTGCGCAGCTCCCGCTGGCGGCGTTCAAGGCGGCGGCGTTCCAACGTGTGCAGCACATTACCGACCTCGACGGCCATCATGGCCGGGTCGCTCACCTGGTCCTCGCTTAGCAGGCGCGCCAGAAGCTCGCGGCTACGGTCATCCGGCGCGGCGTCCAGCGGGTTATCGCCAAGGGGTTCGCGCGCCAACGCCTCGATCAGGTCGCCTGCGGACATGCCGTCCAGCCACTCGGGATGCGTCGCGATCTCGCTTGCGGCGCGCTGCCGAGCCTTGTCCGATTCCGGGAGCACAAGCGCGCGCAGAAGGATGCGTTCGGTTTCGTTCATGGCATCGACAGGCCTGCTGGGCACGGATTCGAGCCGATGCGTTGCCGCGTGCTGCAGTTCCTGCCGTACAAGAGAGGAATCAATACCAAGCTTCTGCGCCGCGTCTTCGACAAACTGCGTGCGTTGGATGGCCGAGGGCAGACGACGCATGTGCGGCAGCAGAAAGTTAACTGCCTTAACCTTTGCTTCCGCCGTTCGCTGCGGGAACAAGGCGCGTGCACGTTCGATCAGGTACTCCGCATGTGGCTTGGCGGTGCGCAGAGCGTCCGCATAGGCTGCAATGCCTTTTTCCTGCACAAAGCGGTCAGGGTCCAGGCCACCTTCCAGCGTGACGATGCGGACTTCGAACTCTGCTTCGGTGAGCAAGGCTAACGATTTCTCCGCAGCGTTGGCACCCGCTGTGTCCGGGTCGAAATTGACCACAACACGCTTTGTGAATCGGGATAAGAGCCGCACCTGGTGCTCGGTAAATGCGGTACCGCTGGTCGCGATCACTGGCTGGATACCGGAGGTGAACACACGGATGCAATCCATCTGCCCTTCCACCAGCAACGCGTAATCCTGCTGCCGAATGGCGGCTTTCGCCTTGTCCAAATTAAAGAGCACCTGCCCCTTGGTATAGAGCGGCGTCTCAGGCGAGTTGAGGTACTTCGGCCCGCTCTTCTCATCACTGTCGAGAGCGCGCGCGGTAAACGCAATCGTCTTACCCGATTCGTTGCAGATGGGAAAGGTGATGCGCTTGCGGAACCGCGCATAGATGTTGCCGGTGGGGCGACCTTCTTCGCTCTGCTCCTTGGAACTGAACAGGCCGCTGGTTCGCATGGCCTCGTCGTTGAAGTGCTTACTCAGCGCGTCGCGCATGTGGTTGAAGTCGTCCGGCGCATAGCCGATGCGAAAGCCATTGACGGTGTCGGCAGTGACGACGCGGCTCGACAAGTACTCGCGCGCACGTGCCGCTTCCGGGGATTGCAACGCCTGCTGAAAGTATTGCGTGGCGGCTTCGTGGATGTCGATCAACTGACGTCGAAGTCCAGCCTGTGCTGCCTCTTCCGGGGAATTCCACTCACGTTTCGGCAGCGGGATGCCCGCCTTCTGCGCAACAACGCGCACCGCTTCCGGAAAGCTTATGTTTTCAATCTTCTGCACAAAGGTGAACACATCGCCCTTGACATGGCAGCCAAAGCAATAGAAGTAACTGTGTTGCACATTGACGCTGAACGACGGTGACTTTTCCTGGTGAAACGGGCACAGCCCATTGAAGTTCTGCGCACCACTTTTGCGCAGGCGCACATACTCGCCGATCACCTTGACGATGTCGGCGGACTGCTTGACGGTTTGTGCGAAGTTATCCGCCATAGCTTTTAAACACTACCTACCGAACATGCTTGAAGTTATAAGTGCGCACAGCCCCGACTAACTTTCCCGAAGTCTTGGCATAAGTTGCAGAAGCGTGCAGGCCTTGTTGCGGCTGTCGAGTTGCGCCGCCAAAATACCGTCCCAAGCGTCTGCTACTGCGCCCGGAGACCCAGGCAACGCAAACAGATATTTACCATTCGCAACGCCGCCCGTCGCGCGCGAGAACATGGCGCTCGCACCGATTTTTGCGAATGACTGCATCCGGAACAGTTCGCCAAAACCGGGGATTTCCTTGTCTAAAACGCGTCGGAAAGCCTCCGGCGTAATATCACGCCCCGTGATCCCCGTACCGCCCGTGCTGATGACAACATCGATTTCAGGGTCAGCGATCCAACGTACCAGGACAGCTTCAATCTCATCGATCGTGTCCGTCACGATGTCCCGCGCGGCAACCCGATGACCCGATGCGCCGACGCGTGCAACCAGGGTATCGCCGGAGCGGTCCGTCAGCGGCGTGCGCGTGTCACTTACCGTAAGCACCGCGATATTCACCTGCTGGAAGGTAAGTTCTGGATCAAGTGTCATAAGTCCACACAGAGACTATGAGGACCCGCATGTTGCGGGTCCTCATTGAGTACCAACTTATTGCTAGGCGCTTACTTACTGGTTAAAGTTCGGCTCGTGTTCGTCTTCCACACCATAGCGGCGCAGCAGGTTAGGCAGGTTCTGCGAGAACGCCGCACGCGGCATCACGCTATTGCAACCTGCTTCAACTGCCTTGGCCTTGAGGTCGCCCTGCAGGTGCGACAGGAAGCCCACGATGGACGTGCCCTTTTTCAGCTTGTTTTTCAGCTTCGGAATCAGCGTCAGGGGCTTGGCCGCCGTGTTGTTTAGGTCAAACACGATCAGTGACGGATGCTCATGGTCGTGCAGCTCTGCGAAGTGCGCCACGATGTCCTTGTCCGGCTTCATAAACGCTACTTTGACACCCTGCTGCCGAGCTGCTTCCTGGATCTTGGCCGTAAAGAACAGGTCTTCGATGAAGAAGTAAATGTGCGTCGGAGCGTCTTCAGGAATCGCAATGGCGCGATGATTCGACATCAACTCCGGCGGCAGCCTGTCTTCATTGCTACCGTGGTTGCGATGATTACTCTGACGCCGACCGTGCATTTCAATGGTGCTGGCAGGGCCGTCGGCGTAGTTGCCGTTTGCTTCGCGATAACTGTGGTCCATGGGGCCAACAAACGAGCGCGGACCGCGTGCCTGCTGCTTGCGTACGCGGCCACGTCCAGCCTGGTTGGCCTGGCTGCCCTGCAAGCTATTGCCGGGTTCGGCCCTTACAGTTCCTTCAGAACCGGCGCGGCCAAACTTCTTTTTCTTCCAGCGCTTCCCCTGGGCATTAGCCTGCTGGCCTGCACCCTGGCTGTTTTGCTGCTGCCCACCGCCGTTGCGTGGTCGCTGTTCCCGGGCGGGTTGCGGTTCGACCGGTGCTGCGGGTGCGGCAGAGACTTCACTTGCGGCAATGGCCGGTACAGATGTTTCTGTCGCAGCGGCTGCAGTTGCAGCTTCTCCTGCCGGGCGCGCCTTACGCTTGCGGCGGCGGCGGCGGTTCTTTCCCGCAGCGGTTCCGCCCGGTGCGGCAGAGGCACCCTCGGTGTCCTGTGAAGTTGACGGCGGAGGCGCAATGGAAACCTGCGGCTCAGGAGCGTTCTGTTCTGCGTTCATGCGCTTCTTTCTGTATGCGGAGCGCCGCAATGGGTTGCGCGCACCTTTGTACCGACCAGATTGTCAGCAGGACAACCGAGGTTGTCGGCGTACACGGGTTCTGAAAAGAGGGAACGTGCGATTCAAGTATTGACTCGAAGTCCTTCGGGTTCTGCCGCGTACACAGACCGGGTGGTGTGCTGCTCTGTAAAGGTCCCTACGTCCTTTACAGCCTTGATGCATGGCACTGTCTGCCGTAGCACTCATGACGTTCGGAAGGTCCGAAAAGCAAATGCCTGCCTGTCAGTCTGCCGAAATCTGAGCCACATCGTACCGGGATCATCCATCTGCTGTCACGTTTCCCGGACACCTGCGGCATGTGGAAAGCCGGCGA
>JBPBPZ010000322.1:0-10643 GCA_050954525.1 Janthinobacterium lividum
TTCAACCTGCGAACGAATCTCGCGCACACGACCGTCAATGTCAGCATCCTTACCGGCGCCGTCGATGATGGTGGTGTTGTCCTTGTCGATGGTCACGCGCTTGGCGGTGCCCAGATCTTCGATCTTCACCGACTCCAGCTTGATGCCGAGATCTTCGGTGATGGCCTTGCCACCGGTCAGGATGGCGATGTCGCCCAGCATGGCCTTGCGCCGATCGCCAAAGCCAGGAGCCTTGACGGCAGCGACGTTCAGCGTGCCGCGCAGCTTGTTGACGACCAGGGTTGCGAGAGCCTCACCGTCAACATCTTCCGCGATGATGATGAGCGCCTTGCCGGTGCGTGCAATCTGCTCCAGCAGGGGAAGGATGTCCTTCATGGACGAAACCTTCTTCTCATAGATGAGGATGTAAGGATCTTCGAAGGCGGCTTCCATGCGCTCTGCGTCGGTGACGAAGTAGGGTGACAGGTAACCGCGGTCGAACTGCATGCCTTCGACGACGTCGAGCTGGGTTTCCATGCTCTTCGCTTCTTCGACGGTGATGACGCCGTCCTTACCGACCTTCTCCATCGCCATGGCGATGATGCTGCCAATCTGCGCGTCGGAGTTGGCGGAGATGGTGCCGACCTGGGCAATCATGTCGCCGGAAACAGGCTTCGACAGCTTGGAGAGGGCGCCGCCCTGAACAATGCCGTCGTTGTCACGCGTGCCAATGATGGCGGTAACAGCCTTGTCGATGCCGCGCTTCAGCGCCATGGGGTTTGCACCGGCGGCAACCGTCTTGACGCCTTCGCGGAAGATGGCCTGTGCCAGAACGGTTGCGGTCGTGGTGCCGTCGCCGGCCACGTCGCTGGTCTTCGATGCCACTTCACGCACCATCTGTGCGCCCATGTTCTCGAGCGGATCCTTCAGCTCGATTTCCTTGGCGACGGTGACGCCGTCCTTGGTGATGGTGGGCGAACCGAACTTCTTTTCGATGACGACGTTGCGGCCCTTGGGACCGAGTGTCACCTTAACGGCGTCGGCCAGGACGTTGACGCCCCGGAGGATCGCCTGACGGGAATCTTCACCGTGCAGAATGAGCTTTGCCATTTGTGTTTTCCTTGTGTCGCGCTGTGCGCGGGTTGGTGCTTGAAAGCTTCGGTGTAGTGCTGCTACAGAGTCCGTCTGGATCCTTCGCTGCGCTCAGGATGACGGTTTACCGGGCGCGAAGCGCGTCCGCTGCATGCAATGCCTAGGACTTGAGGATGCCGAGAACTTCTTCTTCGCGCATGATCAGGAGGTCTTCGCCATCCAGCTTGATCTCGGTACCGGAGTACTTGCCGAACAACACGGTGTCACCGGCTGCAACGTCGAGCGGGAAAACCTTGCCTTCGTCGTTGCTCTTACCCTTGCCAACGCTGATGACGGTGCCCTGCTGAGGCTTTTCCTTCGCGGAATCGGGGATGATGATGCCGCCACGAAGCGTTTCGCCTTCTTCTGTACGGCGGACCAGGATGCGGTCGTGCAGCGGTGTAAATGTCGATGCCATGTGTGCTTGTTCTCCTTGAAGATCGGTGTGCGCGACGCAGTTAGCAGTCAACGCCTCCGATTGCTAATGTAGGTTCTGGCAGTCGACAGTGTCAAGTGCTAAGCGATGAAATGTGAGTGAATCGCGCTCATGCTGAAGGCGATTTCGTGCGTTTTGCTGCAGGACATACCTGTGCCAGGAGCGGTAGAATGCGGGCATGTCGTTGCTTCGTTCCACCGTGTCCCTTGCCGCATGTCTCTTACTCGCTGTGCCCTACGCGCCGGGGCAGGCGGAACGCCATGGTCGCAAATACAAGGCCCCGCCTGAGACCAGCCACTTCGAGGTGCTGGTGGTGAAAGACTCGAACGGCAAGATTCTTGAGAACGCCGCAGTCATCTTCCATCCCAGCATGGACGGCATTGAGGAAGGCAATCTCGAGGTAAAGTCAGGCACTGACGGCAAGGCTTTTATCGACGTCATTCCGACAGGGTCTGACGTGACGATCCAAGTCATCAGCAATGGCTATGCCACGTATGCCGGCACGGTTAAGCTGACCAAGGCGTCGCAGCAACTGATCGTTCGGATGGTTAAGCCGCAGGCGCAGATATCAGCCTACGAAGATGTAAGTGGTGAGCCCTCTAAGCGGCGTGTAGGCGTGCAGGAACCTGTCGTGCGCACGGCACCTGCGGCTTCTCCGAAGCCCCTTGCGGCAAGCGAGCCGGTGCTGAAGCTGCCCACCCTGCCGAAGAATGCTGCAGCAAAAGGCGACGCGAGCGTTCCTGCAGACCACAATGTAACGCCGCCACCCTTGCCGCCTGCGAAACAGCCGAACAAGAGCAGCGCCCCACTCGGAACAACGGTTGACGGAACGGCTGGGTCGTCACCCTCGTCAAACTAGACATGACGGAAAGCGTGCGCGGTAAGCGCGTCCTGATTACGGGTGGCGTTCGCAGGTTGGGCCGCTCGTTTACGCTCGCGCTGGCTGCTGCGGGTGCAGATGTTGTTGTGAGTACCCGGATGCCAGACGCGGAATCCGACAGCCTGCTTGCTGAACTGCGACAAGCAGGGGCGAGCGCCAACGTCGTCGTCTGTGACGTGACGCGCCCGGACGAGGTGAAACGTGCCGTGGCTGAGGCAACAGAACACTTGGGTGGGTTGGACGTCCTGATCAACAATGCCGGGGTATTTGAGACAGCGGCGCTTGAAGACCTGACACCCGGGCAATGGGACGCAATGTACGCCACCAACACGCGCGGCCCGTTCCTAGTGGCGCAGGCCGCGCTGCAGCATCTGCGCGCTAGCCGAGGCCGCATTATCAACATCGGATCGCTGGGCGGCCTGAAGCCATGGGCGACACACGGTCATTACTGCGCCAGCAAAGCCGCTCTGCACATGCTGTCGCAGACTATGGCGAAGGCGTGGGCACCGGAGGTCAGCGTGAACTGCGTTGCGCCGGGCATGATCCTTTTTCCAGGAGATGAGAGCCGGGTCACATCGAAAACGCCGATGCAGCGGGATGGTTCGCCGGAGGATGTGGTGAGTGCCATTCTATATTTTGCGACCGCACCCGCCTTCATCACAGGGCAGATGCTTGCAGTTGACGGCGGCTTGTCCCTGGTTTGAACTCCTGTTCCCAGACAACAGCTGCCTTAGAAGCAAGCTGTTGACGATCAACTTATGCCTCGTGTCAACCTTTGCCATCGCGTTGGTTGTGGCACAGTATGGGTGCACTACGGCGACAAAGTAAGTGGTGCAGGTGGCGCTTTTTCTTCATCTGATCAGGTGTGCAGCGAAGCTTTCCCTTCATCCTTTTTGCGTCTCTTGTTCTGATTGCCCTGGCTGACTCATCACCTGCTCAGCGCTCCGCGCCAACACCTTTGCTGGTTGGTTACTTCGGACAGTGGAGCCTTTACGATGATCCGCACTACACGTTGAAGAATCTGGCAAGCCACGGCAGGATCGATATGCTCGATCAACTGAACTATGCGCAGGGCTTTGTGACGGGCGGACACTGCTCCATCGCAGACCGCAATGCCGACCTGGACCACGTCTTCAAGGCTTCAGAATCGGTCAGCGGAATAGGGGATGACGCGACGTCGTCTTTCCGAGGCAATCTTCATCAGTTGGCAGAGTTGAAGCTCGCGCATCCGCGCTTGAAAGCGCTGATCTCCCTGGAGGGGCGTGGTTCTGATTTTGCATTCGATGCTCGGCCCGAGAATCGTCAAGCCTTTGTGGCTTCGTGCGTCGCCCTGTTCCTGAAGGGCGATCTTGCTGCAAACGTGAGCGCTCCCGGTCTTTTCGACGGCATCGATGTGGATTGGGAGTACCCGCAGGGCCCGGACGCGGAGAACTTCCTCGCCCTTCTGAAAGAGTTTCGGCAGCAGATGGACAGGCTGCGTCCTGGCCTGAAGCTGACGATTGCAGTGGGTCCGAGCCCGCGCATGTACAGCGGCACCGACTTTCAAGCTGTATCAGCCCAGGTGGACGAAGTAGGCTTGATGACCTACGACATGGCGGGTCCATGGATGCAGACCACCGGGTTTATTGCTCCGCTTTACCGTGTCCCAGCGCTTCCTGAGAATCGTCAGGAGCCTTCCGCGTCCGGAGCGAGCTTAACCCCGCCGCGCCCGCCAGCGGCTGGCGGAGTGTCCGGTTCGGTCCAGGCCTTCCTTACCGCCGGAGTGCCTGCAGGCAAGATTCTGGTCGGTGTGCCTTTCTATGGCTACGGTTGGACGCAGGTCCCGGAAGCGGGCGAAGGCGTTTATCAGGAGGGGATGCCGGTCGATGGTGACCGGCCGTACAGCTACATCCAGACCCTGTTTCCCAACTCCAGGACGTATCGTGATCCTGTTTCACAGACACCCTGGCTGTTCGATGGCGATGTCTTCTGGACTTTCGACGATCCCGTCAGCATCCATGCCAAGGCCGCATTTGCCGTGGAGCATGGCCTGGGTGGACTCATGATTTGGGAGTTGTCCAACGACACCGCAGATGGATCGCTACTTACCGCCGCCCGCCAGGGGCTATCGCCTCAGTGACAGATGATGCCTGGCGGCACCTGTTCTTTCCCGCGGCACTTAGACACTGACGATTTCTTCCTCTAACTGCTGCTTCTCGAATAATTCGGAATAGTACCCGCCAGTCTGCAGAAGTTCATCATGCGTTCCGATCTCGCGGATCTCGCCGTTGATCAGCACCGCGATGCGGTCGGCACTGCGTGCGGTGGAAACGCGGTGCGCGATCAGGATGGTGGTGCGGTCCTGCATGACTTCGCGCAGGCCATTAAGGATCTGCTCCTCCGTGTAGGTATCCACACTGGCCAGAGCGTCGTCCAGGATGAGGATGCGTGGATCGCGCAGCAGGGCACGCGCAATGGAGGTGCGCTGCTTCTGCCCGCCGGACAGGGTGATGCCGCGCTCACCCACGAGAGTGTCAAAGCCATTGGGGAACTCGCGGATTTCATTTGCAATGTGGGCAAGCGATGCGGCTCGTTCGATCTGTTCATCCGTCGCGCTTGCGACGCCGAAAGCGATGTTGTCGCGGATGGAACTGGAGAATAAGAAGGTCTCCTGTGGAACAAAGCCGACAGCGCGTCGCAGGGACGCCAGCGGCCACTCGCGAATGGGAAGGCCGTCGATCAGCACCTGGCCCGCAGGTGCATCCAGCAGGCGGGGGATGAGGTTTACCAGCGTTGACTTACCCGCGCCCGTTGGGCCAACAATGGCTAGGCTGGAACCTGCCGGGATGCTGAGATTCACGCCACGCAGAATGTCTGGCCCTTTGCCATAGCCAAACGACAGGTTGCGGAACTCGATGTCACCCCGGGGGATTGCTTCGAGTGCAACTCGATTGCCAGCTTCATCCTGAATGGACGGAACCCAGCGTAGCAGTTCGTCGATCCGCACCACGGACGCGGTGCCGCGTTGAAATAGGTTGATGACGTAGCCGAGGGCAAGCATAGGGAACGTCAGCTGCACCATAAAGACCATGTAGGACGTGAACTGGCCCGGGGTAATGCGCCCCGCAGCTACTTCGCGGCCGCCTACCAGCAGGGTCAGAACCAGGGAGACGCCGAGGACGAACTCCAACGTGGGCCACAGCATGGCCATAATGCGGACCAGGAACAGGGAACGCCGAATGTACTCGTGATTAGCCTCTTCAAACGACCGGATTTCGGCATCTTCCTGCGCAAAGGCGCGGACCAGGCGCGCACCGGAAAAGTTCTCCTGCGCCTTTGCTGAGATCTCCGAAAACATGGCCTGGATGCGTTCAAAGCGCGTGTGAATCCTGCGCCCCATCAGCTGCACGACGACCGAAGCCACGGGCAAGGGCAGAAAAGCGAACAGGGTCAGGCGCGGCGAGATGCGAAGCATGAATGGCAGCGCAGCCGCTGTAAACACGACCGTGTTCGCGGAGTACATGATCGCTGGGCCAAGCAGCTGCCGAACGGCGTTCAGGTCGTTTGTTGTCCGCGCCATAATGTCGCCGGTGCGGTGCTCGTGAAAAAACGACATCGATTGCCGCTCGAGGTTGGCAAATAAATCATTGCGCAGGTCGAACTCGATCTCTCGCGACGCACCAATGATGATCCACCGGGTGGCATAGAGACACACTGCCGAAACAACCGCGACGATCAGTAACAGCAGGGTATTGCGAAGCACAATGTGTTCCGTGCCATGGTGTGACACGTCATCGACGGCGCGGCCGATCAGCAATGGCACCGCCACCTTCGAGCCGTTGTACAGCAGCACCGCTACCGCACCCTGTGCCAACTGGGTACGGTAGCGCTTCAGATACGGCTCAAGAGGTTTCAGCTTTTCCAGCATGCTATTCCTGGTGTTCTTCGCGTCGTTCTGCGGGTCGCGCGGGAGCAGCAGAATCCGCCGGCGCAGAAGAGGTTGGCTGCGTTGTAGCGCCTGTGACAGGCTGCGGTGTGTCGCCCTGGCCCAGCAACTCCACGTCGAAAATCATGTCTGCCTTGGCGGGGATGTCTGGCGGATGACCGGCTTCGCCATATGCGAGCTGGTAGGGAACGATCAGGCGGCGCTTGCCACCCACGTGCATGCCCTCGAAGCCCGTGTCCCAGGCCGTGATAACTCGCTTGACGCCAGCGGGAAACACAAATGGCTGGCCACGGTCCACGGACGAGTCGAACTTGGTGCCGTCCGTGAGCCAGCCCGTGTAGTGGACGGTGTAGTAGACAATGGCTCCCGGTGCGGAGCCGCGTGCCAGGTCACCGGTGCCGATCTTCAGGTCAATGTAACGCAGCGTGTACAGCGGCAGGGAGGGTCCGGTGGCGGCAGGCATGGTTCCTGCGGCGGCAATTCCCTGGGAAGCTTTTGGATCTACGGGCACAGTCATCCTCGGTACGCGGGCGGTTGGGCGATAGGTGGTGCCGGTGCTTTGTGCTGACGCAGTGCCCACGGCTGCTATCAGAAGTGTTGCTGCAAGTAATCGCATCGGTTTTCTCTCTGTCTGATCGGATGTTCGGCAGCCGCTTTCGCTTCAGGTCGTGGCGGCTGTGACGATTTTACGTTTGGGTGCGCAGCAAAAGGTAGCCGCCAGCCATGCCGAACAGTAGATCGGGCGACCAGGCCGCCAATGTGGGTGGCAGGGCGTTGACGTTACCCATGGCTTCAAACACGCTTGCGGTCACGGTGTATGCAACCGCCATGCCAATGGCGACGGCAAAGCCGGTGAGCGATCCACGCTTGCCCATGCTCAACGCAAACGGCACGGCAAAGATGGCCATCACCAGTGTGACGAAGGGGTAGGCCAGCTTGCGATTCAACTGCACACGCAGGCGCATGGTGTCGAAACCACTCTGCTGCAGGTCCTGGATGTAGTTGCGCAGTTCGCCGAAACTCATCTCCTGCGACTGGCGGCTTTCCTTCTTAAAGTAGGTGGGCTGTTCCCGGATTTCAGGAAAGGTGCTGATCGTGAAGGGCGCGTACTCTGCAATGGAATCACCCTGAAAGGTGCGTTGCCAGCCATTCTCCAGTACCCATCGCTGCACGTGCGCGTCCCAATGGGCGGAGCTGGCGAAAATGCGTCGGCTCAGATGGAAGCTGCCGGGCTGAAACTCGAACACTGTCAGATTCGCAAAGACGTTTTTGTCCGGGTCAAAGAATTGGTAGTAAAAGATGCGTGCCGGCTCGCCGACGGAGTCCTGCTGGCCGCTGATCCACTTGCGATCGGGTCGCAGAAAAGTCTGTGCGGGCTTCCCCTTAATAACGGAACGCAGCGACTCCTGCTGGCGATTGGCCGTTGGCAGGTAGAACTCGTCAAAGACGAACAGGCCCACAGCAAGCACCGCTGAGAGTGCCAGCAGGGGAGCGATGAGCCGGTACAGGCTTACGCCGCTGGCCTTCATCGCCGTAAGTTCGCTGGAACGCGTCATGGATCCCAGCGTGACCAACACCCCCAGCAGGGCACACAGAGGCGTCAGGTTGTAGAGCATGTAGGGAATCAGGTTTAGCAAGTAGTCGCCGACGGTAATCAGCGGCGTACGGTTGCGGAAAATATCCCCGATTAGTTCGAAGAAGCTGAAGATGAGCGACAGGGCCACAAACGAGACGAGTACCAGCACAAAGGTCGTTAGGAACTCGCGCATGACGTAATCGTCGAAAATCAGCGGAAAGCGATGGTTGCGGAACAGGCGCACCGCGGATGGCCTGCTTGGGGTCGAGCTGTCCCTGGGCGCGATTGCATGCGAGCGGAACCGTGCAGGCAGACGCCGTTCAATGGCAACGCCGATGTTGCCGAACGCGCGAACGATCGCGGTGCCTCGTGGTGCTACGTCGCCCGCGCTTGCCTGACGCAACAGCAGGTAGCCGACCACGGCAAAAATGATGTTGGCCGTCCACACACCCAGGCCTGCTGGAATCTTGCCCTGTTTGGCGAGCGCAATGCCGACGGATGAGAAGAAGTAGTACACAAATACCAGGGCGACCGTCAGCACAAATCCTGTGCTCTTGCCTCCGCGCCGGGATGACAATCCGAGTGGCACGCCCACCAGCATCAGCACCAGGCAGGCAGCCGGGTAGGACAGCCGTTTGTGCAGCTCAATCAGGTAGGCACGGCCCTGTGCTTCGTGCCGCCGCCGCCAAAGCTCGGCCGCAGGCATGGCGATCAAGGGGGTGTCGGCGTGACCCAGCTTCAGGTCGACCTGGGCTCCGGTCTGGATGGGTGTATCGGTTTCGACAAAGGTCGAGATGTCGTACTGATTCGCATCCTTGGGTGAGGTTTCGTGCTTCGAACCATCATGAAAGTGCAGGCGAAGGGAACCCTGCGCGGCGGGCAGGACGATGGCCTGCTCTGCAGTGGTAATGCGCGGTGTCGCAGGTTCGGTCAGGTCCGCTAGAAACACGTGCCGCCACAGCGTTGCGCCCTGTGCTGGCCGCGTGTCCTGCACGTAAAGGACATAGTTCTTGAAGTCTTCATAAAAGACCCGTGGCTGCACTTCAAAGCTGGCCTGTTGCGTGCGCAAGGAGGCTTCCAGCCGCAGCAGTGCCGCCGCAGATCGAGGGGCAACATACAGGGAGTTGAACAGGCCAAGCAGGAACGCACCGACTGCCGCAATGGAGACGACCCGCACAAACTGCATGACGCCAACTCCGGCGGCGCGCATGGCAGTGACCTCGCTGTCAGCAGAAAGCCGGCTCAAACCCAGCAGAATGCCCACCAGCACGGTCATGGGGATAGTCAGCAAAAGGGTATTCGGCAGCGTGTAGAGGAAGACCTGCGCCACTGCCTGGAACGAAGCCGAACCGCGCACCAGGAGTTCGAGAATGCGCCCAAGATCGCGCATAAACAGCACAAAGGTGAACAGCACGCCACCCAGAACCGCGTGGGACAGCACTTCGCGCAGGATGTAACGTGTCAGAATCCGCACGGTGTCAGCGCTTGCCCTCAGTTACCAGTGTAGCGATTGGACGTGCCAATGGCCGTTTAGGGTGCGACTTCCGTGCTGTTGATGAAGCGGTAGCCTACCCCGCGAACGGTAAGCAGGTGTTTCGGATGTACCGGATCGTCTTCCAGGTAGCGGCGTAGGCGCACGATGAAGTTGTCGATGGCACGGGTATCGGTGTCTTCGCGTACACGCCAGACTTCTTCCAGAATCTCCTTGCGCGAGACCACCCTGCCACCCCGTTCCAGCAGGTAGCGCAGAAGGTCGGCTTCCATCAATGTCAGCCGGGTGAGCTTGCCATTGGCATGGATCTCCAGCGTGTCGAAGCGAATGGTCTTCCCTGCGAACTCGTACACGTCGCGCACGTTCTCGGCTTCGGGTTCCGGCAGCGGGGCGTCTGCCGTACCCGCGGTTTCCTGCTGCCACTGCATGCGACGAAGCAGACCGTTCAAACGCGCCAACAGAATGGAGAGGTCAAACGGCTTGTTCAGGTAGTCGTCCGCACCGGACTGGAAGCCTTCCAGCACGTCTTCCGCGCGGTCGCGCGCCGTCAGCATCAGGATGGGAACATAGACGTTCGCGTCCCGCAGGGCTCGCGCGATGGAGAATCCGTCCCGGCCCGGCAGCATCACGTCCAGAAGGACTGCGGACGGGCGCTCCGGCGGGTGCAACAGCCATGCCAGTGCGGCGTCGCCGTCCGCTTCATGATGCACGCGGTAGCCTTCGGCGCGCAGGTTGAACAGCAGGGCGTCGGCAAGGTGCTCTTCGTCTTCGACCAGAGCGATCAGCGGTGCATCCGTCATAAGTCTGCCTTGCGGGTACGCGCCTGTGCGGCGGGTGTGGCCAGGGGGAACTGCAGCGTAATGGTAGTGCCACGGCCTTCGCCGTAGCTTTGCGCGGTCACGTCGCCACCGTGCTGGCGAACAATGGATCGCACAATGAACAGGCCCAGGCCCGTGCCCTTCACCTTGGCCACGGCGCTGCCGCCCACGCGGTAGAAGCGATGAAAGATGCGTCGGAGTTGTGCCGGTGGGATGCCGACGCCCGTATCTGTAATCCGCAGCATGGCAGACCCACGACGCACCGCAAGTAGCTCCGCAACAATGTGGACGCTGCCCGGGGAGTACTTCACCGCGTTATCCAGCACGTTCAGCAGAGCGGTTCGCAGGCCCTCGGCATCGCCGCTCACCACAAGCGTGTCGCCGCCCGTCTCGTCCGACATGCGCA
>JBPBPZ010000346.1:0-10618 GCA_050954525.1 Janthinobacterium lividum
CGGGTTCGTCCAGCATCAGGTTCAGGTTCACATCCAGCAGGCGCGTGGTGTGTTCGGCGCGCTCCAGGTAGCGGCTCATCCAGTACAGGCTGTCTGCAACTCGTGAAAGCATAGGGTTCTTGTCTGCCTGTGTTGAGATTATCCGGTCGCTACAGTGTAGTGCAGCCAGCGACAGCACACGCAGACCGGCGCTCTGCGGTGCTGGGGTTAAAACTCGATATGACCGCGCAGCGACGGCACCCACACTGGTCCACGATCGCGGTTATAGCCAGGGTTGTTGATGTGCGAGATGCCGGGGGCAAAGTACAGGCCACGCCACGCGTGGGCGTTGTAGTACGCCTCCACCGTGTTTTCGCGACCGTAGCGTAGGTGACCATCGCCGAGGATGAACCCCAGGCCGCCGTTCTCCAGGTATTGCTGGTGATCGCGCTTGATGGCGTTCGAGGTGAAAGCAACGCCTGCCTTGTCAAAGGGCCTGTGCCAATCCGCACCGTTGTAGCTCGCGCCCAGCAGCACGGCCTGTTCAATCTCGGTGTACGCGTACGACTCTGTTTTGCCGTCGTTCCATCCCAGACGCGCTGCCACTGTCAGAGTCTTGGTGAGACTCTGCTCCATGTTGTAGCCGAAGCCATATTTCGTTGCGCCGGTATGCTCATGCTTTGTGATGTCGGGTACGCTGTCTGCACCCTGCAGAAACGCGTTTACCGCCTCACGATAACTGCCCATGTGTGCCGTGTTCACAAACGAAAGAACACGCTGCGTTCCAGGGCGATGGGGCAGCCAGCCGTGCCGCCACTCCGCTTCCATGTTCTGGCCGCGGGCGCGCTTTACCGACCAGTCAAGATCGATGCCGTTGGCCACCGTGGGCATCAGCATCAGCCCATAGCGCACGGCCCAACTGCGGTCCTGGTACTCGACCACGGCACCATAGGTGTAGCCACGCGTGTCCGCCGCGTAATCCCACGCACCGTTGTTATCCACGCTCCAGTTGGTGAACTGCAAATGGCTGTCGCTTAGGACCGTGTTCAGGTCGAAGAAGTCTGGCGTAGACATTTTGCCCACGCGCAGCTCGAGCCTGCGCACCGGCACCTCTGTTGCCAGCGAGACCGGTCCGCGCGAGTTGGAAACCATCTCGTTCGTGAAGCCAATTGTCTGGTGCACCATCACGCGGGCGATGTACGGCTTGGACCCGAGCGATGGATTGCGCACCACGTCAAGGTTGGTAAAGCCGGCAAGCCCAAGCGCCTGGCTGAGGCCGCGCCCACCCGACGACTCAATGTGCAGGATCAGGTCTGTGTTGTAGCGATTGGCGCGGTCGCCACTGTCGTGCAGCAACAGTTGCCAGGGCTGGAGCCCCAGGTACAACGTACCCAGCAGCGACACCTTGTACTCGCCCCGCGCCCGCAGACTGTTGGTGCCCTCATACGGTGAATGAAAGGCAGGATGCGCCTGGAAGATGCTGTTCGCTTGCCCGGCAACGTACCAGGCTGTCTCTTCGCCATGCGGAAGCATGACTGGCGCGGCTGGCGACGCTTCGTCTCCTGAAGCATCGGCTTGAGGGCTGACCGTGGATGCCTGCTGTCCAACGATCTGTTCTACAGCAGACAACAGCAGGAACAGGAATAGCCAGGCGCGAAGCACGCTTGCAGAACGCCGCTTTATTGGCTTAAGACCCATGTGTCCTTGCTGCCGCCGCCTTGCGAACTGTTCACCACGAGCGAACCTTTCTTTAACGCGACCCGGGTCAGGCCGCCGGGCACAATGCTCACCTTGTCCCCGTACAGCACATAGGGACGCAGGTCGACGTGGCGTGGTTCAAATCCGTTACCGAAGAGGCATGGCGCACGCGAGAACTGAATGGTCGGCTGCGCAATGTAATTGCGTGGATCGGCCTGGATCTTCTGCCGGAACTCCTCACGCTGCTCGGCTGTCGACTGCGGTCCGATCAACATGCCGTAGCCGCCGCTTTCGCCCACGGCCTTTACGACCATTTTGTCCAGGTTTGCCAGGACGTGAGACCGCTCGGATGGCCGCGCGCACAGGTAGGTTTCCACGTTCTTCAGCACGGGTTCTTCCGTCAGGTAGTAGCGAATGATGTCCGGCACATAGGCGTACAGGGCCTTGTCATCGGCCACGCCCGTACCCAGGGCATTTGCCAGCGCGACGTTTCCGGCACGGTACGCATTGAACAAGCCCGCCAGGCCGAGCATGCTGTCCCCGCGGAAGCTCATCGGGTCGATGAAGTCGTCATCCACGCGACGGTAGATCACGTCCACACGACGCAGGCCGCTGGTGGTTCGCATGTAGACAATGTTGTCGTGCGTGACCAGGTCTCGGCCTTCGACCAGTTCAATACCCATCTGCCGAGCCAGGTAGGCGTGCTCGTAATAGGCGGAGTTGAACACGCCGGGCGACATCAGCACGATGTTCGGTTCTGGCCTGCCCTCCGGTGCCAACGACCGCAGGGTTGCCAGCAGAAGTTGCGTGTACTGCTCAATGGGACGCACGTTGTACCGCCGAAACATCTGCGGAAAAATGCGCTTCATGACCCGGCGATTGGTCAGCATGTAGCTGACGCCGCTGGGCACACGCAGATTGTCCTCCAGAACGACGAACTCGCCATTCTCCAAGCGGATCAGGTCCGTTCCCACCACGGCGATGTACACGTTCCGCGGCACCTGCAGGCCGATCATGTGGCGCCGAAACTGCTTGCAGCTGTACACGATCTCGCGCGGAACCACGCCGTCGGCAAGGATGCGGCCTTCGGTGTAGATGTCTTTTAGAAACAGGTTCAACGCCGTAATGCGCTGGGTTAAACCACGCTCGACCGTCGCCCATTCCGTGCTTGTGATCATGCGGGGCAGCAGATCGTACGGAAAAATCTTCTCCGTACCTTCTTCCCTGCCATACACGGTAAAGGTAATGCCCTGGTTCAAAAACGACAGGTCCGCAGCCTGCTTCCGCCGCTCTACCTCGGCGGCAGGCAGTGCAGAAAACTGATCCATCAAGACCTGGTAATGGCTGCGCAGCTGTTCCGGCGCGGCAAACATTTCGTCGTACGCGCTATCCAGAAGATAGTCGTCCAGCTTGGGCCTGAGCGGCTCTAAATTGTCCATCTGTGGCCCCAGTATAGTAGGGGTCGCGGTGAAACAAGCTTCGCCGGAAGCATTTCGCTGGGCGAAGTGGCTGAACTACATCAGCGCAGCAGAAGAATAGAAAGCCAGCCGCGATCTGCCACAGGCGGTGGCGGCGCTTCCAACTTGCTCCGATGCTTTGCATCCGGCACCATCGTCAACATCTGTTCATGGCGGTCGCGGATAACAGTCAGGCTGACAGGGTGGCCCTTGCTCTCATGCAGGGCACGGCTCCAATCCGCCTTGGAAGCGACACGGTCACCGTTAATCCGTGTGACCACATCTCCTGCATGCAGGCCAGCGCTTGCAGCGGGGCTGTTATCTTCCACTCCGTGCACCAGCAAACCCTTGCCGTCTTTCACACCAAAGTAGTCGGCCAGTTGACCTCCGAGCGCGTCAACGGTCGCCCCCGTGTACGTGGGCGACATGGGCAGCAGGTGACCTGACATGAAGCCATGACCAAATCCGCTCTTTGCAGGGGAAGCCGGTGCCACGCTCGCCTCGTCCCTTGCTGGATCTGGCACACTCCAATGCTGTTCCCACGCCTGCCGCTCCAACTCTGCACGGTTGGCCATGGTTGCATTCACGGCTTGCTCCACACCTCCGCGACATACAACGATGGCAACAGGCCGCCCCGGCTGCAGCTCACGCAGGATTTTGCGGAGATGATCCTCACCATCGATCAAGGTGCCGTTCACGCTAAGGACAACATCATGCTCGCGCAGACCCGCTTTGCCAGCCGGGCCATCGTGATCGACCATAATGATCTCGGCGCCCCGGGAGCTCTTCAGCCGCAGCGCGGAAACCTCGCTGTCGGATACGTCACGGATGTCGATGCCCAGGTATCCCTGCCCCGGCAGACGAGTACCACTGCCATGGGCCATGGCAGCTGCCAGCACCGGCCGGAATGGTACGCCCTCATTCGTCACGGCCTGTGCGCCAGCCACGCAGGACAAGCTGCCAATCCAAATCAATGCAGGAACAAGCAGATGTCTACTGGATGCCATCGCCACTGCCCAGCGCCTGCATGGAGGCATTGCGGATGAACGGGTTTTCGTCCTTTGTAGACACGGTGTGCAGCACCTGCCGCACGCTGGAATCGGCCTGCACCGGCTCCAGCATACCGATGGCGTGGATCCGCACTTCTGCATTGCGATCCACCATCAGGCTTTCCAGAACGGCGTCACGAACCTTCTGGTCCTCACCGATAAAGCGCTTCAAACCTTCCAGCGCCTTGAGCCGCACAGCCGGACTTTTGTCATAGCGCAGGCTTACCAGCAAGGCGTCGCGGAATCCCGTTCCCTCGGCACCTGTGCTGTGTTCGCAGAGATGTCCCGCACTGCACTCTTTCGCCAGGTAGCTGACGCTGTCGGCGCGAACGCCGTTGTCGGTGCTTTTCTGCGCACCCAGCAACAGCAGCTGGCGTGCCTGCGGCTCGTCAATTCGCCCGGTGAAGGTGGTCGGAACGATGCGGTTGTAAGTGACTTGGACTACTTCCGGATCGGAGGTTGGAGTGATGCTGCTGATGTTGCCAATCGCGCTGCCAAGATCGTTGGAAGAAATCGTGACTGGCTCTGGGCGCGGTGCATGCGCCGCCTGATACCGGGTCAACAAGCTGCCACTCAGAAAGCCCGCGCCGATCAGCAGAGTCGCCAGTGCCGGTGCAGCGTACAGATGGTGCCATGTGCGCAGCAGACCCATGCGCAACTGCATCAGCAGCGTTCCTTCTCCCGCCTGGTCCAGTGCATCATCTAGACGCATACGTGCCGCTGCCAGCAGGTTTGGCGAAACAGCCGGTACCGTCTCCTGCTGCATCTGCCCGCCGAAAACCTGCAAAGCGCCCATTTCGGCTTCGCATTCCGGACAGCCATGCATGTGGAGTTCGAGGTTGGCCCGCTCCTCTTCCGAGAGCTCTTCGTAGGCCAGTAAAACGAGTTGTTCTTTTGCTTCGTCGCATTTCATGACGGAGATCCTTGTGGCTTCCTGTAGTGGTGTTGCGTGCTGCTTCGGCAGATCATTTGCCCGCCGTATATGGTTAATACTGTGCGCAGCGGGTCTGCCACGCACATCTTGCGTCATTCCATTCAATACAAGTTCAAACGCGCCAGTTCAGATGGCGCTAGGCATCTGCCAGGTTTGCGCGCAGCTTTCGAGTCGCCCGAAACAGCGTGTTCTTCGCGGTCTCTTCGGTCGTCTGCAGCATCTCGCCAATGGCACGCAGCTTCAATCCCTGGTAGTGCTTTAGCTCGAACACCATGCGCTCGCGCGGCGTCAACTCTCCCAGAGCACCCTGGATGCGCTCGTTCAGGTGCTTGCGCCGCAACTCCAGTTCCGGGTTGGCACCTGCGCGGTCATCACTCAAGTTGGCCATCAGGTCGATAGTGTCGCCGCCCGAGTCCATGACCGTGGAAGGATCTTCGCGTCGGCTCTTCCGGCGGCGCAGAGCGTCCAGGCACAGATTCGTCACGATGCGATACAGCCAGGTGTAAAACGAACACTCAAAGCGGAAATTCGACAGGTGGCGATAAGCCTTTAGAAAAGCTTCCTGGTGTACGTCCTGCGCATCCTGCTCGTTGCCCAGCATGTGCAGCGCCAACCGAAGCACGGCACCGTCATACCGCCGCACCAGCTGGTCAAAGGCGTCGCGTTCCCCGCCCTGGGCCTGACGGATCAACTCGTCATCTTCCAGACGCTGCTGTGCTCTCGCCTCGATTTGCGCCGGGGTGAGTGCCGCGCGTCCTGCTCGACCTGCCGCTGCCTTGGCCACCTGAGGCGATTCTATCGTGACGGCACCGGATGCGAAGGCTGATCCAGAACCGAATGCCCCGCCGTTTATCCCATTTAAAACTTGTGTTCCCATCGTGCGCTGACCCCAAAAGCCAGAAGATCGAATCCCAAGGAATAGACCCGGCAAACGGCAAAAGGTTAGTAGCCGCGTTAACGTCCGGGCTAGGGCTCCAGCACGGCCAAGACGGGTGCTGCATTCCAGAAGGCGCGAACCGTCACGATTTTGCCGTTCTCGTCACAATCCAGCACGTCCACACCCTCGAAGTCCACGGATTTGTCAGTGGGTCCGACTGCGTGGCCATTCCACTTGATCGCCGCTGAGGTGCCGTTCACGAAGACCGCGTCCTCTGTAAGGCTCAGGGTTTTGAAGCTGGTGAAGATCCCGTGGAAGAACCCGCGGATCGCTTCGGAGCCGACATTTGGTGGTGTACCCACCGGGTCGTGCTGCACGGCATCCGGCGCAAACAGGGCAACGCAGCGCTCCGTGTCCATCGCGCGCAGACCTGCAAAGTACTCCGCAACGGTTTGTTCTGTAGAAGTGGGCATACCGGATAGTAAGCCCTCAAGCAGGTTGCGGCAGTGAATGGCTTGCGTAGTCTGCGCAAGACGCCAGAAACTGCAGAGGATCAACGTGTCTGCCTGGCTTGCATCCAAACGGGCATGAGCAACAAAAGCCCGCTTGCAACAAAGACCCTCGGCAACTCAGACCTTCAACTGACCTCGATCGGCTTTGGTGCCTGGGCTGTGGGCGGAGGCAATTGGCAGTTCGGCTGGGGCGCCCAGGATGACTCGGAATCGATCGATGCGATTCGGCGTGCGCTCGACAACGGCGTCAACTGGATTGATACTGCCGCCGTATACGGCTTGGGCCACTCGGAAGAGGTCGTTGCGCGCGCTTTAGAAGGTGTCAGCCAGAAGCCCTACGTCTTTACCAAGTGCAGCATGACCTGGGGCGAGGACCGGCAGATTGTCCGCACCATGAAGCACATTCGGCAGGAGTGCGAGGAAAGTCTGCGCCGCCTGAAACTGGACGCGATCGACCTGTACCAGGTGCACTGGCCCATGCCGGACGAAGAAATTGAAGAAGGTTGGGCAACCATGGCCACCCTGCAGCAGGAAGGCAAGGTCCGCTGGATCGGCGTGTCCAATTTCAACGTGAGCCAGATGGAACGCGCCGCGAAGATTGCGCCCATTACCAGCCTGCAACCGCCCTACTCCATGCTGAACCGCAGCAACGAAGCGGAGATCCTGCCGTTCTGCCAGGCACAGGGTATCGGCGTCATCAACTACTCGCCCATGCAAAGCGGCCTGCTGACCGGCAAGATGACGAAGGAGCGCGTTGCGGCCTTTCCCGACGACGACTTCCGCAAGAAAGCGAAGAACTTTCAGGAGCCGCAGCTCAGCAAAAATCTCGCCCTGGCCGACAAGCTCGGCGAGATTGGCGCGCGTCACGGCGTGGACGCGGGTGTCGTCGCCATTGCGTGGACACTTCACAATCCTGCGATCACGGCTGCCATTGTGGGTGGTCGAAGCGCGCAGCAGGTGGATGGCGTACTTCCCGCCGCCACGTTCCGCCTGAGTGAAGAAGAGTTTGCAGAGATTGGGCAGCAACTCGCTGGATAACGCCAGCGGGGTGCACGGCGTGTATGGGGATAGTGAGTAATCCGGAACCCATCATGGCCGCATGACGTCTAAACACGGTGCGCTTCCACGGGTAGTTCACTGCGCTCTACTTCTTCGATAGATAGGATTTCCTTGCCTGACCGACCGGACTTCGATCCTTCGACACTTGTTATCCACACGAATCGTAGCTACGAAACGCAGTCGAATTCGATTCTGTTTCCGATTCACCAGACGGCGACCTATATCCACGAGAACGTGGGTGTCACCAAGGGCTACGGCTACACACGTGGCGGCAACCCCACGGTCAACGCTCTGGAGCAGGCTATCGCTGCCATCGAAGGTACCGAGCAGGCGCTGTGTTTTCGCTCCGGCATGTCGGCAATCACGACGCTTTGCCTCGGACTTCTCAACGCGGGCGACCACGTCATTTTGTCAGAGGTGATCTACGGCGGAACGTCGCGCCTGTTTCACCAGGTGTTGAGCCACTTTGGCGTCGAATACAGCTATGCGGACACCGCCTCAGTGGAAGAGACAGAGAAGGCATTTCGGCCAAACACACGCCTCCTCTTCATCGAAACGCCTGCCAATCCAACGCTTCGATTGTCGGATGTGCGCGCCATGGCCGACCTGGCACATGCGCACAAGAACGTGCTGCTTGCGGTGGACAACACCTTCCTGACCCCCCTGCTTCAGAACTGCCTGGACCTGGGCGCAGACATCTCCATGCTGTCGACGACGAAGTACATTGACGGGCACAACGCCACGCTGGGCGGGTCGCTCGCCACCCATGATCCAGTCATAACGGAACGCCTCCGATTTGTCCGCAAGATCATCGGCAGCATCCAGGCTCCGTTCGATTCGTGGCTGGCGCTGCAGGGCATCAAGACGCTGCCAGTTCGGCTGGCCACCCACACTGCCCATGCCATGCAGGTGGCGCAGTGGCTCGACGCGCATCCCCAGGTGGTGAAGGTGAACTATCCGGGGCTCCCGTCCTTCCCGCAGGTTGAACTTGCGCGGAAGCAGCAAAAAGCTTTCGGCGGCATGTTGTCGTTTGAACTGAACACGGACATGACGACCTCCCTGCGCTTCATTGACGCGCTTAAGCTTTGCACCTGCGCGGAAAGCCTGGGCAGCGTCGAAACGCTGGTGACGCACCCGCCCACCGCCTCACACTGCGACCTGGACCCGGCAGAACGCGAACGTCTGGGCATCACCGATCGCCTGATTCGCCTGTCAGTCGGCCTGGAGTCTCCGAAAGACCTGATCGCCGATCTCGAGCAGGCTTTTCACGCCATCGGCAAGTAGTTCGATTACAGACACTTTCGCCCAGGAGGAGACCCCATGGACTGGCGTTCCAGGCTCATGCACCCACAACGGCACGCGTCCACGCAGTTTGCCTCTCTGGCCACGCCAACCTATCGCGGATCGACTGTCGTGTTCCCGACGCAGGCAGAGGTGCGCGAAGGCTGGCGCAACGAAGAAGGAACGTACAGCTACGGCATCTATGGCACACCCACTGCCATGGAACTGGCAGCGCGCATCGCAGATCTGGAAGGAGCGCGCAACACCTTCCTGGTACCCAGCGGCCAGGCGGCCATTGCACTTATTTACCTGTCCTTCTGCGCGTCGGGTAGCCACGTGCTGCTGCCCGGGACTGCCTACGGCCTCAACAAGGAACTGGGTGCGGGGCTGCTGCAGCGTCTGGGCGTAGAAGTGGAACTCTACGAGCCGTCGCTTGGTGCGGACATTGCCGGAAAGATCCGGCCCGAAACCTCGCTGGTGTGGTGTGAGAGCCCGGGGTCCGTCACGATGCAGGTGCAGGACGTGCCCGCGATTGTGGCTGCGGCACACGCCGCAGGCGTCCCTGTGGCGCTGGACAACACCTACGCCTCGGGCGTCCTGTTCGACGCCTTCAAGCATGGTGTCGACGTAAGCATGCAGGCCCTTACCAAGTACATAGGTGGCCATAGCGATGTTCTGCTGGGCTCTGTGTCCTGCGGCAACGAAGCTGCTTACGAACGCGTGGGAGACACCCATCGCGCGCTCGGCCAATCCGTGTCGCCGGACGACTGCAGCCTTGTTCTGCGCGGCTTGCAGACGCTTGGGGTGCGCTTGGATGCCATGGAAGCATCCGGCCTGAAGATCGCGCACTGGCTCGCAGAGCAGCCTGAGGTTATGCGGGTTCTACATCCTGCCCTGCCCTCGTGCGAGGGCCATGCTTTCTGGGCGCGCGACTTCAGCGGCTCTGCCAGCGTGTTTTCGCTGGTGTTTTCTGCCGATCTGGGCATGGAACAGGTGAATCGGTTTGTGGATGCCCTGCAGCTGTTCCACATTGGCTGGAGCTGGGGCGGCACGGCCAGCCTGGTCATGGCGTACCCGTCACTTCGACTGCCCCGCTATGGCAACGGCCACATCGTTCGCCTGCACGTCGGCCTGGAAGCAACTGACGATTTGATCGACGACCTGGACCAGGCACTAGCCATGCTACGCGGAGGATCTCCGCCGAGCAGACGCAGAGCTAAATCGGAAAGTTCTTAAGCCACTCGCGAAACTTCGGTCCCAGGTCGTCCCGCTTCAGTGCCAGTTCAACCGTTGCCTTCAAGAAGCCGAGCTTGTCACCGGCGTCGTGGCGCGTGCCTTCGTAGTTGAAGCCGTAGACGCTTTCGAACTGCAACAAGGCCTTGATGCCGTCGGTCAGCTGCAGTTCGCCACCCGCGCCGGGCTTGATCATCTCAAGCATCTCGAAAATGCGGGGCGTCAGGATGTAGCGTCCGATGATCGCGTTCTGGCTGGGCGCTTCGCCCGGCTTCGGCTTCTCGACCATGTCACGCACCTTGTGCAGGCGAGGATTGCCTTCGACAGGGGTGACATCGAGGCAGCCGTAATTCTGAATGGCGTCGCCTTCTACGACCTCGCTGCCAAGAATGGAGGAACCGGTCTGTTCATACATGGCCACCATCTGCTTGATACACGAGACTTCTGAGTCCACGATGTCGTCTGGCAGCAACACGGCAAAGGGTTCGTTCCCCACAAGCTCTTTCGCCATCAGAACGGCATGGCCAAGGCCCAGGGCT
>JBPBPZ010000358.1:0-10611 GCA_050954525.1 Janthinobacterium lividum
CAATCGTGACACCCAGCTCCTTTTCCAGCAAGCGGAGGTTTTCATCGCGGGTACCGAACATGGCTTCTGTGTTGGGTGTGATTTCGAGCGAGCTTTTTACCAAAGGGGATTTGCCTCCATGGGCATGCAGGTAGGTGTATGGATATTGGACGCAGCAGAGCAGGAATTTAGTGAATGGTCACTGGCAGCGGAACAGGCTGGCAGGCGGTGCGGCGGGATGGCGGGGGTCACCAAATCAGCTCTAAGTTGAGAGGAGAATACTGCGGGCAAGTGCCATCGTCAAGTGAACTCACAGCGAAAGTGTTTGTTGGGATATGCGGACCCTAGAAGCAAAATGCCGGAGCCCGCAGGCTCCGGCGTTTTGCGGCAGGGGTTCTTAGAAGTTGAGCCGGCCAGAAAGCTGGATTTGACGCTGAGCGCCCAGACCCACCTGGTTGCCGACGGTTGCGGAGTACGCACCGAAGTTGGTGCCTGCCCCGGTCGCCCCGGTCAAGGAGAACGGGGTGCCCGGCTGGATGCCGGCAGCCGTACTACTGTTGGGGATTGCCTGAGCCAGGCGCACGTTGCCAGGGTTGGCAAAGTTTGCATGGTTCATCACGTTGAACGCATCCGCTGTGAACTTGAAGTTGACGCGTTCGGTAAGAGCGAACACCTTCGAGAGCGTCAGATCAAGCTGGGCAAGATTTGGGCCGCTCAGGTCGTTCCGGCGCTGGTTGCCGAAAGTGCCCGGTGCGGGCGTGGTGAAGGCGGCCGGGTTTAGGTACTGGATGCCGTTCTTCAGGTAAGGATTGACGCCCTGCACTCGATTTGGCCGCCGAACATTTCGGCTGTTTCCACCACCCGGGACGTTCTGCACGGCGACTGTGCAAAGACCTCCGCTGTAGACGCCGCTGTTGTAAATAAATGCAGGACACGCCGGGTTCGTGACAGGGCTGGAGAAGGTTTGGCCTGCGAACGGGCTACCACTTACACCCACATAAGCCACGTCAGGCCGCGTGATCAGGACATCGATCGGCACACCCGAACGGAAGTTCAGGATGCCACCGAGTTGCCATCCGCCAACGAGCGTGTTGCCGACACCACCCAGATCGAACGTCTTGCCCTTGCCGATCGGCATGTCGACCAGCGTGGTGACGTTCAGGCTGTGGCGAACGTCGTTGATGCCGCGGCCGTACTCAGGTGCCTGGCCGTAGACCTGCAGGGGAGCCTGTGCCGTGGTGGCTTCATTCGAGCCGGACGATGTACCCAGTTCCTTTGCCCAGGTGTACTGCGCACCCAGCGACAGGCCCTTTGCGAAGCGGCGCTGCAGCGAGGTCTGCAGGGAGTGGTACTGGTCCACACCACCGCTGGTCTTGTAGTCGATTTCTGCAAAGCGACCGCCGTACTGGCGAACCGCGGTGCCGGTGCCATTTGCAGCAGTTGTGACGTTGGTGATCAGGTTGGTGATTGACCGCAGGAAGAGGTTACGTCCGGTGGAGCCAACGTAACCGATCAGCATCTGCATGCCGCCCGGCAACTGCTGCTGCACGCTGGCGGTGTAGCTGGCAATCTTTTCCGGCACCTTGTAGGTCGGCGCGTAGGCGCGGGGCTGGTAACCCAGCGTCGGGCTGTTGATGTTGTAACCCGCGTACACGTCCGTCACGGGGTTGATCGGGTACACCTTGCCGCTGGTCACTGCGCCGCCGGTGTTGGTAAAGGTACGTGTTACCCGGTCGTTAGCCTCCGGCTGGATCTGGTCTTCTGTCTGGCCAGGTCCGAAGTACCAGCCGCCACCGATGCGGAAGACGGTCTGATCGTGCATGGATGCTGGGGCGAAGGTAATGCCAAGACGCGGCCCAAAGTTCTGGGTACTCTTGAACCAGTCGCCACTGTACTTTGTGACGATGTCGCCCTTGGTCATGTCGAAGAACACGTCCTTGTTGCGGGCTTCGTGCAACGGCGAGTAGAACTCATACCGCAGACCATAGCTCAGCGTCAGGTTTGGCTTGATCTTCCACTCGTCTTGCGCGTAGCCGATGTAGTAGCTCTGCTTTACCTGCGCGTTCCCGCTCAGGCCCGTGAACGGGCTTAGATCGCTCAGGTTGCCGTAGAACTGAATCTGGTCCGGAACGTTGTTCTGAAAGTTGGCCAGGCTGTTGTAGGTGTAGGTCGTTCCGCCAATCTGATTGTTGTAAAGCGAGAGCGGACGAATCTCCACACCAAACTTCATGTTGTGGTTGCCAAGCACATAGCTCAGGTTGTCGATGTAGGAGTAGCTCTGGCCTGTATAAGGCGCGCCCGTGCCGTTGAAGGAACTAGAGAGCGAGATGAGCGAACCAACGTTGGTTAGGCCAGCGATGGCGATCCGCGACGAGCTGAGGTCAGCGTTTGGGCTGGCACCGGAGATACCCTGCACGCGCATCTTGATGCCGTTGAAGCCGAATTTGGTCTCATTGAACAAGCGTGGCGACCACACCTGGTTGACCGCCAACACACCGTTCTGCGGGACCTCCACCTGGTTGAAGCGGCTCAGCGAAGCGTCCTGAACCTGTGATGAGATGCCCTGGTCGCGGTTGTAACGTGCGTACATGTTGAAGCGATCGCTCAGGTGATAGTCAAAGCGTATGTGTCCAAAGTCTTCCTGCAGGCGGTTCTGGCCCACTGCGATCACACCGGAGGCACCGTTGTTCGCGATAGGGTAGGCGGCAAGCAGAGGCGTAAGCAGCGGGTTTGTGATGGAGGCACGCTGCGCGGCGCTGAGCGTGGTGGAGCTATAAGGCACCGACCAGCCCTGACGCAAGCCCTCGTACACGGCAGCTACAAACAGCTTGTCCTTAACGAGGGGACCACCGATGGATCCGCCGAACTGGTTCAGGCGGAACTTGGGCGAGTTGTTTGGGGTGTTGCGACGATTGAAGTAGTTGCGTGCGTCGAAGAAGTCGTTCCGAACATACTCGAAGGCAGAGCCGTGCAGGGCGTTGCCGCCGCTGCGCGTCACAAAGCTGATCTGGCCGCCGGTGCCAGTGCCCAACTCGGCAGGGTAGTTGGACGAGTCCACACGGAACTCCTGCACTGCCTCGAGCGACTGTTGCAGTCGAAACAGCGATGGCAGTTCGCCGTTGAGGTTACCCGGTGACGTATCGATGATGCTTGTGGCTTCGATTCCGTCCAGCCGGATGATGTTCTGCTCGACTGCGCGGCCAGAGAAGCGGATGTCGCCAAACTGTCCCGTGCCCGTGTTGGTGGCGCCGGGTGTCAACAGGTAAAGCTGCGAAATTTGGCGGCCGTTGATGGGCAGCGCCTTGATTTCACGTTCCGCCACGTTGGCACCGATCTTTGCGGACGATGTGTCCAGATCGACAAGGCCACCGGCATTGACCGTGACCGACGCTTCTGCGCCAGCCAGCGGCAGGGTGTAGTTCTCTGTGACTTCCTGCCCAACGGCTAGTACGACGCCCTTCTGCACGCTACCTGCAAAGCCAGACGCTGCTACCGTGACGTCGTAGGTGCCGGGTACCAGGGACACGGCGATATAAAGGCCGCTGTCGTTCGTTGTGACGGTGCGCGTCTGACCTGTGCCCAGGTTGTTGATCGTCACCGTTGCATGGCTGACAGCTGCGCCGCTGGGATCGGTGACGGTACCAATAAGCCGGGCAGTCGTTGTCTGTGCGTGGAGCGCGCCGGCAGTGAGACACAGGGTCGCGGTGACCCGTAGGGGTAAAGAGAAGAAGTGGAATGGCCTCATGGTGCCAGCATTGCTGCGGCATGTTGCGTGACTGTGATGAATGCGTGAATGTTCAGCTTCGCACTACGCACTGCCTCAGATGGATACAGGCGTCCTGCTGTCACAGGGGTTACTGTCCGACGTTCGCGTTCCTATGGTTTCCGGGATCAGGTGACCTGATCGTCATCATGAAAATCATGACGCTGCCGTCCTCGCGTCAGACAAGCGGACAGAGGACTACATCATAGGCCGCTGTCCGCTGAGGCTCCACTGCATGAAAATAGTTGCTTTGCAACGGGAACTCCCCTATGCTTAGAAGGTTGAGGCGAGCCCTGTTCGCCACAGGCGCACGTCTCCTGCACAGAAGTGCATATCAAGATTCGGTCAGCCAGCAAGATCGTGCTGACCCAGAAAAGAAAAGAGTTCTGAATGGCAAATCATGTCTCGTCCCTGAAGCGTTCCAAGCAGACCGTCGCCAAAACCGCGATCAACCGTGCGAATCGCAGCAAGCTGCGTGGAACCCTGCGCATGATGCGCGAGGCCCTGCTGAAGGGTGACGTAACCGCTGCCAAGGATGTATACCGCGCTACCGCTTCCATTCTCGACAAGAGCGTGCAGAAGGGCGTGCTGCACGACAACACGGCATCGCGCTACAAGAGCCGTTTGAACGCACGCGTGAAGGCCCTCGCCACCAAGGCCGCCTAACTCGCCCTGACGTACAGAATCAACAAAGGCACGGAGCTTACTCCGTGCCTTTTGCTTTTACACTTGCCGTGAGTCGTATGCTGCCTACCGATCCTGTCAATCTGCCCACTGATGAGAATGTCGTCCGGCGCAAGGAGAAGATCTCTCCGGTAAAGCTGGCTGCGATGCAGTACATTGTGGTCGCGGTGCTCATGGTCCTTGTAGTTGGCCTCTGGCGATTGCAGGTACTGGGTGCCAGTAACTACCGCGTGCTGGCCGAGGCAAACCGGGTGCGCAAGGTGCCCATCCTGGCACCGCGCGGTCGCTTGTTCGACCGTGAAGGCCGGCTGCTGGTCGACAATTACACGTCTGTAACGTGCTTCCTGCTGCGCGAGCAGATGCGCGACACCGATCTGCCCCTCATCGCAGACGGTCTCCACCTGCAGCCAGACCAGCTGCAGGAAACATTGCACCACTTTCAGTACGCCCCAAAGTACCAGCCGATTCCGCTCAAACAGGACATCACACCGGACGAACAGGCATTTATCGAAGCCCACCGGAACGAGCTGCCAGAGTTGGAAACGCTGGAACAGCAGCGTCGCCTGTACCCTCGCGACGGCTTTGCGGCGCACCTGATCGGCTACGTCGGCGAAATTTCCGAGCAGGACCTGAACCAGCCGAAGTACGCCTTTTACGAACCGGGTGACGTGGTGGGCAAGTCAGGCGTGGAGCAGGCCTACGATTCGCTGCTACGCGGTGTGGATGGATCGCGCGACATGGTCGTCAACAGCCACGGTCGCGAGGTTGGCCGCCTTGGAGAAGAGCTCGCTAAACCCGGGCAGGATCTTAAGTTGACCGTCGATCTAGACATCCAGACCGCCGCTGAAAAAGCCATGGAAGGGAAGAACGGTGCCATGGTGGCCATGGATCCACATACCGGCGAAATCCTGGCCATGGTTTCGCGGCCCAACTACGACCCGAACGAGTTCGCCGTGCGCCTGTCGCGCACCTACTGGAACAAGATCATCACAGACCCGGAGCACCCGCTTCTGAACAAAGCCATTCAGGCCCAGGTGGCCCCAGGCTCCACCTTCAAAATCATCATGTCGGTCGCTGGCCTGGAAGAAGGCGTCGCGCGTACGGAGCACGTCAACTGTGGTGGCGGCATGGATTTCTATGGCCACTACTACCACTGTGACAAGCGGCATGGAGCGGTGGACATTGACCACGCTATCCCATGGTCCTGCGACGTCTTCTACTACGTTTTGGCCCAGCGCTTGGGCATCGATGTGATCGCACGCTACGCCTCTGCCCTTGGTCTGGGGCAGAAGACGGGTATCGACCTGCCGGAAGAAGCCAGCGGAACCATGCCTTCGACCGCGTGGAAGATGAAGAACTTTCACCAGCAGTGGTACGCCGGGGAGACGATCTCAGTCGGGATTGGACAGGGTGCGGTGGCGGCTACGCCCCTGCAGATGGCGCGTGCACTGTCCGGTGTGGCCAGTGGCGGAGCTCTGAAGCGGCCCCATGTTCTTTCGCCTGACCAGATTCCTGCCGGCGAACGTGAGGCCTTTCTGGAAACCTTCCCAGGTTCAGGCGACCGTACCGTGCCTCTGCAAGCGGATAACTGGCAGACCATAACCGAAGGCATGGCAGCCACGACGACCACAGGGACGGCGTTCGCGTCGCACCTGGAGGGCATTGATTTTGCCGGCAAGACCGGGACGGCGCAGGTCATGAGCCATGACGCCCTGGCCCGTACCAACAAGGGCAAGAAGACGCAGCCAAACTCCTGGTTTGTCGGAATGGCGCCGCGCCGCAATCCTGACATTGTCGTTGCTGTTCTGTGGGAGAACGGTGACTGGGGTTCGAACGCGGCCAAGCTGGCCGCACAGGTCGTCTCAGCCTTTGTGGACAAGCAGCGCAAGCGCGAAGGCAACTTGCGGATGGAACAGGCCAGCGTGCCCGTTGACGCTACGCCAGTGTTAGCTGCGCCTGACGGTTCGATACCTGTTCCACAGCCGAAGCAGCCATCACCGGAACAGCAGCCAGCGCCAGCAGCAACCGTTCCCCGCACCAAGGTAAAGGAGCAGGCGGCAGGATGACGCGCTTCTCCTCATACCGCGACTTTGACTGGACGCTCTTCGGATTTGTCCTTCTGATGTCATTCTTCAGCGTCATGGAAATCTACTCAGCCACACTGCATACCAAGTTTCATGGCTTCCATACCCGGCAGCTCGGCTTTCTGGCAATCGGCATCTCGCTGATGTTTATTGTCTCCATGATTGATTACCATCGCCTGGTCGAGCTTGCCAATTGGGCCTATGGGGTCAGCATCGTGTCGCTGCTGGCAGTGTTGTTGGTGGGCCGCAAGGTGCTGGGTGCGCGGCGGTGGATCGGTCTGCCAGGCGGCGTCCACTTTCAGCCGTCCGAATGGGTGAAGCTGGTGCTGATCCTGGCTTCAGCACGTTACTTCTGGGCCTTGGCTAATAAGGATGAGCTCGACTGGATCGACATTGGCAAGGCGTTCGCCATGATTGGCGTGCCCATGCTGATGGTGCTGAAACAGCCTGATCTGGGGACTGCGCTGACGTACAGCCCCGTACTTCTGGTCGGCCTCTTCCTTGGAGGCATCCGCTGGAAACACGCCTTAATCCTGGTGGCTACGTTTGCGGTCCTGGGCGTGGGCGTATGGAAGAGTGGCAAGCTCCTGAAGCCGTACCAAAAGGCGCGCTTGACCAGCTTTCAGCATCCCGAAGATGATCCCAGGGGTAAGGGCTATCAGGTGCAGCAATCTTTGATTGCGGTTGGGTCGGGCGGCATCTGGGGCAAGGGTGCCACGAAAGGAACCCAGACACAGGGTGACTTTCTGCCCATTCCTTACACCGATTTCATCTTTGCGGCGCTGTGCGAAGAACATGGATTCGTAGGAGCGACCGCGGTCCTGCTGCTCTACTTTTTGATTCTTATGCGCCTGGTCCATAACGCTCAAATCGCGAAGGACGCCCCTGGAACGCTGCTTGTCATGGGTGTGGCGGGCGTCATGCTGTTCCAGATTGCGGTTAATGTCGGCATGGTCGCGGGCATGATGCCGGTGACAGGCATCCCTCTACCGCTGCTTTCCTATGGTGGATCTTCGGTCCTGTTTACGTTTCTGGCATTGGGCATTGTCATGAACGTACGCATGAGCCGCTTCGTGAACTAAGTTCTTCTGGACCAACTGCGGCCATTGATGCACAATAGGTGCAGCTTTATCCACAACGGCGCGTTCGCCGCGTGGCTTATTAGCCGTTCAAATCGTGCGCACAGGTCGCCGGAACGGTACACAAAGGTTTTGCACCACCATTACAGTCGCCGGCAAGGGCAAAGAAGTCAGCCGCAGCTGGGCAGCGATCTGAAGAACAAAGCAGCACCGGACGGCAAACGACCCCGCCGTAGTTCAGGCATGAGCGGTCACAACATCCGGAGCGAGCCGAGACGAGGAAGTACATATGCAGCACCCGGCGTATCCAGTCACACAGCGACTCTGCAGGCGGCCTTTGCCTGACGGGTTCTCAGCGTGTGCCTTGTTCTGTGGGTGTTGCCTACCATCTTCCTCATCAGGTCCCTTCCCGTTGCGGTCCGCGGTCTAGCGCAGAGGTTCGCGCTCCCGCTCTGATTGACAAGGCCCTTGTTCCGACGACAGGAACAGGCAGGCACCATGTCGAAAGAAATTTACATCTCCACAACGCCGCACGAGACGCGGCTGGCCATTGTTGAAGACGAACAACTGGCAGAAATCTACTACGAACGCGAGAATGAGTACACGCTCGCAGGCTCTATTTACAACGGCAAAGTGACGCGTGTACTCCCCGGTATGCAGTCGTCCTTTGTGGATATTGGTCTGGAACGCGACGCGTTTCTGTACGTTACCGACTTCATGGAAGAGCAGGGGGATGCGGCCGACTTTGAGTCAGAAAGCGGAGCGCGCCGTCAGCAGCAACCGGCTCGCGAGGCCTCTGCCGAACCTGCGCAGGTGCGCGAAGGCGGTCGCGATCGGCAAGACCGCGGTGACCGTGGCCGCGGACGCCGCAATGAGCGCCCCGACCGCAAAGAAGCTGAGCCTGTCGCCGCACTTCCAATCACTGAGGCAGAAAGCACTGTCTCCTTTGACGAACCCATAGCACCAGCACCCGTCGAAGCGACCGGGCAAGCGGATGCTACCGTCGAGGGTGCTGGCAGCCGGCGCTGGCGTGGTCGCCGCGGTCGCCGCCGTGGCCGTGGAGCGCGTGAAGATCAGCCGGTCTCCACCGGTGCCGAAACCACGGAAGCACCCGAGCCAATTGATGGATTCGAAACTGTGGAAGCCGATCTCGAGGTTGGCTTTGTCGAAAGCATGGATGCGGCCGATAGCGGAGCCATCGAGATCGATCTCGAGAGCGAGCTTCCGGTTGCCGCTGCGCCAGCAAGGCAGCCCGCCCGTGAGGGTAGGCAGGAACGCGGACGTCGTGGGCGTGGCGAACGCGAACGCGGACCGCGTCGCGAGGAGCGTCCGGAACCCGCGTTCGATAACAGCTACGCTGGCTACATGAACGAAGAGGCGGCCCCCGAGTCAACGGGTGGGCCTATCCTTCTACCGGGCGAGTCCATTCGCAAATATCGCGATCCGGCCGAAGTAGCGGCGGAAGACGCCGAGGCGAAGCGTAACGCTCCTGTGTCGCAGACCATTGTGATCGCCGCACCGTCCATCGAAATCATCGGCTGGGATGGTGGCGCTGTTCTGCCGGGTGAAAGCCTGGGGCGGAACCGCAAGCGCAATGGCGATCGCGGCACCGGGTCTCGTGAGACACCCCCTGTCCAAGCCGTTCCTGCTGTTGTTCCCACTCAGAACGAGCCGAGCCCCGTAAAGGAAGCAAGCCCTGCACTGGTTGCAAGCGAGCAGGACTTTGCCTCAGCGGCCGCTCCGGAAGAGCCCAGCGGCATGACGGCACTGCACACCCCTGCCGCCTCTGAGCCGGTGGAGGAAGCTGCTGCCAGCACCGACCTGGAGGCGTTGCCGGGTGAGATTGCAGACCTTTCCGCGAGCGAGGAGACCACGTCGTCTACCCAGCCGGAACCTGACCAGGAGTACGAGCCGGAAGAAGGTGCAAGCGCTTCGATTTCCGATACCGCAAGGCGCGATCTGCTCCGCTTCGAGCAGCCAGCCAGCCCAGCGGAGACGGAATCTGAAGCACAGCCAGTGCAGGAAGCCGACCAGGAGATCGCCGGGGATGCGCCCGACCAGACGACCTATGATCTGTCCGCACCCGAGGACACGGAATCGGCAGTACCTGCTTTGGAAGAGATTCCGGTAGCTGACCCCATTGTTTCCTTCGAGCCTGCTGAACCGGAATACACAAGCCTCACAGCGGGTGGAGAGATGATCTCCATCACGGATGAGAGTGCAGATGAGCCAGCTTCGATGGAAAGCCTGCCAGCACAAGACGATGCGGCGGCGGCAGAGCCGACGGCGCATGAAGGTGCCGTGCATTCCACCGATCCCATCGATCTGGAGGAGTCGGTTCCTTCCGGTGCTTCAGCATTCTTCACACCGACGGTCGCTGATTCGGAGATCCACGCCTACGGCGACGGCGACTTCCACGAAGAGGAGATCGACGAGGATCTGGACAGCGACGAGTACGAGTTCGTCGCGGCACTCGCAAACCCCGAGGACGGCGAAGTCGAATACGAAGAGGAGACCCTGGACGGTACAGACGATGCAGGCTCTGTTCTGCACGAGATGTCTCAGCACGCGACCCATGCGGAAGAGGAAGAAGATGCTTACGCTTCGGCTGATACGGGAGGCTTTACCGAGGCAGACTTCGGCGGGGAACCAGACGACGAGGATGAAGAGGAAGCGCCCGCAGAAGGCGCACAGGTAACTCCCGGTTCAGAATCGCAGCAGCAGCGTGACGGGCATCGGCGTCCGTCCACCGGACACGGGCGAGATCGTCGCGGTGGCCGGAACAGCGGCGGCAGCGGAGATCGCGGTCGCGGCAATCGTCGGCAGAGCATGCAGACCAGCGACCTGCCGGCTATCAATGAACTCTTGAAGCCAGGGCAGGAAATCCTGGTGCAGATTGCCAAGGAACCCATTGCAAAGAAGGGTGCGCGTATTACCTCGCACATCGCTTTGCCGGGTCGTTTCCTGGTCTTCATGCCAACGGTCAATCACACGGGTGTTTCACGCAAGATCTCCTCCGACG
>JBPBPZ010000011.1:0-10577 GCA_050954525.1 Janthinobacterium lividum
CCCTCGGCAAACATCAGGAAGCCGTCTTCTGCCAGCGTGCTGCTGTGCTGGTTCAGGCGGCGGAAGCTCTTGCCCGTGGCAAGGTCCACAACGACGATGGCGTTCGGTCCCTGTGAGGACGAGTCGGTAATATAGGCCGTGCCGTGGATTGAATCTGTGGATGGCTGTCCTGGCGTCCGCTCTGCGGTAGGGTGCATGGCGTCCTTCGGAGCAGCATCCGGCTTCGGAGCCGGTGCGCTGCCAACGGCAGTCTGCGGGTCCTGCGCACCCTGCTGGCCTTTGCGCAGGTCAAAACGCACATCGTTCATGTAGCTGTTTGGACCGGCGGTCTCTGGCGGCAGAAGAATCGTCTTCACAATCTTGTTTGTCTGCAAGTCAATGCACACCAGCTTCGCCCCGCCGGGAACCACGGTCTTCAGCAGGGGTGCGCCGGTGTCCAGCACCCACAGGCGGTCTTCCGGATCCACCACGACAGACTGCACGCTAACGAAGTGGGTCTGGTTTTCCGCCTCGTTGCGGTAGGCGTTCGGATTGGGCTTGCTACGACCCTGCCAGTCGTTGACCTGCGCATTCGGATAGGCGACCGCCTTGCCCTTTACCAGCTCGGCGACGGTAAAGGGTACGTCGTCACCCCAGCGTGGGAAGTTTACGAAGATGCGACCGCTGCGCGACACCGTGACACCGGTTGGCATGGGGCCGTTAAAAGTCGCAACCGTCTCCAGGGTGCCGACCACCTTGTCTGTGGGCGCGGCGGCGTTGTTGCGCTGGGCAAACGATGCGAGTGGTGCGGAAAGCAGCAGGCTGGCAATGGCAATTGTGGTGCGAAATTTCATAGGTGTTTGGATGCAAAACACGTTCCCGTTTGCAGAAGGCTATAAACAGAGGCGCGCTCGCCGCTGCCATGTCACGCCACAAGTTGTACCTACGAGCCCATGAGAATGCCTGAAACCGCTTGATCCGTCATCCTGAGCGGAGCGCAGCATAGTCGAAGGATCTGCTGTTTTCTGGAGCAGCACGCAACCCGAAAGGAAAGCAGGTCCTTCGACTACTCACTGCGTGCTTCGCTCAGCATGATGGATGAGTATGGGTAAACAAACGCAGGGTGACAGAGGAGCGCTCGCCAGAACAAAGGCAGAGTGACCGCTGAGTGCTGGCAAGACAAAGCAGAGCGATTCCTCGCGACGGCTCACTCCTCCGCTACTTCACTTTCGGCCCGTGCCAACGCCGCTTCGCCACTGCGCAAGCTGCGCAGCACCGCAAAGATCGACTTCGATGAAAAGCCCGCAGCGGTCAACCGGCGCAGAACGCGCGCGGTGCTTTTCTCATCCGTGGGCGGCTGGATGCGGCGGCGTTCCAGGTGCTGGCGGACGAGCGCCTGCTCGTCCAGGTCGCCGTAGGCCTCATCCAGCGTGGTCGCAATCAACTCCGTCGCGATGCCTTTCTGCTGTAAATCCTGCTGCACGCGGCGGCGGCCCAGGCTGCGGTTTTCCTGCCGCAGGCGCGTGAAGTCCGCAGCGTAACGCTCGTCGGACAGGTAGCGCATCTCCACCAGCTTTTCCAGAATGCGCGTAATGGCAGCCTCGCCCTCTGGCCCCGGTTCGGCTCGGTCCTGCATCTTGCGACGCAGATCGCGGACGCTTTGCATACGAGCTCCCAACGACTTGCAGGCATAGTCGAACAGCTCCGGTTCGGTAAGGGGTTCACGCTGTTTCTTGCGACCAAAGGGCATACCGTTAGCGTAGCTGCGAATTGCTGCCAGACGTGCATGGACATGGTTACAATGGCAGCGCCAAGGAGACTTATCCATGAACCGCCGAGAATTTACCGCTTCCGCTGCTGCCGCCGCTGCCGGGTTGGCCCTGAGTAGCACCGCGAAGAGCTATGCACGCATTATCGGTGCCAATGAACGCGTCAACGTCGCAACCTTCGGCCTGAACAGCCGCGCCTACGCGCACCTTTCCAGCTTCCACGCCAACAAGGACATGGTGAACCTGTCCCATGTGGCTGACGTGGAAACGAACATCATGGCAAAGTATGCTGCCGCGGCGGAAAAGCGCTTAGGCACCGCGCCCGCTTGCGAGCAGGACTTCCGCAAAATTCTCGCGTTAAAAGAAGTGGACGCCATCACGATCGCCGCGCCTGACCACTGGCACACACCCATGGCGATTCTTGGAATGCAGGCCGGCAAGGCCGTCTACGTGGAAAAGCCCTGCAGCCAGAACATCCATGAGGCGGAACTGATTGTGGCCGCGCAGAAGAAGTACGGCAAGGTCGTGCAGATGGGCAATCAGCAGCGCTCGTCGCAGCATTCCATGGACATCATCCAGAAGGTGCAGTCTGGCAGCCTGATCGGTCGCGCGTATTACACCAAGGCCTGGTACACCAACAGCCGTAAGGGCATCGGCGTGGGCAAACCGGCACCCGTGCCGGCGACGCTCGATTGGGATCTGTGGCAAGGTCCGGCACCCCGGCAGGCCTACAAGGACAACGTGCAGCCCTACAACTGGCACTGGTTCCACCAGTGGGGAACGGGTGAGTCGCTGAACAACGGAACCCATGAAGTAGACGTGGCGCGCTGGGCCTTGGACGTGGCGCTGCCCAACCGTGTCTCAGCTTCTGGTGGTCGATACGCTTACAAGGACGACTGGCAGTTCTACGACACGCTGAACACCAGCTTCGAATACCCCGACAAACTGATCGAGTGGGAGTGCCGGTGCTGCAACGACATGCCGATTTTCAACCGCGAACGGGGCGTCGCCATTCACGGCGAGACCGGGACCGTCATCCTGGATCGCGATGGATGGGAAGTCCACGACATGAAGGGCAAAATGCTCGACAGCTTCAACGTGCATAAGGGCCTGGACAAGACCACCAGCAACGACCTTGTCGGTGCGGACAGCATGACCGATGCCCATTTTAAGAACTGGCTGACCGCTGTGAAATCAGGCAATCAGTCTGATTTGCATTCGCCTGTAGCGGAAGGTGCCGTGGCCGTAAAAATGCTGCTGATGACCAACATAGCCTATGAACTGAAGCGCCCGCTGAGTGTGGATCCGCAGACTGGCAACTTCATCAACGACGCACAGGCAACGGCCATGCGCAAGCGCACCTACGATGCAAAGTTCGAACCCAAACTCATATGAATCCAGTTATTAAACACAGAAAGGCCTCGCAGAAGCGAGGCCTTTCTGTTGGTCCAAGGCTGATTACGACGCGGTAACAGCAGCCGCTTCCGTGTTTTCTGACGTGGCAAGCTGCGTCAGCAGGGCGTCGGTCTTCTTCTCTTCCTGCAGTGACTGCTCCAGGATGGAGGCGTGCTGGCTGAGACCGAGCACGTTTGCCCAGGCAATTGCAGAGCCGTACGAAGCAATCTCGTAATGCTCGATCTTTTGAGCAGTTGCGATGAGACCTGCATCGCGCACAGGACCTTCGCTTGATTCGCGCACGATGTTGACTCCCGAACCGATCAGAGCGGTAATGATCGGATCCTTTTTGTCATCATCATCGCCTTCCAGCTCGGTCAGAATCTGTGCCAGACGCTGTGCCTGGGTCTCAGACTCCTGCTGGTGCGTCTGGAATGCCTGCTTCAGCTGAGAGTCCTGTGCATGCTCGATCATGCTCTCCAGGCCCTTTACAATCTGGGTTTCGGTGGAGTGCAGGTACTGTAGCTGACCCGTGTAAAGAGAGCGAAGATCGTCGTATTCGTTCGGTGTAATCAGTCCCATATGCGTATCCCTCGGAGGTATTACTTCCACCAGATAAGAGGGTTTCTGCCTCTGTGCCGTTGACTGCGTAGTCAGGCCATTTCGCGTCGTGAAAGTGAAGAACACGTGACAGGCAGAACCGATACATAAGTTCTGCCCTTGCGTCACTCTTCGAATCAGGCGGTGTACCCCATGTCCGCAAGCGTTTTGCGCTCAAAGGCGATGCTCTTCGTCACGCCCGGCAGTGGGTCCTTGCCGTTGATCTCATACTCCAGGTCAACATAGCCGGGGTACTTCATTGCAGCCAGCGTCTGGAAGATCGCCTTGACGGGCATCACACCCTCACCCACGGCAACCTGGCTTTCCTTGCTGTTCTTATCAGCAAGATCCTTCATGTGAATGTCGTACAGCCGCGGCCCAACCTCGCGCAGCGTCGTGGGCAGGTCATCACCGGCGCGCATGGCGTGGCCCAGATCAACGCAGCAACCCACGCGCTTGTCCATGTTCCCGATGACCTTCAGAATGTCATGCGGCGACGGCCATTCCTTGTCCTCGGTGCCATGGTTGTGAATGGCCAGCTTGATGTCGTACTTCTTCACAAAGCTCTCTACGCGGCCGATGGAAGCGTGCGTTGGCGACCCAACAATCATCGGAAAGCCCGCCGCCTTCGCATAGTCGAACTTCGCCTTGATGTCCTCGTCTTCATCCTTTGGGAAGTAGATGGTGCCGCCGCCTGTGATGGTCAGCCCGGCCTTGCGGTACACGTCCGCACGCGCCGCCACCTGGTCTGGAGGATCCATAGGCAGGTGGAAATCTTTCAGGTTGATGGCGGTCAGGTTCAACTGCTTCATAAAACCGATCAACTGCTCTGGCTGCTTGAACTCGCGAAAGGTGTAGCTGGCAATGCCAAGCTTGACCGGCGAGCTTTTCGCGGCAGCGGCAAAGCGGGACAAGAGCAACGATCCTGCGGCAAGACTGCCGGTCTGCAACAGCGCGCGGCGAGTAAGTGGGTTGTTCATGCGGGTCATCGTATCTACCCAAGCACCTGCTCGTCCACCCCAGTAATCAAAATTCAGTAGCGCACGCATTAAGGCAGTTCCACTCAGCCTTACTGCGCCTGGGCCTATCTCGCCGGCTTGCGATTATCTTCTACGGCAGCATCAATCTGGCTGGTGTACTTCGAAGTAAAAACACCTTGAGCATTGCCCCCGCTGCGTGGCCGGTAGGTTCGCCGCCTCCGCCGGATGTAGATGTTTTCGCCGGTCAGCTTACCCATTACCTCGTGCAGCATCGTGTGTTCCTGCAAATGCCGTCGGCCCCACTGCAGCACTTTCTCCTCAAACGTGTCGCACTCATTCGTGATCTGGATGGGCGGCCGGTCAAGGAACACCTCTTCCTCGATGTGCTGAACATACCCCTGTTCTATCTCAAGTTCGGGACAGTGTTCCTGGATGCGCTCGACCATGGTCAATAGCGCGAGATGGCCAAAGAACCGGGCGTCGGAAGAGCCGCCAACATCGCTGTGAACACCCGGCAGCCAGATCTGCTCCAGTGTTTGGTTCGGAGTCTTTTTGTCGTCCCAAAGCAGTGGTGCAAAAAACGGCGTGCGCCGGTCATCAGCGGCCAGGATCTGTACTGCGTGATCCACGCACTCTTCCAGCACGCAGTTTCGTACCCGCAGCTTGATGTCGTGAGAGTAGCCAGGAACACTGTCAAACACGCCAAGGAATCGAACCCTGGTGGCCTGGTGCAAAGAGCCGTGAAGCTTTCCCCGCAAGCGATCGCGCTCATTCCAATCCAGTGTGTCCCTTGCGTAATTCTTGTAGAGCCGCCACGCGGTAGGAAAGTCCTGGCTCAGCCGGTCCTCCTTCAAGAGGCCGGGATTGCTCAGAAATCCGCTTAGAACACGCGCTGCAACCGCACCGCGCGAGAACCCGAAAAGGTAGATCTGGTCTCCGGGGCAGTAATTGGAAGCCAGGTTTGTGTACGCTTCCATCACGATCTGATCAAAGCCGCGACCGGTGTACTTCGATATTTTGCTATCGCGCGTGCCCACGCCTGCGTAATAGAACGAGATCTGCTCGCCCGCTATGCCATTGGTAAACACCTGGTTCAGGCGATACATGTTCGTGGGCGCATCGTTGACGAATCCAGCGGTGGCACGGGACGTTCCATCAAAAAAGAACAGCAGCTTCCGGCTCATGGCGTCCTCACTCGATAAGCGCGCACTCCCGCACGTCAGAATGCAGTTGTTCCGCCGGAACGACCGCATCTCTGCGTGCTGAAAGCGTGTAGCAACATAATGCACTTGAGTGTGAGGTGAGACCACTAAATAATGCGCGGCGTGCCTGGCATGTCAGGCGTCGATTGTTACCCGCTTCGCACCGTTTTGCGCCTTGATTACCAGTTCTGCCGCCAGCAGGGCCTGTGTCTGGTCCTGTGCGGTGTGGGTGCGGTGCACCACGTCTGCCACAAACTGACGACCAAACGGCAGTGTCACGTTGTTGCAGTCAATGAAGCGCTGCTTCTGCCCGTCCACCAGGAACAGGTTGTTCCCTGCCTTGCCCACGCCCACATTCACATATTTACGGACTTCGATGTAGCCCTTGGTGCCCAGGATGAACAGGCGTCCGTCGCCCCATGTGCCCAGCGCATCCGGCGTAAACCAATCCAGCCGCACATAACCGAAGCCCTTGTTGCCGCGCAGCACCATGTCGCCAAAGTCCTGAAACTCAGGGTGCTCGGGGTGCGCGATGTTGCTGATTTGTGACTCGATGACCTCAGCCGACGTGGAACCGGTGTAGTACAGGAACTGGTCGACCTGGTGCGATCCGATATCGGTCAGGATGCCGCCGTACAGTTCCGGCTTCCAGAACCAGTCTGGCCGCGGGTCCGCACCGCCACCGTTGCCGCCGCCCTGCACAATCTGGTGTGGAGCGATATTGACCGTCTGTATGACCTTGCCGATCGCGCCCGCCTGCACCAGTTCCCCGGCCTTGATCGCACCTTTGACCTCAAGCAGTTCGCTGTACATAATGCCGTAGATCCGACCGGTCTCTGTCACCGTCTTGCGCACGGCAGCAAGCTGCTCCAGCGTGGTAATGCCGGGCTTGTCACTGAGCACATCTTTGCCGCGCTTCATGGCGCGCACGCCTAGGGGTGCACGCTCGCTGGCGACGGCAGAGGTCAGCACGAGCTGGATGCTTTTGTCATCAAGAATGGCTTCTTCGGAAGCGACCATCTTGGCGTCGGGATAGCGCTTCTGGAACCGCGCCACCTTGTTCGGCTCGGCACCATACCAGGCCACAAGCTTGCCGCCACCCCGAATGATGGCATCGGTCATGCCATAGATGTGATCGTGGCTCATACCGCAGACGGCGAAGTTGATCGTTTCGGTCGGAGCGGCATCGGCACCCGGCGTTGCCGGTGCCACCTCGTGCACGATGTTGCTCTGATCCATACCGTCCACCGGAAAGGGCTGCCCCATCATCAACTCCGGAACTGCGCCCAGCATGCTTGCCGCTCCCGCACGACGGAAGAACTCACGCCGGTTAACCCCATCCATAGCACCCATCAGATACTCCTTTTGCGCAGCCGCGCAGACCTGAATACGTTACACGTCCGGCACAACGTGCGACAACGCGCCGCCTTGCGCGTCTAATCCAGCGTATGAGATCGAGCGCGCAAATTGCTTTCGGATGGTTGGCAGCGGCAGTTTTCACCGTAGGTGCGGGCGCACAAAGCGGCCTGGGCAAGCTGGACCCATCGCTGCCCACCGGCAAGACGGCGGACGAGATCATCGCCGAAGTCGGCAAGCACGAATCTGCATTCGCCAAGGCGCGTGAGAACTACACCTTTCGCCAGACCGTCATCATGCAAAGCATCAATGATGACAACGGCAAGCCTGACGGCGAGTATCGCCAGGTGACCGATATCGGTTTCAACCGTGATGGCACACGCAATGAAACCGTGGTGTTCGCGCCCCAAAATACACTGGAACGCGTCACGCTGGATAACTACGACTTCGAAGATCTGCGGTTGCGCATCCCGCTTGTGCTGACCACCGACGACCTGCCCAACTACGACGTAAAGTACCTTGGCAAGCAGAAGGTGGACGAGCTAGACACTTACGTCTTTCAGGCGACGCCGAAGACGGGCGACATCAAGCATCGCTTCTTTGAAGGCAAGGTCTGGGTCGACCAGAAGGACCTTGAAATTGTCATGATCAATGGCAAGAACACGCCGGACGATATCAAGCACGGCCACTTTTCGGTGCCCTTCACCACCTACTACGAGCAGGTCGATACCGTGAACTGGTTCCCGACGTACACCCGTGCCGACGGAACGGTACATTTCGCTGCCAGCAAGGACGGCCCGGCCAACGAGATCCACATGCGGAATACCGTGAAGTACACGGACTATCGCCGCTTCCGTTCGACAGCCCGCATCATTTACAACGGCCAGGACATCACGAACCAGACCACGCCAGACGGCAAAACGCCACCAGCGAAACCGTAAGCTGCAGCGGCTGATTACAGGTCAGCAGTTGCAGTTAGCGAAGGCAGCAGGCTCAGCAAAGTTTGGCGATATTTAGCCAGTGCCTGTTCGCTGTGTTGCGTGTATCGTTGCGTCAACTCAGCCTTTTTACCGTGGAAGCCCTTCGACAGCTGCACCAGCAACAGCCAGTCATGCCAATTGCCACCAGTTTCCTGCACGGCTTCAAACTGCTCCGCTAGTTGCCTCGTGTGCAGATCGTCCGGGGCGCTTTCTGCCATGTAGCGGCAAAGCTTCGCCACTTTGCGCAGGTTGTGCAAGCCATCTTCATCCAGCACTTGCAATCGAGATTGCCATGAGGCTTCACCCTTGGCTTGCTTGTGGCCGGGCTGCAACAAGCTTTGCGCTTCGTTGGCAAACCATCGCTCAATGTACTTAGCCATCTTTGCCGGTTCGACTGCCGGGACGGAGGCGGGCTTCATCGCTTGCTCCAGCGCTTGCAGCGCCGCCGCAAGTTTTTGTTGTTGTGCATGCAGCACATCGATCAGCTTTGCGGCTTCTGTTCCACGCATGTGGTTCAGGTGTTTGCGCAAGGCTTTTGCCTGCTTCCGCACGGCTGCGATTGCATCATCGTTCGCGGCTGTTTTAGCGGGAGCGTCATACCAGATGGCGTCCGCCTGTACGTCCAGATCACGCACTGCGCCAGCGGCGCGCCGCACCCGTCGCAGTCGGCGCTGAACTGCTTTTGCCTCTGTCGCATGCTCAGGAATCGCTTTGGGCTTGGTGGCGTGCTCCAGCAAATCAACCAGCCGGAGGTGCGCTTCCACGCGGCGCGTGCTTGTTCGCAGCTTGTGAACGGCACCGACCTCTGCTGCCGTCGTCGCCACCAGCATGGCCGCGTCCAACGACTCAATGTGGTCTTGTAAGGTCTTGACCGGATGCACACCGGTGCCGTTCTTTGATTCTTTCTTCAACGCCATACCTGTTCGATGCGGCGATTCGAATAGGAGCCTGTGGAGGGTGGCTCGCATCCTAAGGGGCAGAGGCTCTCCTCATGCAACAACCACACCTGCAGGAACACATCGACCTGATCGCTCGGCATGAGCAGGAGTTTCACGAGAACCGTACCCAGTCCGAGCGGGCTGGTGACGCGATTGCAACCTTCGCAGGCAGCCTAAGTTTCGTACTGCTTCACCTTGCGTTATTCACGATCTGGATCATCCTGAACACCGCCCACGGCACGCTGCGCTGGCACTTCGATCCATATCCGTTTCCCATGCTGGATACAGTCGTCGCCATTGAAGCGATCCTGCTGGCGAGCTTCATCCTGATGCGTCAAACACGCCTTGGCCGCCGCTCTGACCAGCGCGAACACCTGATGCTGCAACTCCTTCTATTAACCGAGAAAGAGACTACCAAGCTGCTGGAAATGAACTCCATGATCGCCGATCGGCTCGGGCTGAAAAGCGTCAACCAGGATCAGGATTTGATTGCTCTAACGCAGGACACGCCCATCGACGAAGTGGCCGAGAACATACGAGAAAACCTGCCAATAGACGCGTAAACACACAGAAACCGCCCACTGTGGCGGGCGGCTCCGTGCGCTTAATTTAATGATTAGACCCGGCCGCGTCCGAACAGGAAGTACAGCAAAACCAGCAGGACAATCAGGCTAAGGCCGCCGCCGCCGTAGTAACCGGCACCCGGTCCCATGTAATAACCGCCACCGCCAAATACCAGAAGCAACACAATAAGCAGAACAATGAGCATCGACTTCCCTCGAGGTTCAACGCCTGGACGCAGCATGAACTCACATGAGCGATTCAGAGTGCGATAGCGCTCGGAGGGATGCTTTCCTACCTTCGCAAAGATGAAGTTTTCTGCGGCAGTAGGCCGCCCGGAAAGACGCTCTTCAACCTCTTATTGAGAGCTCCCGACGCTCGTAAAGCCACAAATCTGCTCGTCCACACGCCGCAACAGGCAACTTCTGGAAGGCTGATTGCACAACTTATTGGGCTCTTTTTTACACGTGGGCAGCGCTTTTCACGTGCAGAGATTGCTTTGTGCAACGTCTTAGGCGCAGCCCGTGTAAACGGCGCTCAGTCGCACCTGATTCGGTAAACTCCTGCGCCGGGTGAGAGGCAACATCCTGAGAAATGGATCGAGTTTGGTAATCGTCCGAAGCGTTTTGCGATTCCGGGGCTTTCCGTCTTGCGTGCAGATGGAGGTTGCACTACCCTCGGCTATGCCCAAAGTCCCCGGTTGCGTTGCTGCCTGTTTCACTGCCCTTGCCGCAGCCCTCATCGTCTCCGCTCCGGTTGCAGCCCAGCAGGGCGCGGTCAGCTTCAAGCACTTTCACTCGTACCCCAACGGGCAGTG
>JBPBPZ010000022.1:0-10568 GCA_050954525.1 Janthinobacterium lividum
CGATGCGCCGTGCCAAGCGTCAGGTAGTGAAGCTTCAGTTCGGGAAGCGTACCGCCATCGCCAAACCGGAAGTTCTTCACAACATACAGCTCGTCACGGTACGGAAATTTGGTCTGGGGCGAGTCATGCTCAGCAGGCTTTGGTGCCATGGTCTGAGCCGAAGCCGTGACCATGGAGACGATGACGGCAAGAGCAAGAAGGAGACGCATGGCAGCAGAGTACAACGCCCTCTGCTGCGTCGGCACAGGAGATTACTCCCCAGCTGTCGCTAAGGCTGTAGCAGCGAATATCCACCCATCTAACGGATCACTGGCACCACTCAGGCAGCAGATAGTCCCAACCACCGGCGTACGGAAGGGATACGAGGGAAAAGGGCTCGTTCCAGAACAAGCACAAACAGGAGTGAGCCAGCCATTTCAGGCAGGTAAACAGCCAGTGCGAGAACCGATGCAACCAGCGGAAAGCTCCAGCGCGGTTTGCCGATAGGCACCGGCGCTCCAAGGACACCCGCATGGCGACGACGCCACCACAGCACGGCAGCACTCACCGACAGCAACGTAAGTCCCAACGCAGCGGTCAGGCCGAGCAACTGATTGACCCATCCAAAAAGCTGCCCCTCGTGGGCGGCTATGCCAACACCGACTACACGGTCGAGCAGCATGCCCTGGTTGAAGCTTCTGCGGCTCAACACAGCTCCGGTTGTTGGGTCGGCTTGCACGGTGTCGCGCAGGGTACGATTTTGCGCATCGGACTTGATCGTCCACGGTCCTCTGGAGTCTCGCGCTGGCATGATCTCTACAGGGCCGGCAAGACCGAGGCTAACCGCGACAGGAACGAGCCGGTTGAAAGGCGCGTAAGCGGCGGGGGAAGTCATTGCCGTCATCATGTGTCCGGAATGATCCATGCCGGGCATGTCCGGCATAAAGCCTGGTGATTCAAGGCCCGGCTTGTTCATGGCAACACGATCTGCCAGCACCTCAGCACGGCTGGTCGCCCAGTCCTGCTTTGTGACCGATGTGTGGGTAAGACTGCGCGCCTTTTTGAAGTACGCGCCCCATCCGTTTGCCCATGGCAGGCCAGTCAGAATGAGAAAGAGCGCAAAGGCAGAAATCCACACACCCGTAACCGCATGAAGATCGCGCCAAAAGATACGCTGCCCTTTGCCGAGGCGCACCCAGATCACACCCGCCAGCTTCTCCGTTTGCCTTGGCCACCAAAGGTATAGGCCGGTAAGTAGAAGTACGATCGCCCAGGATGCAGCCAGTTCAACGAGGTACGAACCCCACCTGCCTGCGAGCAATTGGCCGTGCAGATGTGCAAGCAGTGTCATGGGTCGCGTGTCCTCGTTTACGACGTAGAGAATGGCTCGCGTCACCGGGTGCACATAGACGCGAGATTCCTGCGCTCCCACACCCACGATCACGCGCACGGCTGCATCGTTGTTTGGCGGCAACTCGTAAAAGTGCACGGTGGAGTGAGGCACCGCCGCAGCAGCTGCAAGCGCGATTTGTTCAGGCGTGGACCGCTGCCCGCTCAGGTGCAGGTGATCGTATGGTCGGTCGAGCCAGCGTTCAATCTGTGGTCGGAACAAATAGATGGAACCTGTAAGGGAGAGCCAAATAGTAAATGGGATGGAAAAGACTCCAGCATAGAAATGCCAGCGCCAAATTGCCCGGTAAAGTCGCCGCCCCTGCTCATCTGCTGCTGGTGTTGCTGGAATCGGTTGCATTATGTCTCCTCTACGTCTGGCCGACGAGGTCGCTGGGATTCGGACGGCCGCACTCCAGCCGATCGGCGAAGAAGGGCGAACTTCAATGCGCCCAGGGATGCTCTCGGTGAGCCAGGACGCATGTTGTTCCGCCGTGTCGAGTCGATGTTCCGGATCAGTTCTTAAACGCAGCTCACAGCTACACGTGGGTAGGTCACGGATTTCACAGGGTGCGATGTCGTCCCGGCCGAGGGCTGCTCCACCAACAGAGGAGCATCAATCATCCGGCAATTAGGAACAGCGAACTGGAGCGGAAGATCTGCTAGACAGAGGGAAGGAGAAGGGGGCGGTCCGCGCTTTTGCCGTGAGCGGTTAAGCGAAATTCGCCGCATGGATTCTGTCTGAGCAATCCTAGCGACCTGGCCCTGATGAGCAGGAAACGCAATCTGCCTGCCCGGTGCGCCAGGCGCGGGCGGATGATGGTTGGAAGCCATCAGGGTCGCAGCAAAAGGACACGTTTCCGGCGGTGCCGCAAACTTCGGCTTGTTGCTGATCGCATGGCTCTGGCTCCCCGGCAAAATGCAGTGGTGCCTTCCGGCTCGCCTGCAACACGCGGGCAGATTCGCCTCACCCTTTGGGGTCAACGCGAGAAGCGTCGACGTAAAAGGAAGGCCCAGTACAGCCAGCAACAAGATGGCAAGGAGCTTACGCAACGACCCAATTGTAGGCCATGCCTGGCGGCCTTCTCCACATTCGCCGATGAGGGTCGCCTGCATACAAAGCAGCACTACGGATTCCTGTCGCTCCGACTTTTGCCTTCGGGACGCTTCCTCATCGCTTGGCGACCATGTGGCGCTGATCGGGACATTTATGAGTTGATGCCAACGCGCCGATACCTCTAAAGAGGGTGCAGATGAGCAGCAAGTGCAATGCGTGCCGGGACGGGATAGAACAGCCAATGTCCTTCAGCATGGCTTTTCAACCGATCGTGGACGTAGAAGCTGAGCGCGTGTTTGCTTATGAAGCCCTGGTACGCGGGCCACGCGGTGAGGGTGCCTCCAGCATCCTGTCCCAGGTGACAAACGAAAACCGCTATGCCTTTGACCAAAGCTGTCGAGTGCAAGCCATCACCCTGGCTTCCAAGCTCGGACTGGCTCAAACAGGGGCGAAGCTTTCGATCAACTTCATTCCGGGAGCGGTGTACAGCCCGGCCGCCTGCATCAAGCTCACGCTCGCGACCGCACAGAAGGTGTCGTTTCCTCTGAACAGCCTCATCTTTGAGATCACCGAGGGCGAGCAGGTGCAGAACCCAAGACACCTGCAGGCAATAGCGGACGAGTACCGCCATCACGGCTTTCAGGTGGCGCTTGACGATTTTGGAGTTGGCTTCGCTAACATCGGCCTTCTGGCGGATTTGCCCGTGGATGTCCTCAAGCTGGACATGACGTTGACCCGCGATTTGCACCTGCGGCCAAGAGCCTCCCGGCTTGTCCGATCGATTGTCGAGTTCTGCAACGATCTGGGCACCACGGTAATTGCTGAAGGGATCGAGACTGCCGCCGAGTTCCACGAAGTGCGAAGGTGTGGGATCCGGCTTGTACAGGGTTACCTGCTCGCAAAACCTGCGTTTGAAGAACTTCCCTCGGTCACATTTCCTTGCCGTACCACCCCTGGGAACAAGAAATCTTCGGTTGCGGAGCGACTCACAAATGCTTTCCAGCCACTCCCGCAGATCCTGTAAAGCGAAGAGCAGGCAAAAAGGGTTAGGAATCCTACCTAAAGGCTGAAAGCGGCCCGCTCGACCAGTAGATCCGAACAAGCCTGCGTTTCACTGATTGGTCCCCGCGACAAATTCTCACCATCTCTCCGCACTTCATGGAGCAGTCAGCGGGAAACCTTCTGGATAGGAAAGCTGGTCGGCTGTTTCTTCGCCAGTGCTTTCTCAGGCACTTACTTTCTACGGCTTACAAGCGCTTGCTCAGGAAAGTCAGCGCATCCTGCCCGACTTATCACTCCCAACATTATCGGCATGGAAGCACCGAATACTGTGCAGTGCGTGGGTTGAAGACCTCCTGCTTTTGTTGACATTGCGTGAACGCACACTTACAGTCGCAGCATAGATACAACTTTGCGGGTGCTCATTATTCTGGCGCTCGTTTGCAGCCGGACACTTCGTGTGCGGCTCTGGCTGACACACGTCACTCTGCAACCTGCGTTTCAGGTGAGCTTTGTGGTCCGTGTCTAGCTCCTGCAACGGTTCACGCTTGCCGCCGGACGTTCACGCTACTTGAGCGTGAACGATGGTGGGCCAGCAGCGGTTCAGTCTTATCTAAAACTGGAATGTGACCACTTCTTCCATCCAGACTGTGGCAATGCTTAGGAAACCATGGATAGCGTCCGGTCAGTTCACACTGAGTGGGCAAGATGCAACGCACCTAAAACCGCTTCAACCTTGTTGAGCACCTAGAGGACATGCACCGGATGAGTATTCTTTCCAGATCGTCGACGCGTACATTGCTGGCTGTTCTTGCGTCTACCGCAGTTGCTGGAGCACAAACCTACCGCGGTGGTATCGCCGGTACGGTGACAGACGCGAGTGGAGCTGCAGTTCCAAATGCACGGGTCACGCTAACGAATCCGGAAAATGGTTACTCGCGCGAGATGCAGTCGACCAGCGCAGGCGCTTATACCTTCCAGGATCTGCAGCCGAACGCAGCGTACGTGATCACCGTGACGTCGAGCGGTTTTGGAACCATCAAGATCGAAAAGATCTCCGTGCAACCGGGCCAGGTGTACTCGCTCGATCCGAAGCTCTCCGTTACAGGGTCTGAGTCCGTGGAAGTGAATGCAGCCGCGATCTCGCTGGACACAGAATCTTCGACCAACAACAACGTGGTGAACTCGGTCGCGGTCCAGAACATCCCTCTGAATGGTCGCGATTACACACAGCTGATCAAGATCACGCCCGGCTACAACGGCGCGGGTTCGTTGAACGGGGCACGTACCAACCAGAACAATTATCAGATTGACGGCGCTGACTCCAACGACATTTGGCAGAACGGCGCGGCCGCAAACCAGAGCGGCGTCAATGGCATTGCCGGCGTAACCATTCCGCTGGAAGCGATTGATCAGTTCACGGTGCAATCTTCTGGCAATGCGGAAGCCGGGCGTAACGCAGGTTCGCTGATCTCGTTGGCCATCAAAACTGGTACCAATTCCATTCACGGATCGGCTTACTACTACACGCGTAACGAGTTCTTTGCCGCACGCTCGCCCTTTCTGCTGTCCAGCCAGCGCAAGCCCAAGCTGCGCAATGCGCAATTCGGTGCATCGCTTGGCGGACCGATCATCAAGGATAAGTTGTTCGGCTTCGTAAACTACGAGCGGCAGAAGTTTGTCATTCAATCCACAAGCGCCGCAACGGTACCGACTGCGACATATGTCGCGGCGGCCACAAGCCTGCTGCGTGCCCACGGCCAGACCGTAAATCCGCTGTCGCTCAGTGTTCTTAGCCTGTTTCCGACGGGCAATGCAACGGCGGCTTCGATCGGGAACTACCTTGAACCGCAGCCGCAGGTTGGCTACTCAGACAACAGCATTGGTAACCTGCTTTACAACCTCAGCGACAAGCAATCCTTGAAGCTGCAGGCGTTTGTCGGAACCGGCCGCCAGATTGCACCGGTTGGATCGTATGTCTACCCTTACTTTGAAGTTGCGCCAGACATCACGCAGAACTTCTCACTAAGCCACAACTATGCGATTACAAGCAGGCTGTCAAACCAGTTCCTGATTGCTGTCGGCATCTTCAACCAGACGTTTAACGATGCGGTGCACAATCAGAACATACCGGCGCTGGGCCTGAACACTGGCGTCACCGATCCTGGCCTGTTCGGTGCCCCATCCATCACGATCACGTCGTTCGATCAGACGGGCGCAACCCAGCCACTTGGACGTAAGGACTACACCGGCCACATCACGGATGTCGCCACGTGGATCAAAGGCAAGCACGAGCTCCGCATTGGCGGCGAGTTCCGCCGCAACTACATGGACCTGCAGTACCAGCGCAATGTTCGCGGCTCGTTCTCCTTTAACGGCACGGCCACATCGAACGCCGGCCTGCGCACGGCACTTGGTATCAGCACCGCGCCAGGCAGCGCAAAGACGCCTTACGCCTGCAACACCGGTGAAGCAAACTGCACAACAGACACGTCCTTTGGCGGCTCTGAAGTGCGTTCGCTTGCGGATTACCTCGGCGGCTATGTAGCGTCTTCGTCCTTCACCCAGGGCGTGCTCCGTCGCGACATCTACCAGAACACCTATTCCGTCTTTGCTTCAGACGCATACAAGATCTCGCCAAGCTTCACGTTGAATTACGGTGTGCGTTACGAATACAACGGTTCGCTCAGCACCACTGGGCAGTTCTCGGACTATCGCCCGACCGCTGCCGGTGCAGATGCATTCGGTCTTATCGCTGTGGGTAAAAGCGGCACGCCCGCACTGTACGACGCCAGTAAGGCGAACGTTGCTCCACGCGTCGGATTCGCGTATCAGCCCAACGAACGCATGGTGTTCCGCGGCCAGTGGGGTATTTACTTTGATGCTCCCAATTTCAACGGCTTTTTCGACAACCGCCCGGGTAATAACGCCGCAGTCGGTCCGCAGGCAAATCCGTTCGGCGCATCACCTGTTCGCAACGTTGCCCCCACCTTCTACCAATGGCAAACCGGTGTAAATCCTTTCGCCGCGTCACCTCTCACCGTGGCGGGAACGCCACCCGGCACCACCTTTGGTCTGGCGTCAGTTTCGCCTGACTTCAAGACGGCATACGCTCAGAACTTCGGCTTCAACACGGAATACCAGATCAGCCATAACACGGTCATGACGTTGGCTTACGTGGGTTCCATCGGTCGCCGGCTGTTCAACCTGAGCGACATTAACCAGGCTGTCCCGTACACCGGCCAGCCCGGCCAAATTGCAGGCAACAGCACCGCTGCAATTCAGAGTCGTCGTCCCATCAATGTAGCGAAGACAGTGATCAATGCTCCCATCATCGGAGCTGTGAATGAGATCCAGAGCAACGGTTACTCAAACCACAATTCGCTGCAGGCCACCATCAAGACCAGTTCCTTCCATGGCCTTACCGGCCAGGCGTCGTACACCTGGGGACACTCGCTGGATGTGATTTCAAGCACGCGCGGCCTGGCACCCCAGAACTCGGCTAATCTAAACGGCGACTACGGCGACTCAGACTTCGACGTACGCAGTACGTTCAACGGCTATGTGGTGTACGAGGCGCCGCAAATCGGCCATCACGTTGCCGTGCTGACCAAGGGCTGGCAGGGCAACCTGTTCACCACAGCCTTTACCGGCACGCCTTTTTCCATCAAGGTGGGTTCGGATATCTCCGGCACGGGCGAAAACCAGGATCGTGTGAACTACAACGGCCAGGGTTACAAGGGTAGCTCGGCATTGATTCCTCAGGCCGGCGCTGCACCCTACGCGCAGTTCCTGGTGGCGACAAACCTCTCAGCTCCCGCAGCGAACACCTTCGGCAACAGCCGTCGCAACGCATTCCGCGGACCAGGCTTCTTTACGATGGATGCTTCCCTGGTGAAGAACACAAAGCTGAGCGAGCGAGTGAACCTGCAGCTTCGCGCTGAAACGTTCAACATCGCAAACCGCATCAACCTGGCGAACCCAACCTCAACTTCCTCATCGGGCAGCTTCGGCCGCATTACCGCAACGCGCAACTCGGGTAGCGCAACGGGTATCGGACCGGGCGAACCCTTCAACGTACAGTTCGCCGGCAAACTCATTTTCTAACTCTCCGCTAACTCTTCTTGAGGGGCCTATCTTCCACTTGAAGGTAGGCCCTTTTTCTAGCCGCTTCTGTTCGGCCCTGCAGTAGAACCAACATCGAAAGGAACTTCCATGAAGCTGTTTCTCTGCACCATCGGCTCTGCAGTGGCTGCGTCGCTGCTGATGCTCTCGGGCGCGACCGCGCAGCAAGCCGTTGGCGACAAGGTCGATCTGGATGTTTTGGCACAGATCAAACACGAAGCGTTCGACGACTCAAAGGTGATGGAAAACCTCTTCTACATGTCTGAGGTGTACGGCCCGCGCGTGAACAACAGCCGCAATCATCGTGCCGCTGCAGAGTGGGCCATGAAGCAGATGAACGAGTGGGGCCTGAAGAACGTCCACCTCGAGAAGTGGCCTTTTGGCTACGGATGGCAGATCAAGAAGTTCTATGGCGCCATGGAATCACCGGCATACGCCGCACTTACGGGCTTTCCGCTGGCGTGGACACCCGGGACAGATGGCCCAATTACCGCAGAGCCGGTGTGGGCGCCCATTCACTCAAAAGAAGATTTCGACAAGTACCGGGGCAAGCTCCGCGGCAAAATCGTCCTGATGTTCGACCCGGCTCCGCTTCGCCTGCACACGACGGCAGACGCCACCAAATCTCCGACGGATGAAGAGATCCTGGCGCGCGCAAACACACCGCGCGGCGGTGGGCCGGGAGGTCGCGGACCCGGCGCTCCCGGTGGCCCGGCAGGTGATCGCGACCCAAGTGGCCGTGGACGTCCTGGCGAAGGCGCATGGGTATACACCCCCACATCGCTGGCGCTCTCAGGACCAAAGAATCAGGCGCTTCGCAACGAGGTCAATGCCTTTATGAAGGCAGAAGGTGCAGCTGTGGTTCTGACGCCGGGGTACAACGGAGACGGTGGCACCATCTTCGGCACCTATGGCGGCTCGCAGAACCCCAACGATCCCGTTCCTCCGCCCATTGTGGCCATTGCCGCAGAGCAGTACAACCGCATCGTCCGCCTGTTGCAGCACAACATCACACCGAAGCTGACGTTCGACATCCAGGTGGAATACCAGAAGGAAGACCAGAACGCCTTTAACGTGATTGGCGAGATCCCGGGTACCACCAAGGCAGATGAAGTCGTCATGCTGGGCGGCCACTTCGACAGCTGGCAGGGCGCGACCGGCGCCACGGACAACGGGACCGGTTCGTCTGTGGCAATGGAAGCCATGCGCATTCTGGCGACGTTGAAAAAGCCCATGGCGCGTACCGTGCGCGTGGCGTTATGGGGCGGCGAAGAAGAAGGTGTCTTTGGCTCCATCGCTTACGTGCAGCAACATTTCGCCCCACGCGACACCATGAAGAAGACACCGGAGTATGACAAGCTGGACGTCTACTTCAATGATGACGGCGGCTCCGGCCGATTCCGCGGTGTTTCAGCCGGTGGAAGTCCGCAGATGGGCGCCATCTTCCAGTCCTGGATCGAGCCCATCAAGGACCAGCACATTGTTGCTGTGTCCGGGACAGAGTTCAGGCCAACCGCATCGCCGGGTGGAACCGATTCCACCGCCTTCTCCTGGATCGGTCTGAACGGGATCGGCTTCCAGCAGGACACGCTGGAATACGGCACCCGCACCCACCATTCCAACGCCGACAGCTATGACCGCGTGCAGAAGGACGACGTGATGCAGGGTTCCATCATCGAGGCCTGGTTCGCCTATAACTCAGCCACGCGCCCAGACATGCTGCCGCGCATTCCCACACCTGAGCCGCTCGAAAAATAGCCAATAGCCAAGCGATAGATGTGTATTTCACAGGTTCGGGCCGCCTCTTATTGGGGCGGCCCGAACTTGTGTGCCGAAGGATGTAGCCCCAAACCTACCGGGGTTGTCCCAAAGTAGAGCTTGCCCGCTGCGAGTTCGTCCTTCTCAACGGGATCCTCGTAGTGGTTAAGTTGCTGAACTGCTTGTGCATAAGGTCCAACGCTCGCCCTCATTAAGCGCGCCATTTGCGATCAGTTCGGGCCAGCAGCTCTGCCCGCCCTGCCTTCACCCCTTGCTCATCGTTGTTCGCTGTGCATACAATCCGATGGTTTGTGAATAGTGAAAGAAAAGCGGTTGGGAGAAGCAGTGAAATTAGCAGGTCAGTGGAATGTATGTACTTCAAATGGGCACAAGAACCAGGGTCGCGACCTCGCGACTGGCAGTGTCCGCAATAAGTGGCTTAGTGCCGTAGTTGTCTCTGCCATGATGTTTAGCGGCAGCGCTGCGTTTGCTCAGTCAACGACAACAGCCGACATCCTTGGAGACGTAACAGATCCAACGGGAGCGTCTGTACCGAATGCCACCGTCACCCTGACGAACCTGGCAACGCAGGATATTCGCACCGTTAACACCAGCGACAGCGGAGCTTATACCTTCTCCAATCTCGCCCCAGGCCGCTACCGGATCCAGATCCAGGGCACGGGATTTCAGACCCTGGCCGTCCCTGAAGCTGTTGTGGCTGCCGGCGATCGCCGCCGCTTCGATGAGAAGCTTACCATCGGCGGATCGTCCGAGACGGTTGAAGTCACGTCTGCCGCCCCTGTTCTGCAGACCGACAGCTCCGTCATCGCAAGCACAGTAACAGAACGCGCCGTGCAGGATTTGCCGCTCAACGGCCGCAACTATGTTCAGCTGGTGCAGATTACGCCTGGCGCAAACGAGGGCGGACCCAACGGTCTGGGATCAGGTCAGCGCCCGGACGATCGTCGTCAAAGCTCGTCTGTTTCAGCAAATGGCCAGTCCGACGTCATCAACAACAACCTGATTGACGGCTTGGATAACAACGAGCGTTTCATCGGCACCATCGGTGTGCGTCCTTCCATTGATGCCATCGCCGAAGTGCGTGTGTTGACGAACAACTACACCGCCGACACGGGCCGTGCAGCTGGTGCGGTCATCAACATTGTGACCAAAAGCGGTACCAACACGTTCCATGGTTCGCTGTACGAATACTTCCGCAACGACAAACTGAACGCTTACCCCTTTCAGTTTGGTGCGCACA